>CAZWWR010000240.1:0-3975 GCA_964637265.1 uncultured Jannaschia sp.
CCGACGCGGTGGCCACCGTCGACTCGGGCGCGCACCGCATCCTGCTCAGCCAGATGTGGCGCTGCGCGGGCCCGCGCCTTCTGCTGCAGTCCTCGGGCCTGTGCACCATGGGCTGCGCCGTGCCGCTCGCCATCGGCGCCAAGCTGGCCGAGCCCGACCGCCCGGTGGTGGCCTTCACGGGCGACGCGGGCCTGCTGATGGTGGCGGGCGAGCTCGCCACCGCGGCCGAGACGGGCGCCGCGCCGGTGGTCGTGGTGTTCTCCGACGCCTCGCTCGCGCTCATCGAGATGAAGCAGCGCCAGCGCCAGCTCGCGAACCACGGCGTGGATTTCGCCCGGCAGGACTTCGCGGCGCTGGCGCGGGCGCTGGGCGGGCGCGGCGCGTCCGTCTCCTCGCGGGCGGAGCTGCGTGCGGCGCTGGAGGAGGCGCTGGACGCGGACCGCTTCACCGTGATCTCCGCCGAGATCGGCAGGCAGGACTATGACGGACGGATCTGAGCCATGACCGGCGCGCTCGACGGGATCACCGTGCTCGACCTCTCGCGCATCCTCGCGGGGCCGACCTGCACGCAGCTCTTGGGCGATCTCGGCGCCCGGGTGATCAAGGTCGAGAACCCGCGCACCGGAGGCGACGACACCCGCGCCTGGGGGCCGCCCTTCGCGACGGGCCCCGACGGCGCGCCGACGGACCTGTCGGCCTACTTCATGTCGGCCAACCGCAACAAGCTCTCGGTCGCGCTCGACATTGCCACGCCCGAGGGGCGGGAGGCGGCCCTCGCGCTCGCCGCGCAGGCCGACGTGGTGATCGAGAACTTCAAGCCGGGCGGGCTGGTCCGCTACGGGCTCGACCACGCCGCGCTGCTCGCCCGGCACCCGGCGCTCGTCTACTGCTCGATCTCCGGCTTCGGACAGACGGGGCCCAACCGCGACAAGCCCGGCTACGACCTGATGGCGCAGGGCTTCGGCGGCATCATGGCCCTCACCGGGGAGCCGGACGGCGCGCCGATGAAGGTGGGCGTGGGCATCGCCGACGTGATGTGCGGCATGTACGCCTGCGTCGGCATCCTCGCCGCGCTGCGCCACCGCGACCGGACGGGCGAGGGCCAGCACGTCGACCTCGCGCTCGTCGACGCGCAGGTGGCGTGGCTCATCAACGAGGGGGTGTCGCACCTGACCACCGGCGCCGTCCCGCGGCGGCGGGGCAACGGGCATCCCTCGATCGTGCCGTATCAGGTGTTCGCCGTGTCCGACGGCCACGTGATCGTGGCGGTCGGCAACGACGGGCAGTTCCGCCGCTTCTGCGCCGCGCTCGGGCTGGACGGGCTCGCCGACGAGCCGCGCTTCGCCACCAACCCCGCGCGGCTGGAGAACCGCGAGGCGCTGATCCCCCTCCTGGAGGCCCGGCTCGCGGGGATGGAGCGGGACGAGGTGATCGCCGCGCTGGAGGGCGTCGGCGTCCCGGTGGGCCCGGTGAACGGCGTGGAGGACGTGTTCGGCACCGAGCAGGTGACGGCGCGGGAGATGCGCATCGACATGCCGCGGGAGGATGTCGGCCGGGGCGGGGTGGAGCTGATCGGCAATCCGCTGAAGCTGTCGCGCACCCCCGTCAGCTACCGCCGCGCCCCGCCGCGCTTCGGCGAGCACACCGAGGAGGTGCTCGGCGCGCTGCGGGAGGGGGAGCCCGGCGAGGAGGGCTGACGCTTCGGGCGCATGCGCCGCCGGTTCCGCGGCGGTCCCCCGTCCGGAGGGACGCCGGGCACCACCCTTGCGGCCCGATCCCGGGGATGCGCCGGCGATGGGCGCGGCCCGGCCGCGGTCAGGGTCCGGGCGCTGCGGGTGCGGTGACGGGCAGACGGGCGAGGCGTGTCCCTTCCGGCGCGTCCGCGCCCCGGGGTCGAACGGAGGCCACGGTCCCTCGTGGCGCATCGCGCCCCCGCAGGCACCCTGCCTATGACGCGCACGACCCGCGCGTCAGGTCCGCCGGCGGCCCGGCCGGCTCAACGTCTCCTGCATCGTCCGGCTCAGCGTCTCGATGCCGATGGGCTTCTGCAGGATGGGGACGTCGGCGAGGCGGCCGTCGGCGTCGGGGCGCATCCCCTTCGGATAGCCCGAGATGAACGCCACCCGCTCGACCAGCCCCTCCTCGAGCGCCATCTCGGCCAGATCCGGCCCCTGCGGCGTTCCGGGCATCACGAGGTCGGTCAGCAGCATGTCGACCTCGAGCCCCCCGCGCAGCATCCCGAGCGCGGTGGCGCCGTCCGGCGCGGTGATCGGCACGAAGCCCAGCATCCGGAGCTGCCGCTCGAGCATG
This sequence comes from uncultured Jannaschia sp., assembly GCA_964637265.1. Taxonomy (GTDB): domain Bacteria; phylum Pseudomonadota; class Alphaproteobacteria; order Rhodobacterales; family Rhodobacteraceae; genus Jannaschia. Next base: position 2,311 of record CAZWWR010000240.1, read on the forward strand.
TCGCGCACGCTGTCGGTGTCCTCGACCACGAGGATCCGCTCGGAGCGGCCGCGCGGCATCGCCCAGCGGCGGCCGCCGGTCTCCGAGGGCTCGCTCCGGGGGGCCTCGCCCGTCCAGACCGGCAGCAGCACGGTCACCGTGGTGCCCTCGCCCGGACGGCTGCGCAGGGTGCAGTGCCCGCCCGACTGGCGGGCGAAGCCGTAGACCATTGCGAGCCCCAGCCCCGTCCCCTGACCGACGCCCTTGGTCGTGAAGAAGGGCTCGAACACCCGCTCCAGATCCTCCGGCGGCACCCCGACCCCGGCATCCGACACCTCGAAGGCCACGTAGCCGCCCGGCGCGACCCCCTCCGCGCCGCCGGCCGCCTCGTGCTCGGGGCCCACCCGGACGGTGGAGGTGGCGAGGCGTACCATGCCGCCGTCGGGCATCGCGTCGCGCGCGTTGAGCACGAGGTTGAGGAGCGCGGTCCTGAGCTGCGCGCTGTCCACGAGCACGGGCCGGCCGTCGTCGGCGAGGTCGGTCTCGATGGTGATCGAGGGCGGCAGCGTCCGCTCGAGCAGCGAGCCGAGGTCGGCCACCACGGCGCGCGGCTCGAGCGGCTCCGGCGAGAGCGTCGCCTTGCGGCCGAAGGCCAGCATCTGCTGCACCAGCTCCGCGCCCCGCTCGGTCGCCGCGAGGGCCGAGCCGAGGAGCTCGTCCGTCTCCCCGTCGCGGACGTTGAGGCGGGCGAGCTCGATGTTGCCCATGATCGCCGCGAGGAGGTTGTTGAAGTCGTGCGCGATCCCGGCCGAGAGCCGCCCCACCGCGTCGAGGCGCTGGGCGTGGGCGAGCCTGGCCTCCGCCTCGCGCTTCTGGCGGACCGCCTCCGAGCGCGTCTCCTCCAGCAGCTCCTGCACCACGACGTTGCGCGCGTCGAGGTGGCGGCGGGTGACGAACTCCGAGACGAAGACCTGCTCGTGGCGGCGCACGCTCCAGACGATCACGATGAAGAACATCAGCGCCACCACCGCGAAGGGCCAGATCACCGCCTGCCCGGTCAGCGAGAAGCCCCACAGGTAGGCCGCGGTCTGCACGCCCCCGTAGGCCAGCGCCGCGGCGGGCACGGGATAGAGCGTGACCGCGCCGCTCGCGACCATCCCGGCGCACATCGTGATCAGGTACGCCTGCGTGATCGGCGGCGCCTCCGGCAGGATCGCCAGCCCGAGGAAGGCCCAGAGCGCCCCCAGGATCGTGGCGAAGACCACGAGGCGCGTCCGCGTGCGGGGGGAGAGCGTCCGCGGGAACGGCTTGCCGCGGTGCCGCAGCCAGGACGCCAGCATCCAGCTCGAGTAGAGCACCACCGCGGCGGCCCACAGCGTCCCGTCCGTGCCGATCCGGTAGGTCAGGGCGAGCGCCACGAGCGTGGCGGCGACGTTCACGACGTTGCCCACCATCATCACCGGCGTCAGCCGGGCGATCGCCTCCACCTGAAGCGCCGTGATCTCGCCAGGCGGAATCTCCGGATCCCGGAACTCCTCGGCGACGGTCATCGGGCGGAGCGCCGCTTGGGAGGGAGACGCGTCATGACCCGTACCTATCACCACGCAACCGCGGATTGAAACGCGCTCGGGGCGCCGGGCGCGCGCCGGTGGCGCGCCTCCGCCCCCCGGGGCGCCGCCGCGCGTC
>CAZWWR010000241.1:0-3944 GCA_964637265.1 uncultured Jannaschia sp.
CTCCACCGGCTGGCGATGCGGGGCGCGGAGGAGGGCGTGCGGCGTCACGGTCTCCTGCCCGCCGCCGAGGCCGCCCGGCGGGTCGGCCGCACCCTGCCCCGGCGGCCCCGCGCGCAGGCGCTTCCCCTGCGGCTCCCGGACGGCACCGAAATCGTGCTGACCGACAACTTGCCCCTCTCCTTCGCGCGGCTCGCCCCGGTGCTCGACGACGGGCTCACGCCCGAGGACTGGCTCGCCATGCTCGACGCGCGGGTGTTCTTCTGGGTCGATCCGCGCCACGGGGCCGGCAACGCCCGCGCGCGGGAGCGGCTCGGCTATCGGTCGGAGTGGCAGGTCTACGACACCGAACGCCTGCTGCGCCCGGTCTGGGACCTCGCCGAGATCGCCCCGATCAACACCGGCGCGACCGTGCGCCGGCCCGCGCGCCGCGGCCGCGCCACCTTCGCCCCGCTCGCCGGGCTCGACTGGGAGCGCTGGCGCCGCGCCCGCGGCCTCCGCACGCCGGACACGGTGCGGGAGGTGACGGTGCGCGGCCCCGTGCCCCATGCGGGCGAGGCGCTGCTCGAGGTGCGCCCCGCCTGAGCGCGGCGCAGGGCGGGTCTGCGCACGCGCCGACCGTCCAAAGCGCGTTCGACGGGGCGTCCGCCCCCCAACCGACGTCACCGACGAGGAGCGCGGCCAAACTGCGAACGTATGCGGAGGTGGGCTGACCCGTCCTTCCCCCAGGCGCTCCGGCCCCGCCCTCGGGCCCCGCGGTCTCCGCGCCCGGCGGCGAGGTTCCTCCCGCTCCCTCCGGCGCGACACCTCCGCGCCCGCCACCGGAGCCGGAGACGGGCCGACCGCCCCCTCGGTGAGGCGTCCAAGCCCTCCGTCCTCCCCCGCGGCGGCCCTCAGGCGGCGGCCGCGACGCCGCCGCCGGGCCCGCCGCGGGGCGTCCAGGGAGCCTCGCGCACGGGAAGGTGGACGAGGGCCGAGAGGAGCCCCACGCCGACGCCGATCCACCACACCAGCTCGTAGCCGCCGGTGGCGTCGTAGAGGGCCCCGCCCAGCCAGACACCGAGGAAGCCGCCGACCTGATGGGAGAAGAACACGATCCCGTAGAGCGTGCCCATGTAACGCAGGCCGAAGATGTGCGCGACGAGCCCCGAGGTCAGCGGCACGGTGGCCAGCCAGAGCGCCCCCATCGCGGCCGAGAAGAGGATCACCGAGAGCGGCGTGATCGGCAGGAGGATGAACAGCGCCGCGGCCACCGTGCGCCCGGCGTAGATCGCCGCGAGCAGGTACTTCCGGCTGTAGCGGTGCCCGAGCCAGCCGGCATAGACCGTGCCCGCCACGTTGGTGAGCCCGATCACCGCGATGGCCAGGGCGCCCAGCGCCGAGGTCGTCGTGATCCCCATCGACCAGAGCACGCCGCCCGGGTCGATCGGGCCGCAATACTCGGTCACGAAGGCGGGGAAATGCGCGGTGATGAAGCCGAGCTGGTAGCCGCAGGAGAAGAAGCCCACGAAGATCAGCGCGAAGGAGCGGTCCTTCGCGGCGCGCAGGAGCACGGTGCCCATGCCCTCCTCGAGCTCGGCGCGGGAGGCGGGCGCGGGCGAGCGCATCCAGGGCAGGGCGAACAGCGTGGCCGCGGTGAGCCCGGCGAAGATCACGAAGACGGTCTGCCACGAGTAGAAGCCGAGCAGCCATTCGGCCAGCGGCGCGCCGAAGATCTGCCCCGCCGATCCCGCCGCGGTGGCGACGCCCAGCGCCATCGAGCGGTTCTCGTCCGAGGCGGCGCGGCCGACCACCGCGAGGATCACGCCGAAGCCCATCCCGGCGATGCCGAAGCCCACGAGGATCTCGAGGAGCTGGTGCGCCCCGGGGGTGGTGGCGAAGGAGGAGAGCACGAGCCCGGCCGCGTAGCACAGCACGCCCAGCACGATGGCCTTCCGGTCCCCCCAGCGCTCGGCGATGGCCGAGAAGATCGGCTGCCCGATGCCCCAGGCGAGGTTCTGGATGGCGATGGCCAGCGAGAACTCCGCCCTCAGCCAGCCGAACTCCTCGGCGATGGGGATCTGGAACACGCCGAAGCTCGCGCGAATGGCGAAGCCCACCATCAGCACGATGGAGCCTGCGACGAGCACCGGGGTGACGAGCGGCGCGCGGGTGGCTGTGACGGACATGGCCCCTCCCTCCTCGTCCGCCGGTTTCCACGGCGACCGGGTCGGCGTCAAACCAGAGCTTCTTGGCATCGCGTCAACGGGCCTTCACCGAGACCGCGCCGCACCGGACGGGAGGTCCGGGTTGCGGCTCCCCCCGGAGCGCCGTCGCGCCCCGCGCGAGTCCCCTCCGCGCCCCTCCCGGAGGGACGCCCCCGGAACCCGACGCCGGCCGCCGCCCGTCCGACTGGCCCATCCGGGCGGGGCGTGATGGCGTCCGGCGGGTCGCGCCGTGGCCGGTTCGGCGGGGCTCGGGTGGTGCCCTGGCGCAAGCCCCTCGCAGGCCGGCCTCGGAGGAGGGTCGAAGTGAGACCGACGGAACCACCGTCCCGGAGCGATCGAGGCCCCCTAGGCATCGGCGGGACCACGGGAGCCATTCTGGCGCTCGGGCGGCGCGCGATGGCGGCCGGCGCCGCTCAGCGTCACCCGGTGGGGAGCGAGAAGCGGCAACCGGGCCGTCGCGGCGACGCCTCTCGGGACCGGCCACGGCCCGCCGCGCGCGGAGGGTTCGCCCCGTCCCGGCACCGCCTGCCCGGAGAGCGGGGCGAGTCCCGCCCGGGCCTGCCGGGAGGGGGCCCGGGGGGCAGGGGGCGTCTGGCGGGGCGGGTTCACGCGGCGCGGGCGGCATGGCAACCATTGCATACATCGACGGAGGGAGGGCGCGACCATGCGGATGGCGGTGGCACGAGGGGTGCGGACGGGGGCGTGGCGGGCCGCCCCGAGCCCGGTCCGGGGGCTGTCGTGAGCCCGGCCTGGCCCGCCCTGCCCGCGGCGGACGACTGGGCGGAGACGCGGGCCGCGCTCCACCTGCTGGTGCAGATGATCGGCAAGTGGCGCCTCGCCCACACGCCCTGGGTGAACCACTCCTGGCACGCGACGCTCTACGTCACGCCCCGCGGGCTCACCAGCGGGCCGGTCCACGAGCCCGGCGGCTGCGTCACGGTCGACCTCGACCTCGTGGGGGGCCGGGTCGAGGTGCGGGCCGACGGCGGCGGGGCGGAGGGCTTCGCGCTCGGTCCCGCGAGCGTGGCGGAGCTGCACGGGCGGCTCGCGGCGGCGGTGGAGGGGGCGGGCGGCACGTTCCGCATCCACCCGCGCCCCTCGGAGCTTCCCGACGTCACGCCCTTCGCGGAGGATCACCGGCCCCGGCCGTGGGACGCGGAGGCCGTCGCGGCGTGGCACGGCGCGCTCCTGCGGATCGTGCCGGTGGCGGAGCGGTTCCGCACGGGCTTCCTCGGCAAGTGCAGCCCGGTCCACCTGTTCTGGGGGGCGCTCGACCTCGCGGTGACGCGGTTCTCGGGGCGGGCCGCGCCCCCGCATCCCGGCGGCATCCCCAACCTGCCCGACGCCGTGACCCTTGAGGCCTACAGCCACGAGGTCGCCTCGGCCGGGTTCTGGCCGGGCGGCGACGGCGCGGAGGCGGCCTTCTACGCCTACGCCTACCCGACGCCGCCGGGCTTCAGCGAGGCGGCGATGCCGGAGGGGGCCGTCTGGAGCGAGGAGCTGGGCGAGTTCCTCCTGCCCTACGAGGCGGTGCGCACCGACCCCGACCCGGCGGCGCGGCTCACGGCCTTCTGGCAGGCGGCCTACGAGGCGGCCGCCGACCTCGCCGGATGGGAGAGGGACGCGCTCGACTGCGCGCCGGGGGAGCCGGGCGTGCCCCGCCCCGTGCCTCCCGGGTCAGCGAGCGGCTGAGGACGTCCCCCAAGGTCCGCCGGCCGGGCCGCCCGCCGGGGCGGGGCC
>CAZWWR010000242.1:0-3943 GCA_964637265.1 uncultured Jannaschia sp.
CCGGGCGAGGAGCGCCGCCGCCAGCACGGCGGCCGCGCCCGCCACGGCGGCATGGATATGGACCGTCATCGGGCGGTCCGGACGTCGGTCGACGCAGGCATGACCGGGGTCTACCCCATCGCGTGCCGTCCGTGATCCCCGCGCCGATCCGCGCGCGCGACGAGGCGTTCGTCGCCGGGGCGGATGACGCCCGGCGGCGCGCGCCGCCCGTGCCTGCGCGGGGCGGACGTGCCGGACATCCTCTCCGCCCGGATCACGCGGCCGCCCGCCTTCTCCGGCGCCTCGTGGCGGATGCCGGGAGCCTGATCGGTAGCCGGCACCCCCGCATGGCCGTCGCTGCCGCCGGGCGGGGCCGGAGCTCCTGCCCCATCGCACGGGATGCCCGCCGGGTTCGCCTGCCCGGCCGAACCAGGACCCGCTTGCCCGCTCGCATCCGGGTCGGCACGGGACGCGACATGACGCGGCCCGTGTCCCTCGGCGACGCGCCCGAGGAGGTGCGGTCGGCCCCGGAAGGCGCGCGGAAGGATGCGGGCGTGCAGCCGCACGAGGTCCAGCAGGGCCCGGAGCGGGGCGGCTCGGAGCCGATTGGCGGCATCGGCTCCGGGGTCCGCGAGATCCCCATCCGCGAGGACGGCGGGCCCCCCGGAGGAGAGGACGCGATGACCGACGAGGACACGGGCGCGCCGCCCTTCGCCGCCCTCCGGGCCGCGACCCAGGACACGCCCGAGGGGGCGGCCGACATGCGGCTGCGCTCGGAGCTGACGATGGCCGTCGGGCGAGAGGTCCGGTCCCGGGCCCGACGCCGGGGAAGGCAACCGGGCGGCTCGGCGTCACCCGGCCGCGGCCGGACGACCTGCTGCACGGCGAGATCGCCAGGTTCGCCCTCGAAGCCCTTCGCGCCCGCGCCGGTCTCGCCGTGAAACGCGGGATCGAGAAGGCCGCATGGAGGTCCCAGGGGGCCTACCCGTTGGCTGCAAGGAGGGCAACCGAAGCGGTGCGCGGTCAGGATGCTGCCGCCGTCACCGGCGGTTCGACCACTTCCCGGTCGCGCACGGCATGCTCCTGTCCCCATCCGCGAAGCGCATGCAGGATTGGCGCGAGCGCGCTGCCCTTGGGCGTCAGCGCATATTCCACCTTGGGCGGGACGACGGGGTGGATGGTCCGCGTGACGATGCCATCGGCCTCCAGTTCGCGCAGCTGCTTCGTGAGCATGCGCTGCGAAACCGGCCCGGCCGCACGCCTGATCTCGCCGAAGCGCATCGTGCCGCCGAGCAGGTGATACAGGACGACGCCCTTCTACTTGCCGCCGATCACCTCCAGCGCGGCCTCGACCGGACACGCCTCTGACCGGCCGTACTCCACATGGCGCGGCGCTGCTCGGCTACGGTCGGTCATGGTATCCTTCCGGATAGTATGGGCGATAGATGTGCCTACTGGCTTCGTCGATACCACCGGGTCATTCAGAGGTCATCCGCCGCGTCCGTTCCGCGATCTGGGCGCGCGACCTGCCGACCACACGAGGAGGCAACAGATGACCGAGTTCGACCGCTCCCCCGATGGCCTCGCCTTCTCGCCCGCCGTGCAGGACGTCCAGCGTCGCCTGGGATCGCGTCACATCTACGAACGGGTCGAATGGCCCGTCGACATCTCCGATGACCTCGAACGGTTCATCGGCGCGCAGCGCAGCGCGTTCCTCGCCACGGCCAGCGCCGAGGGCCGGCCATACGTTCAGCACAGGGGCGGACCACCGGGTTTCCTTCGAGTCCTGAACAGCCGGACGATCGGCATGGCCGACTTCCGCGGCAATCGGCAGTACATCACCCTCGGCAACCTATCCGAGAACGACCGCGTCGAGCTGTTCCTCATCGACTACGCGCATGGGCGGCGCGTGAAGATCTGGGGCCGGGGACGAGTGGTCGAGGACGACCCCGATATCGTCTCCCGGCTGATGCCGGACGGGGTCCGCGGCCGCGCGGACCGCGCGCTGCTGATCGCGGTGGACGCATGGGACGTGAACTGCCCTCAGCACATCCCTCGGCGCTTCGAGGCCGAGGATGTGGCGGCCGTTCTCGCCGAGCGCGACGGGCGCATTGCCGAACTCGAACGCGAGGTGGCGACGCTCCAACAGCAACTCTCCGTCCGCGACGTCTGCGGTGACGACCTCTGGGGGACGTGACGCGCAGGTCCGCGGAACCCCAGACGCTGCCGCGCAGCACCGCATTCGGGTTGGGCGCGCCTTCGCAGGACAGGCTGCCGGTTCCCGTTCCTCCCCGCCTCCTCCCCGCACCTCGCCCCGATCGAGACGGTCTTCGGCCCCGCCGAAGCCCCGCCTGCGCCGCATCGGCGCCCCGATCCTCGACCGACCCGTCACCGCCTCGGGCGACCTCCGTGCGATGCCCAAACCCCACGAGTGCGGGACCCGCCCCCAGCATGCCGGATAGGCGCCGACGTGGAACTCCGGTGCCCTAGGGGAGGCGGGGCGGGACCCGAGCCCCCTCGGCGGGGACCGATTCGCATCGGCCCCAGCCGGGGCTTTGCGATCGTCGACCCCGCATGACCGTCGGTCCCGGATCGCACGGCGCCGCACCCAAATCCATCGCATGAAAGCCCGGTCGGGAGGGCCAGTGGCGGCGTCGTGCCTCGCTCGCCATGTCCGGGCTCGGCATCGCGCTCGGTCGTCCGTCCCCGGTCGTCAGGCGTCCTGCTCGCGGGGGTCGGCCGGGGCGTGGGGCGCGTCCCCACCGTCCCCCTCGCCGCGCTGCCCGCCCTCCACGACGTCGCGGGCGAAGTGGCGGGCCGAGGCGCCGTCGCCGGTCTCCGGCAGCCCGACCGTCTCCGAGGGCACATCGGCGTTCTGGATGCCGGGGCGCTCGTCGCGGCTCTTCCCGGCGGGCGAGGTGGCTTCTTCGGTCATGGGTGTCGCTCCTGATCGTCGTCTGCAGGCCGCAACGCGACGCCGGCCGTGCCGTTCCCCACATGCGACCCCATCGACCGACCCGGATCCTCCCGGCGGGCGGGTCGCGCGAGGGGCCCTCGGCGTGCCGGAACACGCCAGCTCGCCAGCTCGACCTCCTGCTCTTCCGCACAGGTCGCCCCGGTGGAGGAAGCGCCGTGGTGCGGCGCGGCGTCGAACCGATCCCGGCCCGGGGTGTTCATACCCCGCCACCGCCCCATTCGGACCCCTTCCGGCAGGGGCCGCACATCGCGAAGGACACCCCATGCTCGAGACCGCCAGCATCCGCGAACTGCCCGGCCGCCGCCCGGGGCTGCACGCGTTCCGCATCACCGGAACGGTGACGCGCGAGGACATGGCCGCCATGGGGCAACGCATGGTGGACGTGTTCGAGGCCTCGGACCAGAAGGTCGACATGCTGCTGATCTTCGACGGCTACGAGGGGGCGGAGGGACTGGCCGGGTTGTCGTGGCCGGCGATCCGGTCGCGCACCGAGGCGCTTTGGGCGGTCGACCGCTACGTCGTCGCCGGCGCGCCGAACGCCGCGGCGCAGACGATTGAGGCGGTGGACAAGGTCATGCCCGTGCGGGCGGAGACCTACGACACCGAAGCGCAGGCCTGGGCCGCGCTCGGGGCCGCGACGCCGGGTCCGTGAGCGGTCCGTCCCGGGCCTGGGCATATCACGGGCCCGATCCTCGATGCCGAGGGGCCGTCCACTCGCCTCCACCGCCCGCGGCGGGGTGCGACGGCGCCGGCGGCCGACCGGACCCGCGGTCAGTCCTCCAGCAGCGCGACACGAGCGGCGAGCTGGTGCCGTGGGCCGCCGCGCAAGGGTCGGGCCGCGATCTTCGGCCTTGCCGGCGAGGCCGGCCCGGTCGAGCGCTCCTTCGGGCTCGACGCCCATTCTCCCGGCGACGTCGCCGGCCGGCCGGTGCCCGACGGGAAGAACCCGGCCCATTCCTGCTCGAAGAAGTCCCAGTCGACGAGGCC
>CAZWWR010000243.1:0-3916 GCA_964637265.1 uncultured Jannaschia sp.
CGCGCCCGCCGAGCGGCCGCTCCCGCCGGGTGCCGGGCGTCTCCGGTCGCCGCGGGGACGCGATGGCCCTCCGACGCCACCGTCCGATTCAACCCCTCCGGCGCGGCGTCCCTCGGGCGCTCGGGACATGCCGGTCGGCCGGACCGGGGCCGCCCCCGCACCTTGCCCCCGGGGCGCAACGCGGGAACATGCGCCGACCAGCCGGCGGAGCGCCCCATGACCCTCACGGTGTTCCTCGCCGTCCTCCTCGCAGCCCTGCTCCACGCGACGTGGAACGCCATCGTCAAGGGCGGGGCCGACAAGCACGCCTCCATGACCGCCGTCGTGGTCGGCCACGTGCCGCTCGCGCTGGCCGTGCTGCCCTTCGTCCCGCTGCCGGGCGCGGCGGGGCTGCCGTGGCTCCTCGCCGGCATCGCGCTCCACCTGGGCTACCAGCTCTTCCTGATCGCCGGCTACCGCGCGGGCGACCTGACGCAGGTCTATCCCATCGCGCGGGGATCCGCCCCGCTGATCGTCGCCGGGGTGTCCGTCGGCCTGCTCGGCGTCACGCTGGCCCGCTCGGAGCTCATCGCCATCGCGCTGATCGCCGCCGGCATCCTGTCGCTCGCCCTCGTCCGCCGCGCCGACGGCTCGCGCAATCCCAGGGCGGTGGCGATGGCGCTGGGCACCGGGGTCTTCATCGCCGCCTACTCGCTCGTCGACGGGATCGGCGCGCGGCAGGCGGGCACCGCCCTGGGCTACTGGACATGGGCCGCGCTGGGCAACGCGGTGCTGTTCGGCGTCTGGACGGCCTTCGCCCGGCCCGGCCTGATGCGCCGACTGCCGCGCAGCCCCGGGCTCGTGCGTCTCGGCCTCGTCGGCGGCTCCGCGTCGTTCCTCGCCTACGGGCTCGTCGTCTGGGCCTTCACCCTGGCGCCGATCGCCCTGGTCACGGCGCTGCGGGAGACGTCGATCGTGTTCGCCCTGCTCATCGGAGTCGGCTTCCTGAAGGAGCGCCTCGACCTCGCGAAGGTCGCCTCCACGATGCTCACGATCCTCGGGGCCGCGCTGCTCCGCTTCGCGAAGTCCTGACGGCGCGCCGGCGCCCGCCCCGCCCGGGCCACCGACCTCGCCGTGGGGGGCTGCCGCGCCCGCCTTGCGGATCGCGCCGGGCCGGCCGTCGCGGGGCGACGCGGCGGGGTGGGAGGGTGCCCGGAAGGCGATCGGCCCACTGCCCGCGCCCGGGAGAGGGCGCAGCCGGAGGCGGAAGCGCGTGCGGAATGACTGCTTGCCTTCGCGTCAGGCGTGCCGCAGCATCGATCCATGCCGCGGTACGACACCGAGCTTGGCGCCGTCATCTCCGACACGGGCACGCCGATCCACCTGCGCCCCCAGAGCCTCGACGTGCTGCGGTCCCTCGCGCGCTGCCGCGGGCGTGTCGTCTCGAAGGAGGATCTGCTCCGGGACGTGTGGGGGCGGGCCCCCGTCACCGACGACGTGATCTACCAGTGCATCCGCGACATTCGGCACGCCTTCGGCGAGGACGGGAAGTCCGCGATCCGGACGGTCAGCCGCAAGGGCTACGTGCTGCGGGAGGACGCCTGCACGGCCGGCGGGCCGTTCTCCGGGCGCGAGCTCCATGATGCGGGCCCCGTCGCCTACGCCACGTCGCGGGACGGGACCCGGATCGCCTGGACATGCTCGGGATCGGGCCTCCCCGTCCTGAAGATGCCCAATTTCGTGACCCATATCGGGCGGGAGCGCCGAAGCCTCCTCTACGGGCCGTTCTACGAGCGCCTCGGCCGCCGCGCCCGCATCGTGCGCTTCGACCAGCGCGGGCACGGCATGTCCGCTCTGCACGCCCCGCCGCTCAGCCTCGATCGGATCTGCGAGGACGCGCTGGCGGTCGCCCGCGCCGCGGGGCTCGGGCGCTTCTTCATCTACGGCATGTCGCAGGGCGTGTCCTACGGCGTCGAGTTCGCCCGCCGGCACCCCGAGATGGTGCTGGGCCTCCTGTTCCGGGGCGGCTACGCGCGCGGGCGCATCGCGGGCGGCCGCGACTGCAACAGGCGGACGTTCGAGGCCGCCATGCAGCTCATCGAGATCGGCTGGGACAGCGACGATCCGGCCTTCAAGCGCTACTTCAGCGCGCGCATCGCGCCCGACGCCCCGCCGGAGATCCTGGACGAGCTCGACCTGATCCAGAAGGTCGCGTCGCCGCTGGAGAACATGCGGGAGCATCTGAGGTTCACCGCGCATCTCGACGTCTCAGGGTCGGCGCGGCAGGTCCGCTGTCCGGCGATCCTCGTGCACGCGCGGGGCGACCTGATGGTCCCCCTGGAGGACGGGCGCGAGCTTGCGGACCTCCTGCCGCAGGGCGAGCTGGTCGTGCTCGAAGGCAGGAACCACACGCTCGTTCCGGGCACCGACGCCTTCGAGCGGGCTGTCGCCGCGTTCGAGGCATTCCTGGACAGGCACGGCGCGCTCGTCCCCTCCTGATCTGCGCGCCATCCCGTTCCGGGGCGCCGCGCACCGGCCTCTTTCAGAAAACGATCAGGACTCGCCGCCGCCCGGCGGGATTTGATCGTGCGGCGCGTCCCGGAGTGGAGGCGATCGATCGAAGGGCCCCTCGCGGACCCGCTCCGTCTTCTCGGAGCGCTCCGTCGGGTGGGCCAGGGAAGGAGATAGAGATGCGTCGAATTGCCCTCGCTGCGGCCGCGGCCGTGGCACTGACAGGTGCGGCCCAGGCCCAGGACGGCCCGCCCTTCTTCACCGAGACCATCCCGCCGCAGTCCTTGGAGGGGTTGATGAGCGGCTACGGCGCCCTCACCGGAGAGGACTCCGAGCTCGACTACAAGACGCTGGAGCTGGTGGCGCTGGCCGTGGCCGCGCAGATCCCCTGCGACTACTGCGTCTACGCCCATGCCAAGAACGCCCGCAGCGCGGGCGCCTCGGAGGCGGAGCTGCGCGAGGCCGTCGCGATGGCCGGCATGGTGCGGGCCTTCAGCACCATCCTCAACGGAAACTCCTACGACTTCGAGGCCTTCGTCGCGGAGCACGACGCGATCGCGCCGCCGACGAACTGACGCGCGCCCGGAAGGTGCCCGCCCTCGGCGGGCACCTTCCCATCTGACACCTGAAAGAATTTCCGATGACCAGACCGTTCCTTCGCCCGACCATCGGCCGCGCCGCCCTGATCGCGGTGGTCTCGACCGCCCCGGCCGCCGCCGATCCGTGGACCTGGGCGCCGATCCGCGACAGCGCCACGCTCGACGCCCATCTCGCGCGCGCCGATCACGCGCGGCCGAACCCGATGCCCGTCTTCGAGATGATCGCCGCGCTCGTCGATCCGCGCCGCGAAGGTTCGAGCCTCGCCAACCAGATGGCCCGGCACCTGGCCATCCCGGCGGCCCGCCCCGCCGCCTTCATCCCGACCGCGGGCGACGGGCGGGAGGGGCGATGAGGGGGCCGGCCTCCGTCGCCTGCCCGAGAGCCGCGCCCTAGCCCCACCGGAAGGGCCCGCGTCCGGCCGGCAACGCCCCTCCATCGCCGTCGGGACGGGGGCGCAGGCACCCCCGCTGCCGCCACGAGGGGCGAGATCGGCTTGCGGGCCGTGCGCTGGGGCTGCGCCGTCCGAAGTCCCGCGCGAGCGTCGCCGCGAGGCGGCCGTCGGCTCCGTCCGCCTGTCGAAGTCGGCGTCCCGATCTCCGCCGCCCCCGGGGCCCCGCCGCCGCATGGGTGCGAGGCCACCGAGCCTCGCATTGACCGAGCCCTGCCGGACCCCTCGCCACCCGATCCGCTGCCGGAGGTGCCCCGAATCCGTCGGACTGCGCCTCTCCCGAGGCCGGCGGCGGAGGCCGCGCCACGCGCTTCGGGGACGGCGTCCCCATGCTCCGACGCCTCGGGAACGCCCCCGCGCCGCCGGTGGGGGCGGGCG
>CAZWWR010000244.1:0-3909 GCA_964637265.1 uncultured Jannaschia sp.
GTCGCCGGCCGATGGCCCGGCCGGACGCTCCGGGCGCCGATCCGCACGCAGGCCGGCCGTCCGGTCGGCCCTCCGCGCGGCGGCGAGCCGCTCCGCCGCACGCAGCACGTGGGGCGTGCCGCAGACCCAGTCCGCATCCGTCACCGTGCCCCGGATCCGGCCCTCCCGCAGGCGGCGCAGCACCGGATGGTCGAGCACCTCCTCCGCCCTCGCCGCTCCGCGATGCGGGCGCCCCGTGACAACCGCGTCGGGATCGGACAGCGCCAGCACCTCGAGCGGGAGCAGCCCGCCCCAGGCGTAGCCCAGCGCGTCCGCGAGGTTCGCGAACCCAGCCGCGACGAGGATCTGACCCGCGAGCGTGCGCCCCCCGGAGGTGTAGCCATGCGCGCCGTAGAGCGCGGCCCGGGGCCGGCCGCCCTCCGGCGCCTCCGCGCGCAGTTCGGCGAGGCGCGCCTCGTAGGCCGCCCGGAGGCGGGCCGCCTCCTCTTCCCGCCCGAGCGCCGCGCCCATCTCCTCCAGCCGGGCGGCCACGTCCTCGAGCGAGGCGGCAGGCGCGAAGACGGCCACCGGCACGCCGAGGCGGCGGAGCATGTCCACGCTCGCGCGGCTGGAGAAGGTGCCGGCGACCACAAGGTCGGGGGCGAGCAGGTAGATCTCCTCCGCCCGCCCGTGATTGGCCGGGACCGCCCGCGCCGCCTCCGTCATCGCCGAGCCGCGCGGATCGTGCGAGAGATGCGACACCGAGACGAGCTGCCCGGGCGCCGCGAGCAGGAGGGCGAGCTGATCGGTGCAGAGGTTCATCGACACCACCCGGGCGGGCGGGGCCGGCACGGGGCCGCCCCCCTCCGCCGCCGCCCCGCCCGAGGCCGCGAGCGACAGCACGAGGAGGGCGGCCCGCGCCCGGGCGGCGGCGCTCAGAACCGCCCCCTTACGCCGACCCAGCCCCGCCGCGGCGCGCCGGCGTAGCCGAGCACGTCGGTCGCCTCCGCGTCGAACAGGTTCTCCACCCGCGCCGTCAGCGAGATGCGGTCGGTCAGCGCGTATTCGGCGGCCACGTCCACCACCGTCACGTCGTCGAGCTCCACCACCGCCCCGTCCCCGAAGAAGCGCCGGTCGAAGACGCCCCTAGTGTGACGCAGGTCGCCCGAGACGGTCGCGCGGCCGTCGGGGGACATCCACGTCGCGCCGAGCCCCAGCTCATGACGCGGCCGCTGCAGCTCCACCGAGCCGTCCTCGCCCTCCGCGTCGAGATAGGTGTAGGCCAGCCGCAGCGACAGGGCGTCGGTCGCCTGAAGCGAGCCGCCGACCTCCACGCCCTGCCGCTCGCTCTCGCCGTCGGCGTTCTCGAAGCCCAGACGCGCGAACCCGTCCGGCCCGGTCCCGAGCAGCACCTCCGTGATCTCGCCCTCGAGGACCTCGTGGAACAGCGTCACGTCGATGGCGCCCCGCCCGTCGAGCAGCGGGACGGTGGCGCCGATGTCGAAGGACTGGTTCCGCTCCGGCCGCAGCGAGGGGTTGCCCTCGTAGCCGAAGCTGCGCGCGAACAGCTCGAAGTACGAGGGCTGCACGAGGCCCCTGCCGGCGGAGGCGTGGAGCCGCACCCCGTTCGGCAGATCGTAGGAGAGCGCCGCGACGTAGGTCGTCTCGTCCTCGAAGGGCGAGTTGAAGTCCCGCCTGACGCCCGCCTGCACGGCGAGGCTCGACCCGATCAGCCCGCGATACTCGAGTGCGGTGGAGTTCGCCTCCCGGTCGAAGTCGGGATCGGTCGAGCTCTCGTCCGTCTGCCGCTCGAGCAGGAGGCTCAGGAGGCTGTCCGACTCGTCGGCCGCGCGTCCGTCGAGCCCGTAGGAGAGACGATACTCGAGCGCGCGGGTCTCGGTCTCGATCCGGCTGTCGGGGAAGGGATCCTGGACGAAGACCTGATCCGTGTCGGTCAGCTCGTAGCGGAGTTCCTGCGCCAGCCGCCCGCCCAGCAGGTCGAGCCGCGCCCACACTGCGCCCGTCAGCTCCTCGCGCTCGGAGCGGGCGGATGGGTCGTCGATCACGTAGTCCTCGGCCCGTTCCGCGGTGAAGTCGGTGTTGTCGAAGTCGTAGTCCTCGTCCGAGCGGCGGAGCGTGAAGCCGAGGCGGAGCGAGTCCGTGGCGGCGACGTC
This sequence comes from uncultured Jannaschia sp., assembly GCA_964637265.1. Lineage (GTDB taxonomy): Bacteria > Pseudomonadota > Alphaproteobacteria > Rhodobacterales > Rhodobacteraceae > Jannaschia. The sequence continues at coordinate 2,154 of CAZWWR010000244.1, forward strand.
GCCGGAGAGGATCGCCGAGCGGCGCAGGATGCCGTCCTTCTCGCCGTCGGAGCCCGAATAGTCCCAGCCGCGGTCGTCGTCCCGCGACAGCGCCAGCGACAGGCCGCCCCGCTGCGTGCGCCGCGAGGCGAAGGCGGTCGCGATGGTCCCGTCGCCGACCTGCAGCGTTCCGGACGCCTCCGTGCCGAGCCCGCCGCGGCGGGTGACGACGTTGATCACCCCGGCCGAGGCGTTTGCCCCGTGGAACACGGTCTGCGGCCCGCGGAGCACCTCGATCCGCTCGACATTGGCCGTCTCGAGGCCCGCGAGGTTGTAGGCCCCGTCCACGCCGGCGGCCTCCACCCCGTCGATCAGGACGAGCGTGTGCTCCGCCTCGCCGCCGCGGATCCGCACCAGCGTCCGGCTGGCGCCCGCGCTGGAGACCGAGACGCCCGGAACGGCGCGCAGCGCGTCGCGCACCGTGGCGAGGCCGCGCTCCTCGATCTCCTCCCGGCCGATCACCGTGGCGGCGCGTCCGTACCGCGCCTCCGGTACGGGGGTGATCCCGCCCGAGAGCACGATCTCCTCCAGCTCGACCGCGCCGGCCTGTCCGTCGGCCGCCACGTCCGGCGTCCCCTGCGCGCCGGCGGGCAACGCCATCGTGCCTGTGATGATGAGCGCGGCCCCTGGCCACGCATTCGTCCGGATCCGCATCTCGCGTCCCTTCGCTCCGCGGCGCAACGAGGCGCCGTGCCTTCGGTTCGTGGCGGGGACGCGGACGTCCGTCGCGCACGGGTGGGCACCACCACGACGGACGGATCCGCAGCCTCGGCCGCGCCCCGCGGCCGGACAAGGTGATCGCTCCGGCAGGTCTCCTGGCTCGCGGGTCGTCGCATCCGCCGGGCCTTCCCACCGCACGAGGCGGCAGTGGCATAGTCCGGCGTCGCTCTCCGCTCACAGTTGCGGGGGCAGCCGCGGCCTCGGGCCCCGTGAGGCCCCCACCGCAGTTCCCTTGTTGCACCGGCCGACAGGATCGACCGGACCGAAGCGCCGCCCTGCTACCGGCCTGACGTCCGGGTGTAAACGCGGCGATGCGCCCTCCCGTGCACGGCTTGGGCGGGAGGGCACCGATAGCGCTTGGAGGACCGTCACTCGAAGTTCCGACTCGGGGGGACCATTTGTCGTCAGCCCCGCCCTGCCACGGCCGAACAAGCTCGTTTCGCCCAAGGCCAACCATCGGTTCCACCGGCCGGCGCTTCCGCCACGGCAGATCCCGGCGAGGGGTCGCCCGGAACTGAAGAGCGTGATGCGAGGGGTGCCTCCGTCGCAGCACCGGCGCCCATACCGGCACCGACATGGCGCGTCCCCCGAGTGAACGGAACAGGGTCCTGCATCGAAACCCATCGGCCATCCCGACAGCCCTTCCGGCCCGAACGTGCCTTCCCCTTTTCTGCAATGTCACCACCCCCCGGCGCACCCATCACGCGGCCTGCGAGGCTCGCTCACCGCTCCGGCCCGTCAGCGGGCCCGGACGGGGATCGTGAAGTTCCGTCGCGCGCCGCTCGGCGGTGGCGGGAAGGGCGCGGCCCGGCGGACGAGGTCCAGCGCCGCCCGATCGAGCGCCGCGTTCCCCGAGGAGGCCGCGAGTCCCAACGCGGCCAGCCCGCCCGAGCCCGACACGGTGAAGGACACCCGGGCGGTGCCGCGGGAGGCGAGGCGGGGCGGCCTCTGCCGCGCGATCTGTCGGCGCACGAGGTCGGGGTAGCCCGCCGCGGCG
>CAZWWR010000245.1:0-3878 GCA_964637265.1 uncultured Jannaschia sp.
CCGATCGCGCCCGCCCGGTTCCGGGGCCGGGGCGCGTTGGTGATGCCGCGGCGGCGCTCTCTCCTCCGGCGCGGCGACGAGGTCAGGCGGCGCGCGGCCGCGGGAGGGGCGTGAAGCGGCCGATCTTGCGCAGGCTGCCGTCGCCGCCCCAGCGCGCCGAATGGGCCACCGCGCCCTCGGGGATGATGCGGCGGAGCTCGGCGCAGATCGCCCGGGCGTCGCCGAAGGGCGCGATCACGTCGACGAACCAGAGCCGCCCGCCGGAGCGCCACGCGCCCTCGGGCACGGTGCCCTCGGCGAGGAAGTGCGCCTCCGCCTCCTCGGACAGCCAGGCCCAGGTCGCCAGCCCGACGGGCGCCCCGCCCCGGCGCCAGCGGCGAAGCTGGTTCATCGCGAGCGGCACCAGCAGGAGGGCGCCGACTTCCTCGAGCTGCATCCTCCGGTGCATGGGCGATTGCGCGGCGATCCAGATGAGCTCGCCGATGTCCTGGAAATGCGCGTCGCCGCCCGTCGCCCTCGCCGCCGCTCCGGTCTCCATGGCCCCGCCCTCCGCATTCGTTAGCCGTTCGCGTCACCCTCAGGCTAGGCGCCCCGCCCCGGCGCTGGCTGTGACGTGCGTCACAGCCGCCGCGCCGGTTGCCAGCGGTGGGGACATGCGCGACTGTCCCGGCGAGAGGAGGGTCCATGGGCAACAGCTTGGACACGGTCCTGCGCGGGGCCTCGCCCCTGGCGGGCGCGGAGCCGAAGGACCTCCGGCCGCCGGACGCGTTCACCCCCTCGGCGCTGTTCCTCGGCCCGAACGGCGAGAACGAGCACGAGCTCACCGCGCTGGTCGTCGGTGCCATCGAGCAGCATGCCGAGGTGCGGCGCGCCTACTTCGCGTCCGACCCCGACGCGGCCTCCCCGGCGGTGACCGGCGACGACCGCAGGGCGACCTTCGCCCGGATCCGCGACAATCTCGACGTGCTGACCGCGAGCCTGCGCTCTTCGGTGCCCGTGGCCTCGCACCGCAACCTCAGCCACATGTACTGGGACACCACCCTCCCCGCGACGGCCGGCTACATCGCGGCGATGCTCTACAACCAGAACAACTGCGCCGCCGAGGGCTCCCCGGTGACGACGGCGCTCGAGCTCAGGGCCGGCCGCGAGCTCTGCGCGATGATGGGCTACGACATGGAGGCCCGCCCGGCGCCCTGGGGCCACATCGCGGCCGGGGGCACCGTGGCCAACATCGAGGCCGCCTGGGCCGCGCGCAACCTCAAGCTCCTCGCGCCCGCGCTGGCCCGCGCGGTGCGGGAGGGCGAGCTGCCGGGCGCCGAGGGAGCGATCGTGCGCCTTCCCGACGGCCGCACCGCCCGCCTCCTCGACCTGTCGCTGTGGGAACTCCAGAACCTCGCCGTGGACGAGGCCGTGGCCCTGCCCGCCCGGATCGCCGTGGAGCACGGGCTCGATCCGGACGCGGTGGCCGCGGCGCTCGGGCGGTGGTCGGTGCAGGCGCTCGGCCTCGTGGGCTTCCACCGGCGCGTGCTGGCCGGAGCGTTCGAGGCGCCGTTGATGATCGTCCCGGCGACGGCGCACTACTCCTGGCCCAAGGCGGCGACGCTGCTGGGGCTCGGCACGGCCTCGATGGCGCTCGTGCCCGTGGACGCCGACGCGCGGATGGACCTCGCCGAGCTGCGCCGCGTCCTCGACGGCTGCCTCGAGCGGCAGCAGGCCGTCGCGCTGGTGGTCGCCGTCACCGGCACGACGCAGGAGAGCGCCGTCGACCCGCTGGCCGACATCGCCGCCATCCGGGACGACTACGCCGCGCTCGGGCTCACCTTCTCGCTCCACGCCGACGCGGCCTGGGGCGGCTACTACGCGACCCTCCTGCGGGGGGCGCCGCCCGGGCGGGGCGCGGGCGGGGATGGCGCGGCCTACGGCCACGATCCCGCCGCCAGCCTGTCGCCCCATTCGCGGCGCCACCTCGGGGCGCTGGCCCTGACCGACACGATCACGGTGGACCCGCACAAGGCCGGCTACGTGCCCTACCCGGCCGGGGCGGTGTGCTACCGCAACGGCAACATGCGGCGGCAGATCGCCATGACGGCGCCGGTGGTGGACCACGACACCGGCGTCGCCTCGGTCGGGGCCTTCGCGCTCGAGGGCTCGAAGCCGGGCGCGGCCGCGGCGGCGGTGGCCCTGTCGCACGCGACGATCCCGCTCGAGGCGGCGCATCACGGCCGGCTGCTCGCGCGCTGCGTCTACGCCGCCAAGCGCATCTCGGCGGCGCTGCTCGCAGTGGCGCGGCCGGAGGACCCGTTCCGCGTCACGCCCCTGCGCCGCCTTCCGGCGGAGATTGCCGGCCGCCCGGAGGCGGAGGTGGAGGAGGAGCGGCGGATGCTGGTCGAGCGGGTGGCGGGCCGCGCCGACGACGAGCTGATCGAGGAAATGGAGCGCGACCGGCGCCTGCGCGAGCTGTTCGACGCGATCGGGCCCGACCTCAACGTCTGCGCCTACGTGATCACGCCGCATCGCCCGGGGGCCGGGCCGCCGAGCTTCGCCCGTGTGGCCGCGCTCCAGCGGGCGGTGTTCGCCCGGCTGAGCGTCGAGTCCGCGGCGGAGGAGGGACGCATCCCCGACTGCCCCCTCATCGTCACGGCCTCGGAGATGGACCCGTCCGCCTACGGGCAGGCCTACGTGGACGCCACCGCGCGGCGGGCGGGGCTCCGGCCGGAGCCGGGCCGGCCGCTGCGCTACCTCATCTCCACGATCCAGGATCCGTTCCTCACGGATACGGCGGAGGGCAACTTCATCCCCACGCTGATGGAGGCGCTGCGCGGCGCGGTGCTCGAGGCCTGCGAGGAGGTGCAGGGACGGCCCGAGGGCGCCGCCTGATGGTCCATCTCAACGTGCCGCCGGGGCCGCCGCGGCCGGAGATCGCGCTCCTGCCCTGCCAGCACGCCTACGTGCTCGTGGGCGACGGGACGATCTTCGGCGTGCACCAGACGCAGTTCTGGGCCGAGGAGCACAAGTACCAGCAGATCCTCCGCCTCGATCTCGAGGCGCCCGTGCTGGAGGAGCTCCGCCGCCAGCGGGCCCGGCACCCGGACGCGACCTTCGTCTTCTGCAACGATCACGACCACGCCTTCGCCGTGCCCGAGATGTCCTGCGGGCCGCGCGCGGACGGCTCGCCGCGGGAGATGACCGGCGACATCTTCTTCGGCATCCGCCCGCCGCCCGACCCGCTGCCGGAGGGTTTCTTCCCGTGGAGCCGCGACCGCGTGCTCCCGATGATCGCGGGCGTCACGGCGCGCATCGCCCACAGCGTCCTGTTCGTGCCCTTCGTCCACAACCAGGAGCCGCCGGAGCGTGCGAACTACCTGCTCTGGGGCCGTGGCGACGAGGCCCACATGACGCGCCTGCAGACGGCGCGGCGCATCTCCGACGCGTTCGACGCGCCCGTCTACGGCATCGACGTCGACCACGTCATGTCGCTCGCCGGGCGGCCGGACTGGATCTCGCCGGGGATCCTCGAATCCGGGGTGCCCTTCTCACTGCCGGCGCTGCCGCGCCGGAGCCCAGACGGCCGGATGGCGATCCGGGAGGCGCCCCCCTTCGGCCCGGGCGACCGGGTGACGGTGCTCCACCGGGGCGAGGGCGCGCCGCGCACGGTGACGGCCGGGCAGACCTGGCTCTGGGGCGGCGCGGTGTGCAACTCCGAGACCGACCCGCCCTTCGCCGGCACCTCCCTGTTGATGACCGAGACGCCGAGGCGATACTGGGTCACATGACATCTCACCCCGATCCCATCCCCGCGCCGGAGCAGGGCCGCGGCGCCGAGGCGCCCGCGGAGGCGCCGGCCGGTCCGGCGGCGACCCCGCCGCAGGACGCCCCCG
>CAZWWR010000246.1:0-3872 GCA_964637265.1 uncultured Jannaschia sp.
CGGGACGGCGCCTCCGCGCGGGGCCGGGGACCGGGGGCCGTGGCCCCCGGCGGGCGTGCGGGGGGGCGCGGTGCGCCCCCGGGCCGCCTACTCGGCCACCTCGATCCAGCGCAGCACCACGAAGTTGTCGGGCCGCTGGACGACCTCGACGCCCTCCTTGGCGCCCCAGATCAGGGGCTGGACGTAGAGCGGCACGTAGGCCTGCTCCTCGGCGAGGATGCCGGCCACCTCGTCGAGCATGGCCTGGCGGGCGGGCTCGTCGATCTCGCTCTGGATGGCGGGCAGGAGCTCGTCCACGCGGGCGTTCGAGAAGCCGCCGAAGTTCCACGAGCCGAGCTTGGCCTCCTCGTCGGGCGTGGCGGCGAGGAAGCGGACGGGGTGCTCGGCGTCGAAGGTGCCGGGCGACCAGCCCAGCAGGTACATGTCGTGGTCGTCCGTGCGCAGCGTGGGCCAGTAGTTGGCGACCGGCATCGTCTCGAGCACGGCCTCCAGCCCGACCTGCGCGAGCATCCCCGTCACCGCGGTGCAGACGGCCTCGTCGTTGAGGTAGCGGTCGTTGGGGCAGCGCAGCGAGAAGCGGAAGCCGTCCGCGTAGCCCGCCTCGGCCAGCAGCGCGCGGGCGGCGTCGGGGTCGTAGGCGGGGCGCTCGAGCCCCTCGGTGTAGCCGCGCATGGCCGGGCTCACGAGCTGGTCCACGGCCTCGGCGCTGCCGCGCATCACCGTCTGCAGGATGGCGTCGACGTTCACCGCATGGGCCACCGCGCGGCGCACGCGGGCGTCGGCGAAGGGGTTGCCCTCGCCGCCGGCCACGAGCGTTTCGGCGTCGTGCGGGAAGCCCAGCATGATCACGCGCGCCTCGGTGCCGCGGATCACCTCGACGCCCTCGGCCTGCTCCACCCGGTCGGCATCCTGCACGGGCACCGGCTCCACGAGGTCGAGCTCGCCCGAGAGCAGCCCGGCGACGAGCGTGGCGGCGTTCTGCACCGGCTGGAAGGTCGCGCGGGCGACGTTTCCGCGATCCTCGCCCCACCAGCCCTCGTAGGCCTCCAGCACGGTGCGCAGGCCGGGCTCGCGCTCGGCGATGCGGTAGGGGCCGGTGCCGTTGGCGTTGAAGGTCGCGAAGTTGCCGCCCTCGACGTTCGGACGGGCGGCGTCGTTGGCCTCGGCCCAGCCGCTGTCCATGATCGCCCAGTTGGCGATGCCGTCCACGAAGATGGGGTTGGGCGCGGCGGTGTGGAACTCCACGGTGAATGGGTCGGGCGCCTCCACGCGCTCGACGCCAGCGAACCAGCTCGCGGTGTCGGATTCGGGGGAGGAGGCGCGCTCGTAGGAGAACACCACGTCCTCCGCGTCGAACGCCTCCCCGCCGTGGAACGTCACCCCCTCGCGCAGCCGGAACCGCCAGCCCTCGCCGTCGCCGATGGGCTCCCAGGAGGTGGCGAGCGCGGGCTCGATGCCCATCTCCCGATCCCGCCGCACGAGCCCCTCGTAGACGTTGCCCAGCAGCGAGAACACGGGCGCCGAGTTGCCCGCGTTGGGGTCGAGCGTGTCGGCGTCGGTGGTGGAGGCGTAGCGCAGCTCGGCGGCGGCGGCCGGGAGGGCGAACAGCCCCGACAGGGCGAGGGCGGGGATGGGGCAGCGCATGAGGGTCTCCCTGGGTTTTGGAGAGGGACGGTGCGCCTGGGACGGGCGGGGTTCAAGAGCGGAGTCGTCTCGGGGCCGCGCAGCGCGTGGGTCGTGAGAGGGTTGGCGGGGAGGTCTGCTTTAAGGCCATCTTGCGCGTTCAACAGGTTGCAGCGAATGGCCGTCCCTACCAGTGAGGCACAACCGTCCCAGAACATCAGAGGTTTTGCCCAAGGGTTCTGTCCGAGCTAAGGTGTTGGTGCGGCGCGGAGCCATGCATGGGACACGAACAACCGTTTGTGGCGCATGGGTTTTGGGGTGGTGTTTTTGTCCGCGTTCCGGATGCGTCAACTTTCAGAGAAACCTGGAGCGCTGGAGCTTTCTCGGCGCTGATGGTCAATCGAAAATGTAGGCTTCTCCTCTCGCAACTGGTACGCTGGCTTACACGTGCCTAAGAGAGGGAACATGCTGTCAAGACGAGATCTCCTCGGTTCCGCAAGTGCAAGCCTTGTTTGCGCGACTGCCGGCAAGCGGGCCGCAGCGCAGGTTTCGGACATCCAACAGCTTCTCTTGACCACGGACGGACTCGGTCTCGCCGCCCTCGTCAAATCGAAAGAAGTGGCGCCTTCGGAGCTTTGCGAGGCCGCAGTCGACGCCGCCCTCGCGCTCGATGGGCGGCTCAATGCGATCACGACCCCGATGTACGAGGCAGCACGAACCAAGGCTGCGGACATGCGCCCCCAGGGCCCGTTCGCCGGGGTTCCGTTCGTGGTGAAGGACAACCTCGATATTGCAGGGCAATACACGACCAATGGCTCGCGCGTGTATCGCGACAATTATCAGGAGAGGTCTGCGCCGCTGGCGCTGGCGCAGGAGGCCGCCGGGCTGAACCTGATCGGCAAGACCAATATGCCGGAGGTTGGAGCCCTTCCGGTCACGAACGGTCAACTGCTTGGACCGTGCCGAAACCCGTGGAACCTCGACCATTCCTCCGGAGGCTCCAGCGGAGGGTCCGCGGCTGCGGTCGCGGCGGGTATCGTGCCGCTCGCTCATGCCAGCGACGGCGGCGGGTCCATCCGGATCCCGGCGTCCTGCTGCGGTGTCTTCGGGTTGAAGCCGAGCCGTCGCCGCATGCTGTGGGGCTCCAGCGACCAGACGACCTATGCGGCCGACAATTGCGTCAGCCGCTCGGTCCGCGACAGCGCGATGCTCTTTGCCTTGGGGCAGGACCGGTCGCCAACCGCGCCGCACAGGCCAATCCCGTTCGTGTCGGGTCCGTCCACCGACCGGCTCAGGATCGGTTTCGACCTCCGCAATTTCTACGGCGGCCTGCCAGATCCCGAGGTTCAGCCTATCATCGAAGAGATGGCGCAACTCTGCGAGGACCTGGGCCATTCGGTGATCGAAACGCAAAGCCCCGTGGACGACGAGTTCGAGCTTCGCTTCAACCAGATCTTCGGCTGCCGCATGGTGGGCCTCGCCGACGCTGCGACGGCCAAGGCGGGCCGGCCGCCGGAAGAAACGGAACTGCTGGACGCATTCGTCCGCGACTGGGCCGCCTTCGCGCGCAATTTCACGCCTCAAGACCAGGAAGCTGCTGACGCGTACATGCTGGATTTGGGCGCTCGATACGATGCGTGGCTATCCGACTTCGATGTATTTCTGTCACCGGTCAACCCAACTCCCGCACCGGCGCTTGGCACGCTTTTCGATGACAACATCCCATTCGAGGAGATGTTCGCGCGTGTGACGAAGTTCACGTCCTACACCCCGATCCAGAACGCGCTCGGATTGCCGGGAATGTCGGTGCCCGCAGGGCTGACCAGCGAAAGTCTGCCCGTTGGCAGCCATTTCGTGGCGCCCGCCGGTCGCGAGGACATGCTCTTCGCCCTAGCCTACGAGATTGAACAGGCGAAACCGTGGTGGGACCAGTGGGCGCCTGTATCGGCAGCCAATCTTTAGCTGACCTCGTCACGCTGCACACAACACACGTCGATAGCGCGCAAGCCCACGGGCGCCACGCGTTTTGGGCTGTCGCTGTAAATGGGCGCGGCTGACGATACGGACAAAATCCAGACGTTTCTGTCCCGGTCAAAACCCACCGTTTGTGTCCCATACCGGAAGCTGCCGTTCGCCGAAGGCCGGCTTCGTCCCGCCATAGCGGACGTCGCAATAGGAGGCGACGCGTCGGGTGGGTGACCTGAGCCCCGTTTCTTCCTCCAGGTTTGGGTAGAGTCCGTTCCGATCGA
>CAZWWR010000247.1:0-3833 GCA_964637265.1 uncultured Jannaschia sp.
CCCGCCACGACCGAGGCCGCCGCCGCCCGCGCGCCCGGCGGGGTGGTGGCGCGCGCGCACCGGGCCGTCTCCGCCACCGCCCCCACCCAGGCTCCGGCCGCCGATCCGGTCTCGGCCGCCTGGGACTCGCTCGAGACCTTCATGCCGCAGCGCGACTGGCTCGCGCGCAACCGCGTCATGCCGCCCACCGGCAGCGGGATGCTGGCCGAGATCGACAAGCTGCGCACCCGCATCCTGCAGCAGATGCAGGCCAACGGCTGGCGGAGCCTCGCGGTGACCTCGCCCGGCCCCGCCTGCGGCAAGACCACGATCGTGCTGAACCTCGCCTTCGCGCTCGCCCGGCGCGAGGAGAACCGCGTGGTGGTCTGCGAGATGGACCTGCGCCGCCCCTCGGTGGCGCAGATGCTGGGGCTCCGGTCGCGGCGCGACTTTAAGGCGGTGCTCAGGGGCCAGTCCTCCTTCGCCGACCAGGCGGTGCGGATCGGCGCCAACGTGGCGGTCGGCGCGGCGCATGGCGCGATGCGCGCGGGCTCCGCGGAGCTGCTGCACGGGCACGCCGCGCGCGCGGCGCTCCACACGATCGAGGCCACCTACGAGCCGACCGTGATGATGCTCGACACGCCGCCGCTGCTCGTGAACGACGACGTGCTCGGGCTGATCGGCAACGTCGACTGCGTCCTGATCGCCGCCGCGGCGGGCCAGACCACGGTCGCCCAGATCGACGCCTGCGAGCGCGAGGCCGCGGCGCAGAGCCAGGTGCTCGGCGTGGTGCTCAACAAGTGCCGCTTCCCCGAAGGCGGGTCGGGCTACTACGACTACCAGGGGTGAGGCGCCCACCCGCCGGGCCGCAGGCAGGCCGGCCCATGCCAGCCACCCCCGGGTGCCGCCGCCCGTCCGGCAGCGCACCGCGCGGCCGGCCCACGCGCCGCCCGCTCCCAGACGCGGCCTCGGAGCAGTGCCGGCTCGCTTCCGGGCCGGCGGAACGGATCGGCCGTCCTGCGCATGCCGGACGGTGGGCGCATGCCGCCCGAGACATGACGGCGGCGGCGGCCGCACGCACCGGCGGAACCTGATCCGCCGTAATCCCGGTTATGTATGCGGAGGCGCCGGCACGCGCTCCGGACAGGGTTCCGCGAGGCTGTCCGGTACCCTCTGCTGAGATGGAGCGGGCGCCCGTCCGATCCGGAACGGCGGGCGGGGGCCGACACGGCTCCGGGGCAGCGCCCGATCAGGACGAAGGCAAGGCCCCCGCCGCGCGAGGACCGGAGGGGGCGGCGGGATCCGGCAGGCGGGTCGCCGGGCGGGCGCGATCGTGACGCGCCCTGCTAGCCCGGGCGTGCGCCCGCCCCGGATGCCTGCCCCCGGCCCCGGCTCCGGCTGGCGCGCCGCTGGGCCTGCAGGAGGGCGACCTTGCGCAGGTCGACCGCCTCGTCGTGCTCGTCCACGATCTCCGCGCCGAGGAGCGCCTCGAGCACGTCCTCCATCGTCGCCAGCCCGGCCGTGCCGCCGTACTCGTCCTCCACCAGCGCCATGTGCGCCTCGCCCTCGAGGAAGATGTCGAACAGCGTGTCGAGGTCGGTCGCCTCCGGCACCCGGGGCAGGTCGCGCGCGAACTCCGCCACCGGCCGCTCGCCCCTGCCGCGCAGCGCCGCGAGCAGGAGTTCCCGCGTCAGCACGAAACCCCGCACGTCGTCGAGCGAGGCCCCCGTCACCGGCAGGCGCGAGAACGGGAACGCCTCGTGCCCGGCCACCGCCTGCTCGATCGTCTCCCCGGCGGCGACGTGCTCGATCACGGTGCGCGGCGTCATCACCTCGCGCACCGACATCTCGGGCAGGCGGAACAGGTTCTCGACGATGCGCGTCTCGTCCTCCTCCACCACGCCGAGCCGCTGCCCCGCGGTGGTCAGCGCGGTGATCTCCTCGCGGCTGACCTCCTCTCCGGCCGCGCCGCGCGTGAGCATCCGGGTGATCGCCTGACTCATCCAGACGAGCGGCAGCTGCGCCCAGATCAGCCAGGGCAGGACCCGCACCGCGAAGGGCGCGAGCCCCCGCCAGTAGGTGGCCCCGAGCGTCTTGGGCACGATCTCCGAGAGCACGAGGATGCCGAGCGTCAGCACGGCCGAGAACACGCCCACGCCCGCGTCGCCGAACACCACCGCCGCCTGCGCGCCCGCGCCGGTGGCCCCCACCGTGTGGGCGATGGTGTTGAGCGACAGGATCGCCGCCAGGGGCCGCTCGATGTCGCCGCGCAGCGACCTGAGCGCCGAGGCCAGCCCCGGGCGCTCCTCCTCGGCCGCCTCCACGAAGGAGGGCGTGATCGACAGCAGCACCGCCTCGAGGATGGAGCAGAGGAACGACACCCCGATGGCGAGGACGACGAAGACGACGAGCAGGGTCATGGCGGGGTCCGTGGGCGCTTGGGGTGACGGTCGCAGGCTCCACCTAGCACGCCGGGCCCGGGCCGCCCCTCCGGACGCGGGATCGGCACGTCCGCGCACCCCGCAGGCCCCCCGGAGGGCGCCGTCGCGGGGCGCGGCCGGAGAGGCCGTCCCGCCGTCCGGGGTGCCCCGCGCGGTGTGTCCCAGGACGGCCCCCGCTCCGCCCGGAGAGCCGTCCCTCACCCGCCCCCGGTGCCGGCAGGGACGGGATCAGGGGCGGGGAAGGCATTTCGGATCAAGAGCATGGCGGAAGCTTTTCCTTGCCCTTCCCGGCCCTCTCCCTATGTCGAGCGACACCCGCCGAGGCGAGGGGATCACGCGACACGAGGCCAACCCGAGACCGGGTGCGGGGCCGGAACGGCCGCGCCCGTCGCGGCCCCGCGCGCGGAGCCCCGGCGCAGGCACCCGGCCCGCGCGATCCCTGGCACCCGCGCGGCCCATCCGGAGGAGACGCCGATGTTCTACCATTCAGGGAAGCTGCAATACGAGGTCCGGGTCGACAGCCCCGACCCCGTCTTCGCCAAGTACCTCCAGCAGGCCATCGGCGGCGTGGAGGGCGAGATCCGGGTGGCCATGCAGTACTTCTTCCAGGCCATGGGGGCGCGGGGCGACGCGAAGTACCGCGACATGCTGATGATGACGGCCACCGAGGAGCTCTCCCATATCGAGTTCCTGGGCCACGCCGTCGCGCTCAACCTCGACAAGGCGCCGCTCGACGCGCAGGAGGCCGCGGCCGAGGACAGCGTGGTCGGCGCCATCATGGGCGGCGGCAACCCGCAGCATATCCTGGGCGAGATGAACCCCCGCCACATCCTGTCCTCTGGGCTCTCGGCGATGCCGGTGAACGCCAACGGCGTGCCCTTCGACATGTCCCACGTCTACGCTTCGGGCAACCTGGCGGCCGACATGTTCGCCAACGCGATGGCCGAGATGACGGGGCGGACGCTGGCGGGGCGGCTCTACAACATGACGTCCGACAGCGGGATGAAGGACATGCTCTCCTTCCTCATCGCACGGGACACGATGCACCAGCAGCAGTGGCTCGCCGTGATCGAGGATCTGGGCGGGATCGAGAAGACCCTGCCGATCCCCAACTCCATCCCCGAGGAGCACGAGGCGCGGGAGCATTCCTACTACTTCCTCAACACCTCGGTGGACGAGCCCACGCCGCAGGGCGTGTGGTCGAATGGCGGGCCCACGATGGACGGGCGCGGCATCTACACTGCCCGCGACCGCGCCGAGCCCGAGGGGCAGAAGCCCGATCTCGGCCGCGCCCGCACCGGCTCGGGGGCGCAGAAGGAGCAGATGTGAGCCCCGCGCTCCCCCACCCGGGGCGCGCGCGCACCGGCCCCGCGGGCCGATCCGGGGGGGCGCGGCGGCCACGCCGGAACCCCG
>CAZWWR010000248.1:0-3781 GCA_964637265.1 uncultured Jannaschia sp.
AAGGCCTATCGAGAGGCGTTCGGGGAGTACCTCCGGAGAGGAACGCCCATTCACCGTTCGCTGAAGCAGGCGGCGACGTCGGGTCGCTACGTCTGGCGTACGCAGCGCGACCCGCAGGTCCGGACGGAGCATCGCCGGAACGAGGGCCGCGTGTTCACATGGTCCGAAGCCCCCCGGACCGGTCATCCCGGTGACGATCACAACTGCCGGTGCGAAGCCGTCCCCTACGTTCCCGGCGAGACGGAGTTCGGCTTCCACGACTTCTCGACGGGCCTGGCGTCGAGCTACGACCGATGGACCGACTGGGATTTCTCGACGCATTACTATCGCGGGGAGGGACGGGCGGTCGATCTTCTCGAGGTCGGCCATCTACGGGAGATTGCGGAGCAATATGCCTATGGAGACGGCGCCGAAGGGGCCTTTCGCAGGTTGTCGGACCAGTTGGCCGACGCGGCGCGCGCGACGGGCGGCGGACCGCTCCGCTACGAGTTCGGCGCGGCCTACGATTTCGGGGACGTCGCCTTCTCCCACGGAGACGGCGTGGTCCGCGGCGTCTTCACCGGCACCGTGCAGGATCGTGGGGACATGCTCGTGATCTCGGGGGAGGCGCGGTTCGAGTTCAGCGACAGGTTCGCCGATCCGCTCGACCTCGGGTTCGAGCCGGGCGGCGCGCCTTATGAGATCACCGGGGACTGGACCGCGACCTTCTCGGCCGAGGTCTTCGCGGATGGCGCCCGCAGCATCTTCGGCGGCGAAGGTGACCGGTAAGCCCACGGAGGCACGGACGCACCGGGTCCTCGTGCAAAGGCTCGCGATCGTCCTGGCCGCCGCGTCGTGCGCGCTGGCGCTGATCGCGGCGGCGCGCTGGATCGAGTGGATGCAGGCGAGCGTGACGCTGCCCAACGCGCTGGTGCTGGCCCGCTCCTTCGATTGGACCCTTTCGGGGAGGGACGACCTGCTGGCGGCGGACGGGCGGACCCTTCTCGCGCGCGACGTCGAGACCGTGTGCTTCGACGACCGCTACGTCTGGGTCCGGTCCCGCGCCAAGGACCAGACGGGCCTCTACGACGCGGCCGCCGGCGCCAGGGCCGGCGCCAAGATCGAGGGTCTGGGCTATCCGGAGGCGATGCGGGCGAGCGGGCTGGGCGGCGGCTCCGGTTGCGACGGATATTACTCGGGCATGGTCGGCCCCGGCCTTCTGTACGACGGCAACGAGGCGCCGTTCCTCCCGCCTTGCGACTGGCGGAACGTCGGGAATGGGACGCTGAAGGCGAGAAGCTGGTTCGATCGGTCCTGTGCCGGGGATCGACGGCGCTGAGCGACCCGATCGGATTCCGAAGCGTCGCGAAGGCGGGCGTTCAGGGCGCCCGTTCGCCCGGTTCGCATTCGAACGCCGCCCGTGCGATGTCCGCGTCCCGTCGCGGGATCGTCTGCCCGCCCGCCTCGAACGTGCGCCCGACCCGTTCGGCCCAGCCGTCGCGTTCGGCATCGGTGAGCTGGCGCCACCAGGCCAGCGCCGGTTCCGCCTTGGGCGCGTCCTCGATCATGGGCGGCGCGTCGCCCGTCGCCTGCGATTTCCTCCGCGTGCCGCTGTGCCGCTCGTTCTCCCGGGCGGTCTCGGTCGCCGCATGCGGGTCCTTCCAGGACCAGTCGAAGCGGACGGCGTGGATGGAACGGCCCAGCTTCTCCGGCGTCATCCTCACCGAGACCGTGCCGTAGTCGTTGATCGCTTCGACCGCCGGGTCGAGGACACGCGCTCGCAGATCGGACCAGCGATCATAGGACTTCTGGGCCTCGACACCCATTGACCTGCCCCCCGTAAATTCCCTCGCTCTGATGTAGAGTCTGCCCAACCTGAAGGAGCGGACGACATGAGGAAAAGCCGGTTCACCGAGGCGCAGATTATCGGGATGATCAAGGAACAGGAGGCCGGGATGCCGACGGCCGAGCTGTGCCGGAAGCACGGGTTGAGCCCTGCGACGTTCTACAAGCTGAAGGCCAGGTATGGTGGGATGGACCTTTCTGACGCGAAGCGGCTGAAGCAGCTCGAGGACGAGAACGCGAAGCTCAAGCGGCTGCTGGCGGATACGATGCTCGACAACGTCGTGCTGAAGGATCTCCTGGGAAAACCCTGACGACGCCGATGGCGCGGCGGGATGCAGCGCTCCAGGGGATGCGGGATCATGACATCTCGCAGCGCCGGGCCTGCGCCCTGGTCAGTGTCGATCCGAAGACGGTGCGGCGCGAGCGCCCGCCCGACAACCCGGACATCCGCAAGGAAATGGGTGAGATCGCCGAGAAGCGGCGGCGGTTCGGCTATCGCCGGATCGGCATCCTGCTCGAACGCAGGGGGATCACGATGAACCACAAGAAGCTGTATCGCCTGTATCGGGAGGAAGGCCTGTCGGTCCGCCGCAGACGCGGCCGCAAGCGCGCGCGCGGCAGCCGGTCGCCGATGCCTGTGGCCTTGCGCCCCAACCAGCGCTGGTCAATGGACTTCGTGTCCGACACCTTCGGTGCGTCGCGCCGGTTCCGCATCCTGGCCATAAACGACGACTGCTGTCGCGAAAACCTCGGCCTGATCGCCGATACCAGCATCTCGGGCGAGCGCGTCACGCGGGAATTGGACGCGCTGGTGCGGCTCTATAGCAAGCCCGAGAGCATCGTTACTGACAACGGCACCGAGTTCACCAGCAAGGCCGTCCTGAAATGGGCGAAAGACAATGGCGTCGAGTGGCATTACATCGACCCCGGCAAGCCCCAGCAGAACGCCTTCATCGAAAGTTTCAATGGCAGCCTGCGCGACGAATGCCTGAACGAGGAGATCTTCGGCAGCCTCGCCGATGCCCGGCGCAAGCTGGCCATCTGGCGCTACGACTACAACAACGTCAGGCCGCACTCCTCGCTTGGCGGAATGACCCCCGCAGAAGCGCGCCGGGCGCTTGAGCAATCTGAGGGCTCCGCGCTCGGCGCGCTTGCCCAACCCGACAGCGACCACTATCAACCCCAAGGACTCTCGTTATGAACGAGGGACGACCGGGGGGCAGGTCACCATCAAGGCGCGCAGCTCGTCCACCGTGAACCGCCAACTTGGCCGCCCGAGGCGCTTCTTGTCGGAAAGGATGGCATAGAGCCGCCGCGCGTGGCCGGACAGCCTGTGAGCGGCATGGGCCTCGATCTTGGTGAAGTTGGCTGGGCTGCGAAGGGCATGGACGCCAGCGGGCGGGATCAGCAGGCGCGCGAGGCTCCCGCCCCGCTCGATATGCCACTCCGCCAGCACCACCGCGCCCCAGGGATCGCCGCGATACTCGCCCGACAGCTTTATCCCCGTCAGGCGATCCAGGCATTCCCGGAGCCAGATGTTGTCGACCCGTGAGCCTTCGCCACGCAGCCGGGACGTGGGGATCTCCAACCAGACCGAGTTCGACACTTCCGAGGGGGTCCGGGCGTCATCGAGCGCGCCCGCAATCTCCCAAACAGCCGCCACCATCGCCGGAGTCAGCGACTTCTCCGATCGAAGCGCGACTGCACTGGATGGCACGGTGATGCTCCTCACTGGCAGACAGTATTTCAGACTGATGTCTGTTGTAAATCGTCTTAATTACCCTCCGGCGTGTCTGTTCATACCCTCCGGCGTGTCTGTTCATACCCTCCGGCGTGTCTGTTCCAGCCCTCCGGCGTGTCTGTTTTTAGCCCTCTAGTGTCAGTGTCGGGTGTCGATGGAGCGTAACCGTCCGGCCTGACCGCTCTATTTCTCGCTGTTCCACGGCATCAGTTCATC
>CAZWWR010000249.1:0-3778 GCA_964637265.1 uncultured Jannaschia sp.
CGGGAGGCGCGCCGCCGCCCGCGCCGCAGGCAGGGGCGACCGTGCCGGGGCCTGCGGGCGCGCGCAAGCCTGCCCCTCGCTTGCCGCGCCACCGGGCACGGCCTACACCCCTCGCGAGGCCCGCCAGAGGCCCCCACAGGGAGACCGCCCGATGACCATCCGCATCCTGTCGCTGGCCGGTGCCGCCGGCGCCATCGCCCTTCCCGCGTCCGCGCAGATGACCGTGTTCGACTACGCGGGCTTCGAGGACCCGGCCTTCCACTCGGCCTACGTGGACGCCCACGGGGCGAGCCCCGACTTCGCCTTCTTCGGCGACGAGGACGAGGCCTTCCAGAAGCTCTCGAGCGGCTTCGAGGCGGACGTCACCCACATCTGCGCGGGCTCGGTGACCAAGTTCGTCGAGTCGGGGCTGGTGGAGCCGTGGGATTCGTCGCGGATCGACGCCTACGGCGATCTCAACCGCGACCTCACGGGGGCCCGCGTGGGCGACACCGACGCGACCTTCTTCCTCCCCGTCGACTACGGCTCCACCGCCATCGCCTACAACGCCGACGAGGTGCCCGAGGAGGCGGTGGCCTCGCTCGACGTGTTCCTCGATCCGGAATACGCCGGCCGCATGGCGCTCCCCGACAACGTCGACGACGCCTACGCGCTGGCCTACCTCGCGACCGGGGTCACCGACTGGTCCGAGGCGACCGACGCGCAGTTCGAGGCCGCCTCCGACTGGCTCCGGCAGGTCCACCCGAACCTCCGCACCTACTGGACGGATCCGGCCGAGCTCGCGCAGCTCCTCCAGTCGGGCGAGGTGCTCGTCTCCTGGGCCTGGAACGAGACCCTGCCGACCATGGCGGACGAGGGCTTCCCGATCGGCTTCCAGCGCGAGGCCGCCGAGGGCTCCTCGCTGTGGCTGTGCGGCTACGTCAACATGGCGGGCGGGGAGAACGACGACCTCGTCTACGACTACGTGAACGCCATGCTCGACCCGTCCTCCACCACCGCGCTGCTCGAGGCGGGCTACGGCCAGGCCAACGCCGTCGCGATGGAGGGCCAGGGCGAGGAGGCGCTCGCGGCCTCGGGGCTGGGCACCATCGACGCCCCCGTGCTCGCCCAGCTTCCGCTCCCCGGCGAGCTTCGCGAGAAGCACAACGAGACGTTCGAGCGGATCAAGGCGGGGTTCTGAGCCCCGTCCGCCGCCGGGGGGCAGCCCCCGGCGGCGGTGGCCTCACATCGAGGTGTCGCGGATGAGGGCGAGCATCGCCACGTGGCTCTCGATGCTCGGCACCGCGACGAGGGCCGCGCCCCGCGCCATCGGATCGGCGCCCGTCTCGGCATAGCCCTGCGCCACGGCCAGCGCCTGCCGGTGGACGTCGATCTGCGCGGCGAGGTAGGCGCCGTCGGTCATGCCCGCCTTCATCGCGACGAGCATCTCGGCCTGCTCGGGCGTCACGAACATCGGCCCGCCGGCCACGCCGAAGGCCTGCGCGATCGCCTCCTGCTCGGCGATCTCGAGGGTCGCGAACTGGCGCAGCGGCTGGGACTGCACCATTCCGATGGCGAGCTGGCTGGCATGCTTGGACATGTTGCCCAGCGTGATCATCGCGTGCTTGTCGGGGTCGATCCCCTCCATCGCGCCGGGCTCGGCGACGACGAGCTCGGACGTGCCGCCCGCGGCGCCCACCCCCATCTGCGTTGGGACGTCCGCATCCGTGACGGTCTGGGCATGGCCCGGGCGCAACAGCGCGGGCGCGGCCGCGAGCGAGACGCCCGCGACGAGCAAGTGTCTGCGTTTCATGATGAATCTCCCCTCAGACGGTTACGCTCCAACCCGGCCGGGGCGGGATCGTTCCGTCGCGCGCGGGGGCGAAGCCACTTGATCGGGCGGCCCGCGCCGCCTATCTTCCCCCCGTGCCCGAGAGGGGACTATGGCGATAAACGCGCCCGTAATAAGCGGATCGGACCCGGGGGCGGTACCCGGCGGCTCCACCAGATTCCCTCGTTGGGGGACCAGGGGGCCGAAACAGGATCGACGGACGTCTAAAGGGGTCAGCTTTCGCTCGGTGAGGTACCACCGTCATCGGTCCGACAAGTACAGTTGCCAACGACAACCGTGCTCCGGTGGCGCTGGCCGCGTAAGCGGTCTGCAATACCGAAATCTAAGCCCTTGCGCCTAGCAGCGTAAGGCGGGGTTCGCAGGCACCTGGCAACAGAAGCCTGCATCTCCCCTCCCCGCCGAGATTGTCCATGCGATTGTCGCCTGACACCCTTGTTCCGCCTTGGGAGGTCTGGAATATCATCGGGGCGAAGCGGGGGACCGATGATGTCGGACGGCGCATCCATCGACTACGGCGGCATGATGCACGACGCGATGCGCGGGCTGATCCGCCGCGTCCTGTCGGGCGTCGCCGAGGGCGGCCTTCCGGGCGAGCACCACTTCTTCATCACCTTCGACACCCGCCATCCCGACGTCGCCATCGCCGACTGGCTGCGAGAGCGCTACCCGGAGGAGATGACGATCGTCCTCCAGCACTGGTTCGAGGACCTCTCGGTCGAGGAGAGGCAGTTCACGGTCACTCTCAACTTCGGCGACCAGCCGGAACCGCTCCTCATCCCCTTCGACGCGCTCAAGACGTTCGTGGACCCCTCCGTCGAGTTCGGGCTCCGCTTCGAGACCCGCACCGACGACGAGACCGAGGCGCGGCTCGCCGAGGAGGCCGACGCCGCCCGCGACGACGGGGAGGAGGCGCCCTTCGAGGAGGCCGAGGAGCCGCGCGCGGGGGCCGGCGAGGTCGTGAGCCTGGACAAGTTCCGCAAGCGCTGAGGCGGCGGGTCGCCTCCCCCGCGCCTTGGCGACCGCGCCGATCGTGGTGAACGCTCAGGCGAGGCGGAACGGTGGATCGGCACGCTCCGCGCCGACTCTTCCTGCGAACCGCTACGGGCGGGCGACGTTCCCCCGGTGAGGCGTTCCGTGCCGCAGGAGCGTCAGAGGGCACGCCCCTCGTCGTCCATGCGGCGTCACGGTCCACATCGTCGGCGCGGAGGACCAAAGCCAGATCGCGCACCGGACGCCGCCTTGCGACGAAACGGCGCTGGGATGCCGCCGCGGACGTGGATGGCGCATTTGATGGTCCCGCGAAGGTCCGATCGGCATTCCCGCTCCGGTCTGCATGGCCGCTCCACGCCGTGTGGAAAGACGAAGGATGCCAAGCGGTGCGCTAACCGGGTTCCGAGCCCGTCCCGCCTTTCTTAAGCACGCGGGAGGATCGCCATCCTCGATGCTGCCCCGGCACGGAACAGGGGAGCATCGCCGCCGTTCCAGCGCCGGACCGACTTGCAGCGCCGACGGCAACCCTTCGGTCCGATGGGCCGACGCTCACACATCGGTCGCCTGGGCGGGAGGGTCCCGCGAATGCGGCCGTCAGAAACCAAGTAGAAACCCCGTCACGGCGCCGTCCCCCGGTTCGGCACCGGCACGGCGACGCGCACCGCACGACGTCGCTCGATCCATGCCATGCGCTTCGAACCCCTCCCGGCATCTGCTCTGCAGCCCGGGAGCGAACGGCAGCGATTCTGCCGTTCGCCTGGCCCTCCCGCGCACCCGCTGTCGCCGCCGCCCCCAAGGGGGACCGGATCGTCAGCGTCCGCCCCCGTCCGCGGGCGCCGGGACGCCCTCGAGGGTCGCGGGCTCGCCGGGCTGACTCCCCTCCTGCGTCCCCGGCTCCGCGGCCGGAGGCGGCACGCCCGCCGCGGCTCGCGCGTTCGACCAGCGACCGGACTCCCG
>CAZWWR010000250.1:0-3775 GCA_964637265.1 uncultured Jannaschia sp.
GCGGCCGGGTGGCCTTCGACTACGAGTGGAACTCGAAGGACCAGACCTACGACCGGGATCTCTCCGCCTTCCGGTCCTTCCACGAGGCGGGGATCGTGGATGTCGGCGTGATCGTCACGCGGGAGCTCTCGCTCGGCTTCTTCAAGTCCCTCGGCCCCGCCCTCGACCGCGACGGCCGCGCGACCGGCAGGACCGTGGCCGCGAAGTTCGGCGCGAGCACGACCGGCACCCACAAGCTCATCAGCCGCATCGTCGCCGGCCGGTCCGGCGGCTGCCCGGTGCTCGCCGTCGGCATGCTGGAAGGCAACGTCGTGAGCGACGCGGCGGACCTGTCCGAGCCGTCGCCCGCAGTGCAGGGTTCGCTGCCCTTCTGAGCCGACGGAGCATGGGGGGCGCTTCTTGTCGACACCCGTGCCGGAGCGGAAACCGGGGAATGCAGGGCCTGACGAAGGGGACAGGGTGGGCCGGTGTATGTTTTACAGCGGCGATCCGAGCTCAGCCCCCCCAGTTACTGGACACGGAAGCATAGGCAGCGGCGTGGCAAACCGCGAGCCGACAGCCCCGTAACCCGTTCAGGAGTTCGAAAGCGCTCGTCGTCGACGGAACGACCGGCAGCCAGACCGGCTAGCCTCCGCGGAACCGTCGACGCCGCGTTGGAACCCTGCCTCGAACCGTGGACGACGTGCCCGGGAGGCTCGCTGATCCTGTCGTCAGCAAGGCAGCGATCCCGCAATTCTCCGCCACGTTTCAAGCAGGAAGGACCCACCGGGCGACCCGCGCACGCAGCCGCGCTACCCGATCCCGTTTCCCCCCTCGAGGCGACACTCGGGATCAACCCGTGAGGATCGGGGAAGCCACCCGACACGAGGTCCTTCCGGCCTCTCTCCTCACTCCACGATGCTGCCGGGGACGGAGACGGAGGCCAGCCGGTCGCCGACGGGCGCATGGGCCGGAGTGAGGGAGAACGCGGTCAGGAGCCGATCGAGCTCGCCCTCCATCACCGCCGCCAGGGCCACCTCGCGGCCGCGCCACATTGCCTTCGCCGAGATGACCGAGACGACCCGGAGGCCACCGGGCGCGTCCACGAAGACGGGGGCGCCCGAGGCGCCGAAGTCGACGGAGCAGGAGAGGACCAGCACGTCCGCGTCGCGGTCGAGCACCTCGCAGGCCTCCTCGCGCGACGGCGCCTCGCTCCGGTCCTTCGCGTAGGACAGCACGTGGACGCGCGTCCCCTCGCCGATGCCGGGCATCGTCCGGAACGGCGTGACGCGCCCCTTCCGCACCGGCCGGTCGAGCTCCACGAGGGCGAGGTCGTTCCCCACGCGCGGCAGCCGCGACACGGCGTGGACGTCGTAGTCCGGGTGCAGCACGATCCGCCGGACGCCCCGGCGGGCATCGGCCTCCCCGTGCCGGAGCCCGGCGTGGAACTCGATCTCCTCCGAGGCGATCCGTTCGCCGTCCTCGTCGAACAGGCAGTGCGCGGCGGTCAGGACCACGTCCGAGGTGACGAGGCTGGCGGTGCAGAAGCCCCGCTCCCCGAGGTTCAGCCGACCGACCGCCTCCCAGCCGCGGTTCTCGGCCTCCGTCCTGTGCTCTCGGAGCCTGGGCTCGCCACCGGCGACGAGACCGGGCACGAGCATCACTATCGCGGCGATCAGCGCCCTCACCCGAACACTCATTCCCGCACCTCGCACCTCACATGCGCATGGTTTCCCGAGCCCGGGCGGTCTGACAAGGGGCTTCGAACCGCCGCCGCGCCGCGCCCCTCCCGTTAGCCGCCCGCGTGCAACGCCGGTGGGCAGGCCGCGATCACAGGGATCGGGGCGCGGGCGTGCCGGTGGGAAGGCCCGCAGTCAGCGCGCGGCCCGACATGATTTCGCGGCGGGTGGACAGGTCGGTCTGCGGCGTTCGGCGGGACTGCAGGGCCGGATGGGAAGGGGCGGCAGGCAGACTTCAAGCGTCTCCGAAAGCTGTCCGCCGATGCGCGCGATCGGAGTGCCGCGTGCTCTGGCCCGGAGCACGCATCCACGCGCTTCGCCCGGCGAGGTTCCCCTCGCATGCCGGACGAGGGACACGGGGCACCGACCACTCCGGACGTGGGCCATCGGACTGGCCGCCGCGGCAGCGGGAACGGCCGGCGCGCCGCAGGGTCACCCCGCCCGCAGCGCCTCTTCCGCGTCGGGGTGGAGTGCGGGCGGCCTGGGACCGCCCGTCGACCAGTCGAGCAGCTCCACCGTATGGACCACGGGCACGCCCGCCTTGGCGCCGATCTGCATCATGCAGCCGATGTTGCCTGCCGCGATCACCTCGGGCGCCTTCTCCATGAGGGTGGAGACCTTGCGCGCCTGGAGCTGCTTGCTGATCTCCGGCTGCATCAGGTTGTAGGTGCCCGCCGAGCCGCAGCAGAGATGGGCGTCCCGCGGCTCGACCACCTGGAAGCCCGCCCGCTTGAGGAGCGTCTTGGGGTGGGTCTTGATCTGCTGACCGTGCTGGAGCGAGCAGGCCGCGTGGTAGGCCACCCGCATCCCCTCGCCCACCGCCCCCGGCTCCCGCTCGAGCGGCCGCCCGCCGACCCCGTCCTTAGCGGGGCGGGGGGCGAACGCCGGCGCGTCCTCGGGCAGCAGGTCGACCAGCACCTCGGAGACGTCCCGCGCGATCGACGCGACCGCCGCGGCCTCCTCCGCGAGCGGCTCGGTGCGGAACATGTGGCCGTAGTCCTTCACCGTAGTGCCGCAGCCGGAGGTGTTGATCACGATGGCGTCGAGCCCCTCGCCTCGCATCTCGCGGTGCCAGGCGCGGATGTTCCTCGCCGCCGTGGCGTGGCTGGCATCCGTCTTGCCCATGTGGTGCGTCAGCGCCCCGCAGCAGCCCGCCCCCTCGGCAACCACGACCTCGCAGCCGAGCCGCGTCAGCAGCCGGATCGTCGCGTCGTTGATGTCGGTGTTGAGCGCCCGCTGCGCGCAGCCCGTCATCAGCGCCACGCGCCTGCGCCGCTCGCCCTCCGCCGGGAACACCTGGGGGTCGTCGTTCCGGCTCACCGGCGGGATGGTGTCGGGCGCCATCTCGAGCATGGCGCGCAGCCGCGCGTCGGGCATGAGGAAGGCCAGCGGCCGCCCGATCTTCGCCCCGAGCAGCGCTAGGCGGAAGCGGGTGGGATAGGGGATCACCTGGCTCAGCGTCCAGCGCAGCATCCTGTCCATCAGCGGACGGCGATAGGTCTTCTCGATATGGTCGCGCGCATGGTCGACGAGGTGCATGTAATGGACGCCCGAGGGGCAGGTCGTCATGCAGGCGAGGCAGGAGAGGCAGCGGTCGATATGCTTGACCGTCTTCTCATCGGCCGGCCGGTCGTTCTCCAGCATGTCCTTGATGAGGTA
Source organism: uncultured Jannaschia sp. (assembly GCA_964637265.1). Classification (GTDB taxonomy): domain Bacteria; phylum Pseudomonadota; class Alphaproteobacteria; order Rhodobacterales; family Rhodobacteraceae; genus Jannaschia. The sequence continues at coordinate 3,378 of CAZWWR010000250.1, forward strand.
GATCCGGCCCCTGGGCGAATCGAGCTCGTCGCCCAGCACCTGATAGGTCGGGCAGGTCGCCGTGCAGAACCCGCAATGGACGCAGGCGCGCAGGATCTCGTTCGAACGCGCGACGGCCGGGTCCTTGAGCTGTTCGGGCGAGAAGGTGGTCTGCATGTCAGGCCCCTCCCAGGGCGGCGAAGAGGATCGTGAGCGAGAGCCCTCCGCCGAGCACGGCGGAGGCGAGCGCGGCGACGAGGCGGGGCGTCGCGGGCGCGACGAAGCGAAGGCCCCAGGTCGCGAAACCGGCGGCCGCGGCGCCGTAGCCGAGCGGCAGGAGGATCGCCGCGAGCCCGATCGCCTGGTAGGCGAACGCGACGGTGATCGCCCCCGCCGCCGCCGCGGCGAGCGAGGGCCAG
>CAZWWR010000251.1:0-878 GCA_964637265.1 uncultured Jannaschia sp.
CCGGACGGGGCCGGTCCGGCGCCCGCGCGGCCAAGCCTTCCCCCCTCGCTTCCCTGCGGGGGGGCAGATGGGGTAGGCCGGGCGTCCGGGAGCGATGCGGCAGCGCGGTCGCTCCCGGGCCTGGCATGACGTGCGCCGCGAGGCGCACGCGACGAGCGGGGCCGCACTTCCCGAGGAGGAGGCACATCCGATGAAGCCGGTGCGATACGAGAGGGCGGGCGACGTCGCCCTCGTGGCGGTGGACAACCCGCCGGTGAACGCCGCCTCCCACGCCGTCCGCGCGGGCCTCGTCGCGGCGCTGGAGCGGGCCGCCGAGGAGGGCGTGCGGGCCGTCGGCCTCTACGGCGAGGGGCGCACCTTCATCGCCGGGGCCGACATCCGCGAGTTCGGCCGCCCCCCGGCCGACCCGTGGCTGCCCGGCGTGTGCGACGCCATCGAGAACAGCCCGGTGCCGGTGGCCTGCACGATCCACGGCACGGCGCTGGGCGGCGGGCTGGAGGTGGCGATGGCGGCCCATGCGCGCGTCGCCCTGCCCAGCGCCCGGATGGGCCTGCCGGAGGTGACGCTCGGCATCATCCCCGGCGCGGGCGGCACGCAGCGGATGCCGCGGCTCGCGGGCGTGGCGCGGGCGCTCGACCTCATCCTGTCGGCCCGGCAGGCGAGCGCGAAGGAGGCGCTGGAGGCGGGGCTGATCGACTGGATCGAGGACGGGGCCCCCCGCGACGTGGCGCTCCGGGCGGCGCGGGCGGTGGCCGAGGGCAAGATCGGGTGGCGCCGGACGGGCGACCTTCCGGCGGAGCGGGACGACGCAGCGGTGGCGGAGGCGATCGGCCGGCTCGAGCGGCGCTCGCCGCAGCTCTTCGCGCCGCGGCGGGCGG
>CAZWWR010000251.1:977-3767 GCA_964637265.1 uncultured Jannaschia sp.
CCCCCAGCGCGCGGCGCTGATCCACGCCTTCTTCGCGGAGCGGGCGGTGGCCAAGATCCCAGAGGCGGGCGCCACGCCGCGCGCGGTCGGGGCGGTGGGCGTCCTGGGCGGGGGCACGATGGGCTCGGGCATCGCCACGGCGGCCCTGCTCGCGGGGCTGCGCACGGTGCTGGTGGAGCGCGACGCCGAGGCGCTGGCGCGGGCGCGGGCGACGGTGGAGGGGAACCTCGCCGGCGCGGTGGAGCGCGGCAAGCTGAGCGAGGGGCGACGCGCGGAGGCGCTCGAGGCGTTCCGCGGCGAGACGGACATGGCCGCGCTGTCGGAGGCCGACCTCGTGGTGGAGGCGGTATTCGAGGACATGGACCTCAAGCGCGAGGTCTTCGCCCGGCTCGACGCGGTGGCCCGGCCCGGAGCGGTTCTGGCCACCAACACCTCCTATCTCGACGTGGACGCCATCGCCGCGGCCACCGCTCGGCCCGGCGACGTGCTGGGGCTGCACTTCTTCTCGCCGGCGCACGTGATGCGGCTGCTCGAGGTGGTGGTGGGCGAGCGGACGGCGCCCGAGGCGGTGGCCACGGGCTTCGCGCTGGCGCGGCGGATGCGCAAGGTCGCGGTGCGGGCGGGCGTGTGCGACGGGTTCATCGGCAACCGCATCCTCGCCCACTACCGCAAGGCGGTGGACCATCTGGTGCTCGACGGGGCGGCGCCCGAGCAGGTGGACGCGGCGCTCGAGGCGTGGGGCTTCGCGCTGGGGCCCTTCGCGGTGTCGGATCTGGCGGGGCTCGACATCGGCTGGGCCACGCGCAAGCGGCTTGCGCCGACCCGGCCGCCGGAGGAGCGCTACTCGGCGGTGGCCGACCGGATCTGCGAGATGGGCCGGTTCGGGCGCAAGTCGGGGCGGGGCTTCTACCTCTACGAGGACGGGCGGCGGCGCCCCGATCCGGAGGTCGCCGCGATCGTGGCGGCCGAGCGGGAGCGCCACGGCATCGCCCCGCGCGAGGTGGAGGACGGGGAGATCGTGGACAGGGTGCTCACGGCGATGGCCGCCGAGGGGGCGCGGGTGCTCGAGGAGGGCATCGCGCTCAGGCCCTCGGACATCGACGTGACGTTCCTGGCGGGCTACGGCTTCCCCCGGTTCCGGGGCGGGCCGATGTTCCAGGCCGACCGGACCGGCGCGGCGGAGCTGGTGGCGCGGATCGAGCGCTGGGCCGCGGACGACCCGCAGTACTGGCGGGTGCCGGGCCTGCTGGGCCGGATGGCCCGGGAGGGCGGCAGCTTCGCCGCGATGAACGCAGACGGGAGGTGACGCGATGGACCTGAGCTACTCGCCCGAGGAGCGGGCCTTCCAAGAGGAGGTGCGGGCCTTCCTGCGCGACGAGCTTCCGCCCGAGCTGGCGCGCAAGGTGCGCGAGGGGCGCGAGCTGGAGAAGGGCGACATGGAGCGCTGGCACGCCATCCTGCAGGCACGCGGCTGGCTCGCGGCCGGCTGGCCCGAGGCGTGGGGCGGGCCGGGCTGGGGCCCGGTGCAGCGCCACATCTTCGAGGAGGAATGCGCCCGCGCCGACGCGCCGCGCATCGTGCCCTTCGGCCTGCACATGCTGGGCCCGGTGCTCATGCGCTTCGGGAGCGAGGCGCAGCAGCGCCACTACCTGCCGCGCATCCTCGACGGAACGGACTGGTGGTGCCAGGGCTACAGCGAGCCGGGCGCGGGCTCGGATCTGGCCTCGCTCAAGACGCGGGCCGAGCGCGACGGCGACGACTACGTGGTGAACGGGCAGAAGACCTGGACGACGCTGGGCCAGCACGCCGACCACATCTTCTGCCTCGTGCGCACCGCGAAGGGGGGCAAGCCGCAGGAGGGGATCTCCTTCCTGCTGGTGCCGCTCGACCTGCCCGGCATCGAGATGCGCCCGATCCGCCTGATCGAAGGGGGGCACGAGGTGAACGAGGTGTTCTTCACCGACGTGCGGGTGCCCGCCGAGAACCTCGTGGGCGAGGAGAACGCGGGCTGGACCATCGCCAAGTTCCTCCTCTCCCACGAGCGCACGAACATCGCCGGCGTGGGCTTCTCGATGCAGGCGCTCGAGCGGCTCAAGGCGCTGGCCCGGCGGATGCGGCGGGACGGGCGGCCGCTGATCGAGGAGCCGCTGTTCGCGGCGCGGATCGCGGAGACGGAGATCGACCTCGAGGCGCTCAAGATCACCAACCTGCGGATGCTGGCCGAGGCGGAGGCGGGGGGCGAGCCGGGGCCGGCGGCCTCGATGCTCAAGATCAAGGGCACGGTGATCCGGCAGGCACTCAACGACCTCTCGCGCCGGGCGCTGGGGCCGGCCGCGGCGCCCTTCCCGTCGGAGGATCTGGGCGAGGCGCTCACGGGCAACCTCGCGCTCGTCCCGCCGGAGCACGCGGCCGAGGCGGCGCGCTACTTCAACAACCGCAAGCTCTCGATCTTCGGCGGCTCCAACGAGATCCAGCGCAACATCCTCGCCAAGACCGTGCTGGGGCTCTGAGCGATGGACTTCCGCCAGTCCGACGACCGCCGGATGCTGATGGACAGCCTCGGCCGCTGGATGGCCGACGGCTACGGCTGGGAGCACCGGGCGCGGGTGGCCTACGACCCGCCCTTCCACGACCCCGCGAAATGGGCCGAGCTGTGCGAGCTGGGCGCGCTGCTGGCGCTCGCCCCCGAGGAGGCGGGCGGCTTCGGCGGGGCGGGCTTCGACGTCGCGGCGCTGTTCGAGGCGCTGGGCCGGGGGGCGTGCCCCGAGCCGGTGCTGCCCGCGCTGCTGG
>CAZWWR010000252.1:0-3691 GCA_964637265.1 uncultured Jannaschia sp.
CCGCCCGACGCGTCAACGATGCTGACCCGTCTGTCCGCCCGCCGGGAACGCCGCGGCGGCCCCCCGCACGGCCCGTCACGACCGCCGTCACGACCGACGTCACGACGTGGGTCACGACGTCCGTCCCCCCCGCCGCGCGGGCCCCGCGCGCGCCGCTCAATCCACCCCCCCGGGCGGCGGCGCGCCGACCATCGCGAGCACCTCGGCCTCCGTCATCCGCGTCCGCTCGCCCGGGGCGAAGGCATGGCTCGGGGGGCAGTGATCCACGAAGACCTCCGCATCGAAGGTCATCCCCTCGATGCTGTCGAGCGCCCCGAAGCTGGCCGACATCATCCCCTTCGCCGGCCCCTCCGCCGTGAGCCGCCAGATGAGGTTCGAGCCGCAGGCCGAGCAGAACACCCGCTCCGCCCAGTCCGAGGACCGGAACGCCTTGAGATGCTCCTCGCCCCCGGTCCAGGTCAGGCCGCCCGCGGGCACCTGCACGCCCATCTCGATCCCGCTCGTCCAGCGACGGCACATCGAGCAGTGGCACGCCCCGTAGGCGCTCGGGGCCTCCGCCAGCTCGAAGCGGACCGCGCCGCAGAGGCAGCGCCCCGTTCGCGACCCGCTCATTCGGCCGCCACGGCCGCGCCCGCGGCCACCTTCTCGAGGATCGCCTCCGCCGCCTCGCGCCCGTCGCGGATCGCCCAGACGACGAGCGAGGCGCCGCGCACGATGTCGCCCACCGCGTAGACGCCCGGGATCTCCGTCTCGTGCGTGCGGTAGTCGGCCTTCACCGTGCCCCAGCGCGTGACCTCGAGCTCCTCGGCGCCCCACAGCGTCGGCAGGTCCTCCGGCTCGAAGCCCAGCGCCTTGATCACCATGTCGGCCTCCTCGAGGTAGTCGCCCCCCTCGATCACCTCCGGCTTGCGCCGCCCCGTCGCGTCCGGCTCGCCGAGCCGCATCCGCTGGACCTTGACGGCGCGCACGGCCGGCATGGCGCCCGCGACCTCGCCGCCCGCGTCGCGCGTGCCGTCCTTGCCCGTCGCGGGGCCGATCTGGCCGATCTCCGCGTCGGCCACCACGCGCATGTCGCCCGCGCCCCGGCCCGCCGGCTGGTCCGTCTCGAAGCCGGCCGGCGCGGTGAGCCAGACGAAGTCGACGCCCTCCTCCTCGGCGTTCGCCACCTCGCGCTGGGAGCCCGGCATGTTCGCCTTGTCCCGGCGGTAGAGGCACTTGACGGAGGTCGCTCCCTGGCGGACGGCCGTGCGCACGCAGTCCATCGCCGTGTCGCCGCCGCCGATCACCACGACGCGCTTGCCCTCGGCCGAAAGCTCGCCCGAGTCGAACTCGGGCACGTCGTCGCCGAAATACTTCCGCGAGGAGGCCGTCAGGTAGTCGATCGCCCGGATCACGCCGTCGGCATCCGTCGCCTCGTCGAGCTCGCGGCTCTTGTAGACGCCGGTGGCGATCACGAGGAAGTCGTGCCGCTCGCGCAGCTCCTCGAAGGCGACGTCGCGCCCCACCTCGCAGCCCAGCTCGAAGCGCACGCCGCCCTCCTCGAGCTGCGCGTTGCGCCGCTCCACCACGTGCTTCTCCAGCTTGAAGCCCGGAATGCCGTAGGTCATCAGCCCGCCCGCGCGGTCGTAGCGGTCGTACACCGTCACCTGCAGCCCCGCCCGGCGCAGCATGTCCGCCGCCGCGAGCCCGCCGGGCCCCCCGCCGACGATGCCGACGCTCTCGGGGCGCTCCTCGGCCACGCGGATGGGCTCCACCCAGCCCTCGTCCCAGGCGGCGTCGGTGACGTAGCGCTCGACCGAGCCGATGGTGACGGTGCCGTGGCCCGACTGCTCGATCACGCAGTTGCCCTCGCAGAGCCGGTCCTGCGGGCAGATCCGGCCGCAGATCTCGGGGAAGGTGTTGGTGCTCTGCGCGACCTCGTAGGCCTCGCGCAGCCGCCCCTCGGCCGTCAGGCGCAGCCAGTCGGGGATGTTGTTGTGCAGCGGGCAGTGCGTCTGGCAGTAGGGCACCCCGCATTGCGAGCAGCGCCCGGCCTGCTCGGCCGCCTTCTCGGCGGCGAACTCGCCGTAGATCTCCTGGAAGTCGTCCCGCCGGTCGTCCGCACCCCGCTTGGCCGGCATCTCGCGGCCCACGGTCACGAACTTCAGCATCGGATTCGCCATGCGCCCCGCTCCCGCCTAGACACGCTCCACCGCACGCCACCGCGCGCCGGCGCCGCTTACACCAACCGCACCCAACGAGGAAAGCCCTCAGAGGCCCACAAGGTCAGCAATACTGCCCCAATTGCGGGTTTCCCTCGGCCCCCGGGACGAACGATGCGCCTCCGCACCGAGATCTAGGTCCGGTCCGGGCCTATCGTGTCGCCTGCGCAGCGGTCGCATCACAAGGACGAAGGCGGCCACGGGCGCCGCTTCCCTCCGGCCGCGGCTGCGGGCATCCCGCGCGCGAGCGGCGTCCGCATCCCGCGAAAGGCCCGGAGTCCCCCATGCCCATCTGGCATCTGCTGCTACTGGCCTGCCTGCAAGGCGTGACCGAGTTCCTTCCGGTGTCCTCCTCGGGGCACCTCGTCCTCCTTCCCGCGCTCACGGGGCTCGAGGACCAGGGCCTGTTCCTCGACGTGGCGGTCCATGTGGGAACGCTCGTGGCGGTCGTGCTCTACTTCCGCTCGGAGGTGGCGCGGGCCCTGCGGGGCACGGCCGAGCTGCTGCGGGGCCGGGCGCACGGGCCCGACGCGCGGCTGGCGGCGGGGCTGGCGGTGGCGACGGTGCCCGTGATGCTCGCGGGCCTCGTCCTCCACGCCACCGGCCTCGACGCCCTGCTCCGCTCGGTCACGGTGATCGGGTGGGCGACGCTGGGCTTCGGCCTCCTCCTCTGGGTCGCCGACCGGCGGGGGGCGCAGCGGCGCGGCCTGGCCGACTGGGGCCCGCTCGACGCCCTCCGGATGGGCCTGTGGCAGGCGCTCGCGCTGATCCCGGGCACCTCGCGCTCGGGGATCTGCATCACCGGGGCGCGCATGATGGGCTACGAGCGGCGGGAGGCGGCGCGCATCGCCATGCTGATGTCCATCCCGACGATCCTCGCCTCCGGCACGCTGCTCTCGCTCGACCTGCTCGACGCTCCGGACGCGGCGGCGCGGGCGTGGGAGGGCCTCCTCGCGGCCGTGTTCGCCTGTCTCGCGGCCCTCGCGGCGCTGCACGGGATGATGCGGCTGCTGGAAAGGGTGAGCTTCACGCCCTACGTCGTCTACCGCATCGCGCTGGGCACCATCCTCCTCCTTTGGTCGTATTCCTGAGCGTCGGCGCACCGCGCGGGGCGATTTCTTGACATAGATCAATGTCCGGTATGCGGCGGCATGCCACCCCCCGGCAAGCGCCGGGAGACCGGCGGACGTATCGGCACAGGTCCACCCGGGGACGATCCCACGGGTCCGGACCGCCGGGGGCCGATCTGTCGGGGCCAATCTGTCGGGGGAAGGGCGGATGAGGGAACATCGGGAGCACGTCGATCTCGGGGCGCCGGAACCGGCATACGGGACGCGACGTCGCCGATTGGACCGCGCCGCCTGCGTCGTGCTCGTCGCCGCGCTGTGCGGCGGCGGAGCCGTCGAGGGGGCGCCCCTTCCGATGGCCGTCTCGATCGCCGCCTGCATGGGCATCGCCACCGGCATCCTGATCGGCAGCGCGCTCCTGCG
>CAZWWR010000253.1:0-2553 GCA_964637265.1 uncultured Jannaschia sp.
CGCGGAGTTCCGTCCTGCCCGTCGGCTGGGCGGCGCACCCTCGAGCGGGCCATCCGATTCCGCACGAGGCCTACCGCAGCGCGCGGCCGCTCCCACGCCCCCCTTCCCGCGGCCCCGGGCTGGCGCGGGGCGACCGGAATCGCAAGGCACGGCCACCGGAGGCGCCCCGATGCGCCCTACTCCGTGCCGTAGCGGACGACCCAGTCCTCGGCGAGCCGGGTGGCCCAGCTGGGATGCGGCTCGGGCAGCGGCGTGCCGAGCTCCTCGGGCGTGAGCGTGGCGGGGCCGAGGTCGAGCGTCGCGAAGGCCTCGCGCTGCGCCTCGCTCAGCGCGTCCATGTCGAGCACCGTCCCGTAGCCCAGAACCTCGGGCTTCTGGGCCTTGAGCTGCACCTCGGGATCGAGGATGAGGTTCGCCACGACCATCGCGCCGGCCTTCGCGTTGGCGTTGTACGGGATCGCCACGAAGGAGGCGTTGCCCAGCGTGCCGTCGTCGAGCACGTAGGTCCGCGCCGTCTCGGGGAGCTGGAAGTTCGCGATGGCCGCCGTCGCCTCGCCCGGCGAGAAGCTGATGGCGATGTCCACCTCGCCGTCGTTGATGAGCTGGAGCTGTCGCGGCCCCGTCTGCGGATAGGCGCGCCCCTCGCGCCAGAGGTTGGGCGTCAGCTCGTCCATGAAGGCCCAGAGCGGCGCGGTGACGGCCTCGTAGTCGTCGCCCACGGGCTCCGAGAGGCGCGCGGGGTCGGGGGCGAGCTCCAGCAGCATCTGCTTGAGGAAGGTCGTGCCGAGGAAGTCGGGCGGCTGCGGGAAGGTGAAGCGGCCCGGATTGGCCCCGGCCCAGGCGAGGAGCGCCTCGGCCGAGCGCGGCGGCTCGGCCACGCGCGCGCCGTCGTGGATGAACACGACCTGCGCCATGGCCCAGGGGCTTTCCATGCCCTCGGTGGGCACGGTGAAGTCCGCCTGCACCCCCTTGTCGAGATCGACGAGCTCCCAGTTGGGGAGATGCTCGGCGAAGGGCCCGAAGAGGAGGTCGCCCTCCTTCATCGCCGCGAAGAAGGGCCCGTTGAGCCAGATCAGGTCCACCGCGCCGCCCTCGTCGCGCCCCGCCTCCCGCTCGGAGAGCACGCGGGAGACGGCCTCGCCGGTATCGGCCAGCTTCACGTGGCGGAGCGTCACCCCGTGGCGCGCCTCGGCCTCGCGGCCCAGCCAGGCGATGAAGTCGTTCGTCGTCGTCGAGCCGCCCCAGGCGTGCCAGAACACCGTCTGCCCCCGCGCCTCCTCGAGCACGGCGTCCCAGTCCGAGGGATCGGGCTCGGCGAGGACGGGGGAGGCGGACAGGAGGGCGGCGGCCGCCGCAAGGGTCGTGAAGCGCATCGGGGTCCTCTAGCGAAAGAGCTGGCGCGCGCCCAGGACGCGCAGGAGCGCGGTGGCGAGGCAGAGCGCGCCGAAGGCCCAGGCGAGCGGGCCGAACCAGGCGGGCAGCAGGCACAGAAGGACGAAGAACAGGATCGTCTCCGTCCCCTCCAGCAGCCCGGCGGAATAGTAGAGCGACTTGATCCCCTGCGCGCGGGTCTCGAGCCCGCGCTTCTCGGCGAGCACGGCGTAGCCCAGGAAGGACGTGCCGTTGACGTAGAAGGCGAGCAGGAGGAACGCGGCCGGCAGCGCGTTCGCCGCCGGGTCGAGCAGCGCGAAGGCGAACGGGATCGCGCCGTAGAAGGCGAAGTCGCAGGCTATGTCGAGATACCCGCCGAAATCCGTCTTGCGGCTGGCCCGCGCCACCGCCCCGTCGAGCCCGTCCATCAGCCGCGACGCCAGCAGCGGCAGGAGCGCCCAGCCGGGCTGGTCCAGCGCGATCGTGGCGGCGGCGAGAAGGCCCAGCGCGAGCCCCGCGAGCGTGACGCCGTCGGCCGTGACGCCCAGGCCCGCGAGCCTCCGCCCCGCCTGGTTCAGCGGCGGATCGATCAGGCGGCGGGCGGCGGCATCGAGCATGGGCGGGTCCCTGGCGGCGGTATCCTCTGGTTGTCGCAAGCCCGCCCGCGCGACAAGCCTGCCCCACGGATAGGTGAACGTGCGCGACCACGGGGCGGGCGGGGCCCATCGCGGAGCGTCGAACGGGATCCGGGCCCGTCGATGGCGCGCGGCCGTGCCGGCGCAGCGGGGCCGCCGCCCCCCGCTCCCGTGCCGGCGCACCACGACGGGCGGCGGCTCTCCCAAGCGCCACACTGCCGGATATGCGGGGCTGAGCCCGCCTCGGACCGAGGGACGTGCCGGACGAACCCGGCATGGCGACAGGGGCGAGGTCAGGCGCGGTCCGTGGATGCCGGCGCCAGGCGCGTCGGTTGCCCGCCGCCGATGGGAGCCGCCCCGGCCGCGCGTCCAGTCGAGGCGGCGCGGCGGCGACCTGCGGCCCTATGGCCCGCCTCATTCCGCGGCGGCGCGGGCGGGGCGGATCGGCAGGAGGGCGCAGGCCGAGGCGAGGGCGAGGAGCGCCGAGGCGCCCAGCGCCGCGGACAGGCCGCCGAGCTGGAAGAGCAGGCCCGACAGGAGCGTGCCG
>CAZWWR010000253.1:2635-3680 GCA_964637265.1 uncultured Jannaschia sp.
CCATGTAGTAGAAGCCCACGTCCATCGTGACGCGCTCCGCGCCCGCGAAGCTCAGGATCAGGTAGGAGTGGAGCGATGAGTTGACCGCGAACACCACCCCGAAGGCGCCGAGCCCCGCGAGCACCGGCCAGGCCGCGCCCGGCAGCGCCAGATGGGCCGCGAGCGTGGCCGCCATCGTGCCGGCCAGCGCGAGCGCCCAGAGACGGGCCGCGGCCGCGTCGGCGCCCCGCACGACGCGGGGGGCCTGCGACTGGACGGCGCCGTACCCGATCACCCAGGCGGCCATGAAGGCGCCGGTGGCGAGGAACGCGTCGTCCGTCCCCCCCGCGCCCGCGAGGTAGCCGGCGAGCCAGATCGGGAGCGCGACCACGAACCAGACGTCGCGGGCGGCGAAGAGCGCGACCCGGGCCGCCGAGAGCCAGTTGACCCGCGGGTTCCGGCTGATCACCTCGGTGACCTTCGCCTCCTCGCGCCCCGCGGGAAGGCCGGGCAGCAGGAGCAGGGCGACGGCGGCGAGGATGGCGGCGAGCGCCGCGGCCATGATCCACAGCGCGGGCCCGAAGCCCGCCCACGCCAGAAGCCCCGCGCCCACGAAGAAGCCCGCGCCCTTCACCGCGTTCTTGCTGCCCGTGAGCCAGGCGACCCAGCGAAAGAGTCCCGCCTCGGGGGCGAGGAGCTTCACCGCGGATTTGGACGACGTCTTCGCGAGATCCTTCGCCACGCCCGAGGCGCCCTGCACCGCCATCACGAAGGCGACCGAGACGCCCACGGCCCAGCCCGGATCGAGACGGGTCAGCGCGACGAGCGCCAGCACCTGAAGCGCGAGCCCGGCCCGGAGCGTCGCGGCCAGCCCGAAGCGCGCGGCCAGCCAGCCGGCCGAGAGGTTGGTGACGATGCCCGCCAGCTCGTAGAGCAGGAAGAGCTGCGCGAGCTGGAGCGGCGAGAAGCCCAGCTCGTGGAAGTGCAGGAGCACGAGCATCCTGAGCGCGCCGTCGGTGAGCATGAAGGCCCAGTAGGCGGCGGTGACGGCGGCGAAGGCGGCGAC
>CAZWWR010000254.1:0-3665 GCA_964637265.1 uncultured Jannaschia sp.
CCTGCGGCGTCGGCTCGGCGGCGGCGAGCCCGGCGGCGGCGCGGGCCACCGCCTCGAAGTCGACATGCGCGGTCAGATCGGCCTCCCCCGGCTCGTCGAGGAGGTCCACGGGCGCGTGGCCACGCACCGCCTGCAGCGTGTCGCCGAGCGAGCGCCAGCCGCCGTAGTCGATCAGGAGGGCCGCACCGCCCGAGGCGAGGACGCGCCGCTCGACCTCGGCCATCAGGGGCCCGAGGGCCGGGCGCAACTCCACGAGGCCGCCGGCGTCGACGTCGTCCAGCCGGTGGCCCAGCAGGTCCGCGGGCAAGGGGGGCGAGAGGCCGAACGCCAGCCCGCCCCCGCCGAGCGTCACCATGCGCTCGCGCCAACCGCCCTCGGCGCGGACGAACTGGCGGACGGGCAGGGCGTCGAGGAACTCGTTCGCCAGGAGGAGGAGCGGCCCCTCGGGGACGTCCTCCAGCCGGTCGTGCCAGACGAGCGCGGGGTGGGAGAGGGTGCGTGCCTGGACCGCGCGGAGCGCCGGGGACGCCTCCACGAGATGCACCGTCGCGGCGTCCGCGAGGCCCGTGGCGCGCACGGCCCGCAGCGCGTCGGCCATCAGCGTGCCGCGGCCGGGGCCGAGCTCCACGAGGCGCACGGGGGAGGGGCGCCCGCGCTCGATCCAGGCCTGGGCGAGGGCGAGGCCCACGATCTCCCCGAAGACCTGGCTCACCTCGGGCGCGGTGGTGAAGTCGCCCGCCGACCCCAGCGGGTCGCGGGTGGCGTAGTAGCCGTGGACGGGGTGCAGGAGGCACTCGGCCATCCAGTCGGCGACCGTCATCGGGCCCTCGGCGGCGATGCGATCGCGCAGCCTGGCGGCGAGGGGGCTCACGCCGGGTGTGCCACCCGCCGGCGCGAGCGGGCGATCATGAAGGCGCCGAAGGCCAGCATCGGCAGGCACAGGAGCTGCCCCATCGTGAGGCCCACCGGGCCCGCCGAGACGACCCATCCGAGCGGGTTCTGCGCCGTGACGAACTGCGGATCGGCGACGCGGACGAACTCCACCGCGAAGCGCCCGAGGCCGTAGCCCACGAAGAAGAGCCCCGTCACGAGCCCCGGCCGCTTGAGCCCGCCCATGAGCGCCACGGCCCAGAGGACGACCCCGAGCACCAGCCCCTCCAGCGCCGCCTCGTAGAGCTGGGAGGGGTGGCGGGCGCAGAGCTCACCCGCGGGCTGGCCGCACTCCTGCGCGCGGATGCCGGGGAAGATCACGGCCCAGGGCAGGTCGGACGGGCGGCCCCAGAGCTCGGCGTTGACGAAGTTGGCGAGCCGGCCGAGCAGCAGGCCCGGGGGCGTGACGAGGCACATCATGTCCGAGATGGGCCAATGCGCGATGCCGCGGCGCGCGCAGAAGCCGGCCCAGGCGGCGATCACGCCGAGGAGCCCGCCATGGAAGGACATCCCGCCCTCCCAGATCCGCAGGGCGCCCAGCGGATCCTCGAGGAGGATGTCGGGGCGGTAGAACAGCACGTAGCCCAGCCGCCCGCCGAGGATGACGCCGAGCACGGTCCAGGTCAGCAGGTCCTCCGCGTCGCCGGGACGCATGGGCGCGCGGCCCCGGGGCCAGAGGCGGGGGCGGCGCAGCACGAGGACGCAGAGCCCCCAGCCGATCAGAAGGGCCGCGATGTAGGAGAGCGCGTACCAGCGCAGGGCCAGCTCGAAGCCGCCCAGCTCGATGCGGAACAGCCAGGGCTGGATGTCGGGGAAGGGCAGGACGAACATGGGCGGGCGGGAACCCCTGGGGGAAGCGGCCTTGCTCCGTTCGGCCGGTGCCTCCATATACGGGGTCGAGCGCGGGCGGAAGCGCCCCTCCCCGGGGCGCGCGCCGAACCCGCCCGTCCCGCCGACGGAGACCCCCCATGCAGACCCGCAACCGCTTCTTCGACGATCTCGGACAGCTGATGACCAACGCCATGGGCGTGGCCCACGGCGCCCGGGAGGAGGCCGAGAACGCGATGCGCTCGATGGTCGACCGCTTCCTCGCCGACCGCGACCTCGTGACCCGCGAGGAGTTCGACGCCGTGCGCGCCATGGCCCAGAAGGCGCGCGAGGAGAACGAGGCCCTGCGCGCCCGCATCGACGAGTTGGAAGGCCGCGGCGCCGACGCCGTGGGCACCGCGACCGTCTGAGCCGTCCGGCGCACCGGCCGACTCGGCCGGCGAGCCGCGGTGGTGCGCCTAAGTCCCTGTGGATGGAATAGTTCTGGACAGGGGGTCGCCGTCGACCCACCCTGTCCTCGAGACGGCGCGCGTTATGCCCGCGCCCGGCAGAGTCAACCGGCGCCGCCCGCGGGCCGCGTCCAGACGAGAGGCCGCCGCAATGCCCGACGCCTACTCCGACGTCGATCCCATCGACATCACCCAGACCATCGCCGAGGCGCATGACTGGGAGTTCGACCGCATCGGCGACGACCAGATCGCGCTCGCCGTGGAGGGCCGCTGGCGGTCCTACCAGATCACGCTCGCCCATTCCGAGGCGGACGAGACGCTGCGCCTGATCGCGACCTTCGAGCTCGACCCCGGCGAGGCGCGGCTGCCGCCCGTGCTGGAGCTGATGAACCTTGTCAACGACTCCTGCTGGGCGGGCGCGTTCACCTGGTGGTCCGAGGAAAAGATGATCGTCTGGCGCTACGGCCTGGTGCTCTCGGGCCAGCAGGCGGCGCCCGAGCAGATCGACGCGATGATCTCCATCGCCGTGACCGCCTGCGAGCGGTTCTACCCGGCGTTCCAGCTCGTCGGCTGGGGCGACAAGTCCCCCGCCGAGGCCATGCACGTCGCCATCGCCGAGGCCTACGGCACCGCCTAGGCGGGTCTCGCGCAGGCTTCGCCGCGCATCGCCCGCCCGCCGACCCGGTGGGCGCCGGGCGTCGTGCCTCGGGGCCGGTCGGTCGGGCGCTTGTCATCCGTCCGGCGGCGGGCGAGGCTCCGGGACATGGACGCGACGGCGATGGATGGCGGCCCGGTGGCCGGGATCGCGGAGCGGGGGCTTCTGCTCCTGGGCTGCGGGCGCATGGGCTCGGCCATGCTGAGGGGCTGGCTCGCGGGCGGGCTGCCCGCGGGGTCGGTTCATGTCTCGGACCCGGCGCCGCCGGACTGGCTGGCCGGGCTCGGGCTCGCGGAGACGGCCCCCGACAGCCCCGCGGTGGTCGTGGTGGCCGTCAAGCCGCAGATGATGGCGGAGGCGCTGCCGGCGCTCTCCGGCCTCGGCGGCGGCGGGACGCTGGTGGTGTCCGTCGCGGCGGGGGTGCCGCTCGGGGCCTTCGAGGCGGCTCTGGGCGCCGGGACGCCGGTGGTGCGGGTCATGCCGAACACGCCGGCGGCGATCGGGCGCGGGATCGCGGCGCTGGTCGGCAACGAGGCGGCCGGGGAGGACGGGCTCGTCGTCGCGGAGGCGCTGATGACGGCCGTCGGGCGCACGGTGCGGCTTGCCTCCGAGGGGCAGATGGACGCGGTGACGGCCGTGTCGGGGTCGGGGCCGGCCTATGTCTTCCACCTGATCGAGGCGATGGCGGCTGCGGGGGAGGCCCAGGGCCTGCCGGCGGCGCTCGCGATGGAGCTGGCCTCGGCGACGGTGTCGGGGGCCGCGGCGCTGGCCGACGAGGCGGGGCGGCCGGCCGCCGTGCTGCG
>CAZWWR010000255.1:0-3633 GCA_964637265.1 uncultured Jannaschia sp.
CTCGCCGGCCGGCTCGCCGCCCGCGGGGTCGCGCCGGGCGATCGGGTGGCGATCTGGGCCGCGAACGCGCCCGAGTATCTCGTCGCCCTCTGGGGCATCTGGTGGGCCGGCGCCGCGGCCGTGCCGGTCAACGCGCGCCTCCACGCGCGGGAGGCGGCCTGGATCCTAGGCCATTCCGGCGCCCGCTGCGCCTTCGTCGACCGGGCCCGCGGCGAGGCGCTAGCGGAAACGTGCCCCGTCCCGCGCCTGGCTCTCGACGACCTGCCGGAGGGGGACGCGGCGCCCCTCATCCCCCGCGCACCCGCCGATCTGGCCTGGCTCTTCTACACCTCCGGGACCACCGGCCGGCCGAAGGGCGTGCGGATCACGCACGCGATGCTCGCGGCCACCTCGCTCGCCTACCCCGTCGACGTCGATCCGGTCTCGCCGGACGACTGTGCGCTCTACGCCGCGCCGATGAGCCACGGCGCGGGCATCTACGCCCCCGTCCACGTGCTCCACGGCGCGCGTCACGCGGTCCCCGCCGCCTCCGGCTTCGACCCGGCGGAGGTGCTCCGCCTCGCCGCCGCGCTCGGGAACGCTTCGATGTTCCTGGCCCCCACGATGCTCCGCCGCCTGCTCGATGCCGCCCGCGCGTCGGGCGACCGGGCCGAGGGCATCCGCACCATCGTCTATGGCGGCGGTCCGATGTACCTCGCCGATCTGGAGGCCGCGCTCGACTGGTTCGGGCCCAAGCTCGTGCAGATCTACGGGCAGGGCGAATGCCCGATGGCCATCACCGCTCTCCCGCGCGACGTCCTCGCCGACCGCGGCCACCCCCGCTGGCGGGAGCGCGCGGCCGGGGTCGGGCGCGCGCAGTCGGTCGTGGAGGTCGCCGTCGATGCGGAGGAGGGAGGAGCGGGCGAGGTGCTCGTGCGGGGCCTTCCGGTGATGCCCGGCTATTGGGAGGCGCCGGAGGCCAGCGCCGCGGCCCTGCGGGACGGCTGGCTGCGCACGGGGGATATCGGCCGCCTAGACCCGGAGGGGTACCTGACGCTAGTCGACCGCTCGAAGGACGTGGTGATCACGGGGGGCAGCAACGTCTATCCCCGCGAGGTGGAGGAGGCGCTTCTCGAGCACGAAGCGGTGCGCGAGGCCGCCGTGATCGGGCGGCCGGATCCGGACTGGGGCGAGGCGCTCGTCGCGGTGGTGGCCCTCGAGCGCGAGGTCGGCTGGGAGGTGCTCGACGCCCACCTCCTCGAGCGCATCGCCCGCCACAAGCGCCCGAAGCACTGGCACGCCGTCGAGGCCCTTCCGAAGAATGCCTACGGCAAGGTCCTCAAGACGGAGCTTCGGGAGCGGTTCGGCGGGGGGTGAGCATATGCCGTGTGGGCAGGCGCTACGTGCCTGCATGTGGGAACGAGCTGGGCTATTACGTGAACATCACCCATCAAGGATTTGACAGGAATAGCCTTCGGTTCAACCCGAAGAGCGGTGGTGTGGCCGCCATCGGAGTTCGGAGGCGCGGTTCGGGCTCTGCGAGCCGAACCCGAGCGGACCGCCGGACCGTCCCGCGAGGGACCAAACGCGTTGTAGCTTCGCCCCCCAAGTACCTGACGAAGCAGCGATCGGGGGCCGTTCCCGGCCGCTAAATGGCGAGGTACTCCTCCCTCAGCGCCCGGTCGCCCAGCACCTCCGAGGCCGCCCCGTCGAACACGACCGATCCGGTGTCGAGGATCACGGCGCGGTCGGCGAGCTGCAGGGCCCGGACGGCGTTCTGCTCGACGAGGACGGTGGTGATGCCGAGGTTCTTGATCTCGATCAGCGCCTCCTCGATCTTGTCCACGATCACCGGCGCCAGCCCCTCGTAGGGCTCGTCCAGCAGCAGGACCTTGATGTCCCGCGCCAGCGCGCGGGCGATCGAGAGCATCTGTTGCTCCCCTCCCGAGAGCGTCGTCCCCTCCTGCTTCCGCCGTTCGGCGAGGCGCGGGAAGAGGTCGTAGAGGCGGTCGAGCGACCAGCCGATCGGCGGGGCGATCTGTGCGAGGCGCAGGTTCTCCTCGACGGTGAGCCCCTGGATGATCCGCCGGTCCTCCGGCACCAGCCCGAGGCCGCTCTGGGCGGCCTGGTGGCTCGACATGCTGTGCAGGGGCTGATGGTCGAGCCAGACCTCGCCCTTGCGCAGCTCGGGCGTGCCGATCTGGGCGCAGGCGCGCAGGGTGGAGGTCTTGCCGGCGCCGTTGCGGCCGAGAAGGGCGAGGATCTCGCCCTCGTGCACGTTGAAGCTCACGCCCTGCACGATGTAGCTCTCGCCGTAGTAGGCGTGGATGTCGTGGACCGAGAAGTAGGCCGGCGCGGTGGCGGCCATGTTGGCCTGGCGGGAGAAGTCGGGTTTGACGTTCATGGCGCCCTCCGGCGGTTTTGCCCCGGTTCGGGGCAACTCTGGGAGGCCCGGAACCCATTTCGTACATTTCGCGGGGCCGCCCCCGCGGCGGCCTAGTGGCCCGAGCTCTCGCCCAGATAGGCCTCCCGGACCTTCGGGTTGCCCTTGATCCGCTCCGGCGTGTCCTCGACGAGGGGGGTGCCCTGCGCGAGCACGGTGATCCGCTCGGCGAGCGAGAACACCACGTGCATGTCGTGCTCGATGATGCAGACCGTCACCTCGCGGCGGTCGCGGATCTCGCGCAGCAGGTCGATGGTGTTGTTCGTGTCCGCGCGGGCCATGCCTGCGGTCGGCTCGTCTAGCAGCAGCAGGCGCGGCTCCTGGGCGAGGCACATGCCGATCTCGAGGCGGCGCTTGTCGCCGCGGGAGAGTGAGGCCGCGTGCATGTGGCGCTTGTCGGCCATGCCCATCTCCTCGAGCTCCCGCTCGGCGCGGCCGACGATCTCCCCGTCCTCCATCATGTCGGCGAAGGCGGAGAGCTGGAACGCCCCGTCGCGCCTGGCGAAGCAGGGGATCATCATGTTCTCCAGCACCGTCAGGTCGCCGAAGATCTCGGGCGTCTGGAACACGCGGGAGATGCCCATCTGGTTGATCTCGTGCGGGCGGCGGCCGAGCACGGACTGTCCCGCGAAGGAGACCGAGCCGGTGTCGGGGATGAGCTTGCCGACGAGGCAGTTGAGCAGCGTGGACTTGCCCGCGCCGTTGGGGCCGATGATGGCGTGGACGGTGTTCTCGGCGACCGAGAGGTTCACGTCGGAGAGGGCCTGGAGCCCGCCGAAGCGCTTGCCCACGTCCTTCACTTCGAGGATGCCCATGGTGGTGTTCCTCCTATCGGCGGGGGGCGGCGGTCGGGGGGTGAAGCGGAGCGGCCCGGCCCCCGGGGACGGCATCGAGGGGCGAAGCCCCGCCGTGCGGGCGCCGGACTGGTCCGCTGCCCGCATCCGTGGGCCGGTGCGTCCGTGACGCCGATGACGGGCGACGAATGGAGTGGTCTCCAGCCCGCATGAGATGGGCGGATGGCCGGGTGCGGAGCCGTGCCGGCGCCGCGACAAGGGTGCTGCCCGCTTCACCTTTGCCTAGTTCGCTGGAGGGTCCGGCCTGGGGCCACGGGCCGGGCACTGGCCTCCGGTGCGGCTCTGGCACGGCGGGGCCGACCCCCCTCGCTCGCGTGCCGGGGCGGGCGCGCGCCGTCATTCCGCGGGCTCGTCGCG
>CAZWWR010000256.1:0-3622 GCA_964637265.1 uncultured Jannaschia sp.
GCAGCCTTGCCGGATGACGCGGAGATCTGCGGCTGCAACGGCGTGACCAAGGGCGAGGTCGTCGCCACCATCCGGGGCGGCGCCACCTCGCTCGCCGCCGTCCGCAGCACCTGCAAGGCCTCGGCCTCCTGCGGCACCTGCACGGGCCTCGTGGAGCAGCTCGTCGCGCTCACCACCGGCGCGGAGGTCGAGACGGCCGACACGATGTGCCCCTGCACCGACCTCTCCCACGAGGAGGTCCGCCGCCTGATCAAGGCCCGCGCGCTCAAATCGATGGACGCCGTCTGGCAGGAGCTGGGCTGGCGCACGGTCGACGGCTGCGCCAGGTGCCGCCCCGCGCTCAACTTCTACCTCCTGGCCGACTGGCCGCTCGACTACGTGGACGACCCGCAGTCCCGCTTCATCAACGAGCGCAAGCACGCCAACATCCAGAAGGACGGCACCTTCTCGGTCGTCCCGCGCATGTGGGGCGGCCTGACCAACCCGCGCGAGCTGCGCGCCATCGCCGACGCGGCCGAGAAGTACGCCGTCCCCACCGTCAAGGTCACCGGCGGCCAGCGGATCGACCTGCTGGGCATCCGCTCGGAGGACCTGCCCCACATCTGGGCCGACCTCAACAAGGCCGGCCTCGTCTCGGGCCACGCCTATTCCAAGGGCCTGCGCACCGTGAAGACCTGCGTGGGCACCGACCATTGCCGCTTCGGCACGCAGGACAGCACGGGCCTCGGCGTCAAGCTGGAGAAGGCGCTCTGGGGCTCCTGGACGCCGCACAAGGTCAAGCTCGCGGTCTCGGGCTGCCCGCGCAACTGCGCCGAGGCCACCTGCAAGGACGTGGGCATCGTCTGCGTCGACTCCGGCTACCAGGTCGGCGTCGGCGGCGCGGCGGGCATGGACGTGAAGGAGACCGAGCGCCTCCTCGACGTGCCGACCGAGGAGGAGGCCATCGCCGTCACGGTCGCCGTGGTGCAGCTCTACCGCGAGAACGCCCGCTACCTCGACCGCATCTACAAGTGGATCGGCAAGGTCGGGCTCGACTGGGTGCGCGAGCGGATCGCCGACGAGGCCGAGCGCGCCCGCCTCGTCGCCGCCTTCGAGCTCTCGCAGACCGTCTACCAGCACGACCCATGGGCCGAGCGCGCCGTGCACGAGCGGACGCAGGGCCCCGTCGCCCGCCTCGTGCCGGAGGCCGCGGAATGAAGGACGTCGCGATGAACCGGGCGATGGACGACGGGAGAGACGGGACGAGTGAGGGGGCGCGGGACGGGGCCCGGGACGGCGCCGGCACGGGCGTCTGGCTCGACGTGGCCGCGCTCGCGGACATCCCCCGCCGCGGCGCCCGCAAGGTCGAGACGGCGCGGGGCTGCGTCGCCCTCTTCCGGACGGGCGAGGACGAGGTGTTCGCGCTCGACGACCGCTGCCCGCACCGGGGCGGCCCGCTCTCGGAGGGGATCGTCCACGGCGCCTCCGTCACCTGCCCGCTGCACAACTGGGTGTTCGACCTCAACACGGGCGCCGCCCAGGGACCCGACGAGGGCCGGGTGGCGACCTATCCGGCCCGCGTCGAGGGCGGCCGCGTGCTGCTCGAGGCGGGCCGGCTCGGGCGGGCCGCGTGATGGACGGCACGGGCGCCCCCTCGATCCGCTCGACCTGCCCCTATTGCGGCGTCGGCTGCGGCGTGCGGCTCACCCCGGACGGCGCGGGCGGGCTCCACGTCTCCGGGGACGGGGAGCACCCGGCCAATCGCGGGCTGCTCTGCTCCAAGGGCACGGCCCTGGGCGAGACGGTGGGCCTCGAGGGCCGCCTCCTGCGGCCCCGCATCGGCGGGCGCGACGCCTCCTGGGACGACGCGCTCGACACGGTCGCGGGCCGGTTCCGCGCGGCCGTCGATGCGCACGGCCCCGACAGCGTGGCGATGTACGTCTCGGGCCAGTGCCTGACCGAGGACTACTACCTCGCCAACAAGCTGATGAAGGGCTGCATCGGCACCGCGAACATCGACACCAACTCGCGCCTGTGCATGGCCTCCACCGTCGCGGGCCACCGCCGCGCCTTCGGCACCGACACGGTCCCCGGCACCTACGAGGATCTGGAGGAGGCCGACCTCGTCGTGCTGGTGGGCTCGAACCTCGCCTGGTGCCACCCCGTGCTGTTCCGCCGCCTGCAGGCGGCGCGCGCCGCCAACCCGCGGATGCGCGTGGTCGTGGTCGATCCGCGCCGCACCGCCACCTGCGAGGGCGCCGACCTCCGACTGCCGCTCGCGCCGGGCTCGGACGTGGCGCTGTTCAACGGCCTGCTCGCGGCGATCCACGCGGCCGGCGCGGTGGATCAGGGGTTCGTGGCCCATGTCGACGGCTTCGACGCCGCGCTCGAGGCCGCGCGCCTCGACGACCCCTCCGCCACGGGCCTGCCGCCCGCCCTGCTCGCGCGGCTCTACCGGGAGTGGATCGGCACCGAGCGCGTCGTCACCGTGTTCAGCCAGGGCGTGAACCAGTCCACCTCGGGCACCGACAAGGTGAACGCGATCCTCAACTGCCACCTCGCCACGGGCCGCATCGGACGGCCCGGCACGGGGCCCCTCTCCGTCACCGGGCAGCCCAACGCGATGGGCGGGCGCGAGGTGGGCGGGCTCGCCAGCACGCTGGCCTGCCATCTCGACCTCGAGGAACCCGTGCACCGCGCCGCCGTCTCCGGCTTCTGGGAGGCCCCGGCCCCCCTGCCCCGGCGGCCGGGGCTCAAGGCGGTCGAGATGTTCCGCGCCGCGGCCGACGGCCGGCTCAAGGCGCTCTGGATCATGCACACCAACCCGGCCGTCACGCTGCCCGACGCCGACGGGGTGCGCGACGCCATCGCCGCCTGCCCCTTCACCGTGGTCTCCGACATCACCGCCGAGACCGACACCGCCCGCCTCGCCGACGTGCTCCTGCCCGCCGCCGCCTGGGGGGAGAAGGACGGCACCGTGACGAACTCCGACCGCGTGATCTCGCGCCAGCGCGCCGTCCTGCCGCCGCCGGGCGAGGCGCGGCCCGACTGGTGGCAGGTCGCGCAGGTCGGGCGGCGCATGGGCTTCGCCCGGTGGTTCGACCACGCCAGCCCCGCCGAGATCTTCCGCGAGCACGCCGCGCTCTCGGGCATCGCCGGCACGCTGGGGCGGGATTTCGACATCTCCGGCCTCGCGGGCCTCGACGAGGCCGGCTACGACGCGCTCTCCCCCGTCCGCTGGCCCGTCACCGCGACCCGCACGGGCGGCCGCTTCTTCGGCGACGGGCGCTTCTTCACCCCCTCGGGGCGCGCCCGGATGATCGCCGTCCGGCATCGCCCGCCCGCGGCGCGCACCGGGCGGCGCTACCCGTTCCGCCTGAACACCGGGCGCGTCCGCGACCAGTGGCACACGATGACGCGCACGGCCCGCGCCCCCCGCCTCTCGGCGCATCTCGCCGAGCCCTTCCTCGAGATCCACCCGGCCGACGCCGCGGGCCTGGGCCTCGGCCCCGCCTCCCTCGCCTCCGTCCGCAGCCCCGGGGGGCAGGCCGTGCTGCGCGTGCTCGTGACCGACGCGGTGCGCCGCGGCGAGGTCTTCGCGCCGATGCACTGGACGGGCGAGACGGCGCCGGCCGGGCGGGTC
>CAZWWR010000257.1:0-3614 GCA_964637265.1 uncultured Jannaschia sp.
TGAGCTGCTCGCGGAGTTCGTCGGCGATCTGCACGTTGGAGCGCTCACGCTGGGTGGCGGGCGTCAGCGTCAGGTCGATCTCGGTCGGGCCGTCGACGCGGCCGAGGGGATCCTTGCATCCGCCGACGCGCAGGCCCTTCCCTCGACCGCCCGCGCCGCGCTCCAGTCGGGCGCCATCGCGCTGGCCGAGCTCGAGGCGACGCTCGCCGCGCCCGAGATCGACGCGCTCGTGGCCGACGCCGCGGCCACCGCCGCGAACCTGCGCGGGGTGAGCGACGGCATCGCGGAAGCGGAGCTGGCGGCGGGGCTCGACGCCGCGCTCGCCTCCGTGGAGACCGCCTCCGAGAACATCGCCCGCGGCACGGCGGATCTCGACGCGCTGGCCGTCTCGGTGGGCGAGGTCGTCGACGCGGCGCGCGAGATCCTGGCCTCCGCCGACACGCAGGCCCTGCCCGCCTCCGCGCGCGCCTTCCTCGACGGGGGCACGGCCGTGGTCACCGATCCGGGCATTCCCCTCCTGATCACCGAGCTCACCGCCACGACGCAGGACGTCCGCGGGATCGTGTCGCGGCTGGCGGCCGACGAGGCGGCGGCGCGGCTCACCGGGGCGCTCGAGGCGGCCGAGCGGGCCGCCCTCTCCGTCGCCGCTGGCACCGAGGCCCTCCCCGCCCTGTCGGAGAGCGCCGGGCGCGTGCTCACCGAGGCGGAGGCCCTGGGCGCCAACCTCAACCAGCTCACCGCGAAGGCGAACGCCCTGGCGCTCGACGACCTCGTGGACAGCACCACCGCGCTGATGCGCAGCGCCGACGCGTTCCTCTCCTCGGACGAGGCCGACGACGTGCCCGTGGTGCTCGCCGACGCGCTCGAGGAGGTGCGGGCGACGCTGGAGGCGATCCGCACCGGCGGCACCATCGAGCAGCTCAACGCGACCCTCGCCTCAGCCGGCGGGGCGGCCGACTCGATCCAATCGGCCGCGGCCGACCTTCCCGCCCTCGTGCAGCGGCTCGCGGGCCTGTCGAACCAGGCCGGCACGCTGCTGGCCTCCTACGGGACCGGCTCCCGCCTGAACAACGAGCTCGTGCAGACGCTCCGCGCCGCCACCCGCGCGGCCGAGGACGTCTCGGCGCTCTCGCGATCCCTCGAACGAAACCCCAACTCCCTCATCTTCGGACGCTGATCGCCATGACACGCCTCGCCCTCGCGCTCGCCCTGTGCTCCCTCGCCGCGGCCTGCGGCGAGACGGCCTACTACGCGCCGCCTCCCTCGACCTCGGCCCTGCGGGTGAACGCGGCCACCACGTCGGTCGAGCTCCGCGGCGTCTCGATCCCCGAATATGCGGTGAACCAGGAGATCCCGCTCCAGCAGCCGGACGGCAGCCTCGTGACGGACACGAGCCGCCTCTGGGCCGACCTCCCCGATCGCGCCCTCGCCGCGTCGCTCGTGCGCCACCTCAACCAGATCACCGACGCCGTCGTCGCGGTCGAGCCCTGGCCGCTCGAGGGCATCCCGCAGACGGAGCTCCGGATCTTCGTCGAGGACATGATCGTGCAGGCGAACGCGACGCTCCTGTTCACGGGAACCTACGCCATCCGCAGCGATGGGCGGCGCGGGCGGGTCGAGCCCTTCACCATCGTCGCGCCCGTCGCGGACACGGAGAACTACGCCGCCATAGTCGCCGCGCACGAGGCGGCATGGCTCCTGCTGGCCGAGCAGATCGCCCGCCGCATCTGACCCCCGCCGCCGGGCGCCGAACGCATCCCCCGGCCCGGGGGTCGGGCCCCGATCCCCGGTCGCGCGCCCTCCCCCTCGCGGGCGCCTCGGACCTCCCCCGCCGGAGATCCGGCGACGATGGCCCCACCGCCCCCCGCACCAGTCCGCACGAGTCCGCACCCCCGGGCGCGGCGGTACCGGTGGGCTTTTGCAGCCCCCGGCGGCGGGGTAGGTGCACCCCATGTCCCGCCTCTCCGCCCTCGCCGCCCTGATCGCCGCCGGCCTCGTGGCGGGCGTCTGCCTCCTGCCGCATCTCGGCGTGCTCGCCGCCGCGGTCTCGGGCTCGACCGAGACGATCTCCTACATGGCGGGCACGGTGCTGCCCCGCTACGTCGGCGCGACGCTGGCGCTCGTGGCGCTCGCCGGGGCGGGCACCTTCCTGATCGGCACGGTCACGGCATGGCTCGTGGTCGCCTGCGACTTCCCCGGACGGCGCTGGCTGGAGGCGCTGCTCGTCCTGCCGCTGGCGTTCCCCGCCTACGTGCTCGCCTACGCCTACACCCACCTGCTCGACCATCCGGGGCCCGTGCAGGCCCTGCTGCGGGACGTCACGGGCTGGGGCCCGCGGGACTACTGGTTCCCCGAGATCCGCTCCCTCGGGGGCGCCGCCCTGATGCTGACGCTGGTCCTCTACCCCTATGTCTACCTCCTCGCGCGCTCGGCCTTCATCCTCGAGGGCGCGAACCCGGCCACGGTCGCCCGCTCGCTCGGGGCCCGACCCGTGCGCGCCTTCCTGACGGTGACCCTGCCGATGGCGCGGCCGGCGATCGCGGCGGGGCTGCTGCTCGTGGCCATGGAGACGATCGCGGATTTCGGCACCGTGGCCTTCTTCGGCGTGCAGACCTTCGCCACCGGCATCTACACGGCCTGGTTCACGCTCGCCGACCGGGCGGCGGCGGCGCAGCTGGCGCTCGGGCTGCTCTCCTTCGCGCTGGTCCTCGCGGTGCTGGAGCGCACGAGCCGGGGACGGGCGCGCTACGCGGGCGGGCGCGCCTCGGTGCCCCGGCCCCGGGTGCGGCTGGGCGGTGGGCGGGCGCTCGCGGCGACGGCGGCCTGCGCGCTTCCGGTGGTGCTCGGGGCGGGGCTGCCCGCCCTCACGCTCGGATCGATGGCCGTCGGGTCCGAGCAGGACCTGCTCAGCGCGCGCTACCTCGGCTTCCTGCGCAACACGGTGACGCTGGCCCTCGTCGCCGCGCTGGTGACGGTGGCGGCCGCGCTCCTCTTGGGCGAGCTCGACCGCATGCGCCCCTCGCGCCTGTCGCGCGGGTTCCTCCACCTGTCGCGGCTGGGCTACGCGGTGCCCGGCGGGGTGATCGCCGTGGGGCTCCTGATCCCGTTCGCCGCGTTCGACAACGCGCTCGACGCCTGGATGCGGGCGCAGTTCGGCCTCTCGACGGGCCTCCTCTTCACCGGCTCGATCACGCTTCTCGTCGCCGCCTACATGATCCGCTTCCTCGCCGCCGCCATCGGGGCCTACGAGGGCGGGCTGGCCACGGTCACGCCCAACATCGACGCGGCCTCCCGCGTCCTCGGCCGCTCGGCGCTCGGCACCGTCGGGCAGGTCCACCTGCCGATCCTGTCGCCGTCCCTGATGACCGCGGGGCTGATCGTCTTCGTCGACGTGGCCAAGGAGCTGCCCGCGACGCTGATCATGCGGCCCTTCGACTACGACACGCTCGCCGTGCAGGCCTTCCGCCTCGCCTCCGACGAGCGGCTTCAGGGCGCCGCGGTCCCGAGCCTCGTGATCGCCGCGGTCGGCCTGCTCCCGGTGCTGCTGCTCTGCCGTCAGGTCGGCCGCACGTCCCCGTTGCGTGTGTCTTCGCCTGCGGCGGAGGGAGTGACGG
>CAZWWR010000258.1:0-3603 GCA_964637265.1 uncultured Jannaschia sp.
CGAGCCGCCGGCCCACGCCCTCGCGCGCCTGCAGGGGGCGCCACCACCGCTCGTTGGCGAGATACCAGCGCACCGTGCGCTCCAGCCCCTCCTCGACGGTGACCGAGGGGCGCCAGCCCAGTTCCTCGCGTATGCGCGCCGGATCGATGGCGTAGCGCATGTCGTGGCCCGGGCGGTCGGCGACGAAGGCGATCAGGCGGTCGTGGGGCGCCGCGTCCGGGCGGAGGCGGTCGAGGATCGCGCAGATGGCGCGCACGAGCTCGAGGTTCGTCCGCTCGTTCTCGCCGCCCACGTTGTAGGAGCGCCCCACCGCGCCCCGCTCCAGCACGAGGAGCAGCGCGTCGGCGTGGTCCTCCACGTAGAGCCAGTCGCGCACGTTCGCGCCCTCGCCGTAGACGGGGATCTCCTCGCCCGCCAGCGCGTTCAGGATCACCACGGGGATCAGCTTCTCGGGGAAGTGGTAGGGCCCGTAGTTGTTCGAGCAATTGGTCAGCAGCACCGGGAGGCCGTAGGTCTCGTGCCAGGCGCGCACGAGGTGGTCGGAGGCCGCCTTCGAGGCCGAGTAGGGCGAGCGCGGGTCGTAGGGCGTCGCTTCGGTGAACTTCACCGAGGGGTCGGGCGGCAGCGAGCCGAACACCTCGTCGGTCGAGACGTGGTGGAAGCGGAACCCCTCCGGCCGCCCCCGCCTTTCCCAGTGGGCCCGCGCCGCCTCCAGCAGCGTGTAGGTGCCCGTCACGTTCGTGTCGATGAAGGCGCCCGGCCCGTCGATGGAGCGGTCCACGTGGCTCTCGGCGGCCAGGTGCAGCACGGCGTCGGGCGCGTGCCGGGCGAGGATGCGGTCCATCGCGGCGCGGTCGCGGATGTCGGCCCGCTCGAAGGCGTGGAGCGGGTTGTCCGCCACCGGCGCCACGTTGGCCTCGCAGGCGGCGTAGGTCATCGCGTCGACATTCACCACGGCGTGCCCGCGCGAGACGGCGAGCCGGACCACGGCGGAGCCGATGAACCCCATGCCGCCGGTGACGAGGATCTTCATGAGCGGACCTCCCAGGGGTAGGGCTCGTAGTCGAAGGGGGTGTCGAAGCCGTCGAGGCCCGGCGCCGCGGCGTCCTTGTCCGACAGGATCCGGCCGCCGCCGCCGGCGATGCGGTCGAGCGGCCAGTCGATTCCGATCTCGGGGTCGTCCCAGCGCAGCGCGCCCTCGGTCTCGGGGGCGTAGGTGTCCGAGCACTTGTAGACGATCTCGGTGTCCGGCTCGAGCGTGAGGAAGCCGTGCGCGAAGCCCGCCGGCACGAGGAGCTGCGCGCCGTTCTCCGCCGTCAGCTCTGCCGCCGTCCAGCGGCCGAAGCCGGGGCTGCCGCGCCGGATGTCCACCGCCACGTCGACGAGCGCCCCGCGCCCGCAGCGGACGAGCTTGTGCTGGGCATGCGGCGGCGCCTGGAAGTGCAGGCCCCGCACCGTTCCGGGCGCGGCGGAGAGCGAGTGGTTGTCCTGGACGAAGTCGATCTCGATCCCGGCCTCCGCGAGGCGCGGTCGGGACCAGGTCTCGGCGAAGAAGCCGCGATGGTCGCCGAACCGGCGCGGGACGATCCGCTTCACGGCCGGGAGCGTCGTCTCCTCGATCTGCACTCTCGTCTCCCGTCCCGGTCGCCGGCGCCAGAGGTCGGCGTGGGGCTAGCACCGCGCCCGCGCCCTGTCATCCCGCGGCCCGGCCGGGTGAGGCCGACGCGCCACGGTGCCCGCCCCCGGACTTCAACACCCGCCCCCGTGCCTGGCCCCTCCCCTGCGGTCCCGGACGGGGGACGCCCCGCGCGGCGGGCTTGACGCGCCCCCGGGGCGCGGCTTCCCTCGCCGGGCGGAAGGTGTGGAACATGGACGAGGCCGGCACGCGCAACCTGCTGCTCGACGCGCTGCCCGAGGAGGCCGTGCGCGCCCTGATGGCGCGCGCGGTGCCGCGGCGCTACGGCGCCGGCAGCACGATCTTCGCGCAGGGTGACGCGGGGGAGACGATGCTCGTGATCGAGGCGGGCCGGGTCGAGATCTCGCTGATGTCGCCCGCGGGGCGCCGGTCCGTGCTCGATCACATGGGGCCCGGCGAGGTGGTGGGCGAGATCGCCCTGCTCGACCGCAACCCCCGCTCCGCCGACGTCGTCGCCGCGACCGACGTGTCCGGCCGCTCCGTCCACCGGGGCGACCTGCTCGCCGTGCTGCAAAGCCACCCCGAGAGCGCGCTGCACCTGCTGGCGGAGCTCTGCGCGAAGGTCCGCAACGCGTCCGACATGTTCGCCGTGCAGTCCGAGACGCGGGCCGCGGTGAGGCTCGCGCGTTGCGTGCTCCGGCTCGCGGCGAAATGGGGGACGGCGCGCGCCGACGGCACGCTCCTCATCCCCGGCAGCTTCAGCCAGGCCGACCTCGGCGCGCTGTCCGGCCTCGCCCGGGAGAACGTGAACCGCACCCTGCGGGTCTGGACGGCCGAGGGCGTGGTGCGGCTCGGGCCCGAGGGGCTCGAGCTGTACCGGCACGACGCGCTGGAGGACCTAGCCGAGGAGTAGGCGCATCCTCGCATCCTCGCATCCTCGCATCCTCGCCCGAGCGTCCGGCATCCGGAGGGCATCGCGCCCGCCGGTCGTCCCCTCCCAGGCGCGCCTGCATGAAGGGAGGCATCGACGGACGGGGTTCGCGCGTGCAGCGCCCGTGTAGGAGCCGCGGCGGCGCTCGGTCTAACTCCACAGGTATCCTGACGGGCGGCCATGCGCCCCAGCCTCCTTGCTCAGGCGACGTTCATCGCCCTCACCGTCCGGCCGATCCCGTCGAGCTCGAAGTCCTGCGTCATCGCGGCCGGGAAGCCCGCGGCCTCGGTCAGGGACGTGGTCGCCAGCACCTCGCCGGCCGCCGCGGCCGCCGCCAGCCGTGCCGCAACGTTCACCTCGAGCCCGAAGATCGAGACGTCGCGAAAGAGGCCCTCGGCCGCGTCCACCGTGCCGATGAATACGTCGCCACAGTTGAGGCCCACCCCCACCGGGATCGGGTCGTCGAGGGCGGCCATGGCGCCGACGATGCCGCGCCCGGCCTCGAGCGCCTTGGCCGCGTGCTCCTCGCCGGAGTAGCCGGGCGGCCAGCAGGCGACGATGCAGTCGCCGTAGAAGGCCATCACAAACCCGTCGCGGTCCGTCACCACGTCGGTGGCGCCGCTCAGGAAGGTGTTGATCCGGACCTGCACCTGCGCCGGATGGGCGCCGCGGGCGTATTCCGTGGAGCCGCGGATGTCGGCGAAGAGCACAGACATCTCCACCTCGGCGCCGCCGGGGAACTGCTTGAGGAAGCCGTCGCAAGAGTTGCAGTAGTTGCGGTTGCGCGGCGAGGGCTTGCGCTTGCGAAGCCGCGTGACCATCCCGCCGACGCCCGCGAAGGGCGCGCGGCACAGCCGGCAGCGCGGCGCTGACGGCATCCATCCGAACAGCCGGTGCTGCTTCTCGAGGAACGGATGGCCCACCGCGAAGATCTGGTGCCAGAGCTCCGAGTTGCCCTCCATCGGGGAGGCGGCGGGGGAGCTGGTCGGCGCCGCCGCGTCCGCGCCGGGGGCGTCCTGCGGCGGGGTCGCCGCCG
>CAZWWR010000259.1:0-3598 GCA_964637265.1 uncultured Jannaschia sp.
GGGCGGCGGCCAGGGCGGCGTGCGGGCCTGCCGGCGGGATGGCAGCGCGCGGCGCCGCGGCGGCCCGCTGGCTGGCGAGCCATCCGTCGAACTCCGGGTCGCGGACGTCGAGCCCTTCGGCGAGCTCCGCCGGACCGGTCACGATCTCGACCGCCTCCCGGTCGAGCCGGACGCGCTGCCGGTCGGCCAAGAGCACGTCGCGCGCATCGCCGAAGGCGGCGCGGATCTGGGTCAGGGCCTGCCGGAGGCTGCCGGCGCCCTGCTCTGGGCCACGGTCGCTCCAGAGCTTGTCCTGGAGCCAGGCGCGCGTGCGCTCGCCATGCGGCTCCGTCGC
This sequence comes from uncultured Jannaschia sp., assembly GCA_964637265.1. Classification (GTDB taxonomy): domain Bacteria; phylum Pseudomonadota; class Alphaproteobacteria; order Rhodobacterales; family Rhodobacteraceae; genus Jannaschia. Next base: position 335 of record CAZWWR010000259.1, read on the forward strand.
GAGGAGGAGCAGGAGGCCCTGCGCCTTCGCGCCGACGGGCGTGCACACCCCGCCGCAGGATCGCTCCACGCGGAACGGCCCGTTCAGGTGAATTCGGATCCTCGCGGTGTTCCGATCCATGCCTGTCCCCCGACTCCAGTGACCCAAGGTCATATCATATCTGCGGTGATACGTCCCCCGGTCAGTCCCCGGACCGTGAAAACGCCGTGAAAACGGGCAGTCGCGGCGGTGTCGGACTTGCCGCTCCGGCCGCCGCCTCGCCACTCTCCAGTCAGCGCAAGCGGACGGGAGATCGGTCGATGACGGCGTATGGCGGAACCAGCGGGGGCACGAGCGGCGGTACCAGCGGGGGGACGAGCGGCGGTACCAGCGCCCTCGACGAGGCCGACGGGATCGCCCTTCGACAGCACGCGGGCGGGCACCGCTCCCCGATGCTGTCCACCGCGCTGATCCTCAGCCACGACGCGCTCGCCAGCCAGTGGAACGGCCGGCCCACCGACACGCCGCCGGCCCTGCCCGTCGACAACAGCTACCTCGAGCGGCTGCGCGCCGCGTCCCGCTCGCTCCTCTTGGTGACGCGCCTCACCAGCCGCCTCGCCGTCGACGGGACGGACGGGCTCGCATCGGTGATGCTCCACGGTCACGAGATCGCCCGCATCGAGCGGCCGGACGACCCGGGCTACTTCGAGACGCAGCTCGAATGGGTCCGCGCCTATGCCGACCTGCGCACCGACAGGCTCCCCGAGATCTACGAGCAGGTGGACACGCTGCTCCCCTTCTTCGGGGCGCTCACCCATCTCGACACCGGCCGGCGCAAGTACACGCTGATGCTGCTCGACGCCGCCCGGCAGCTCGCCATCCACGTGGAATCCCCGGTGAAGTTCTACTGCCGGCAGGCGCGCCCCTCCGACTACGCGATGGAGGTGCAGCCGGTCGTGCAGACGCCGGACCACTCCGCCTTCCCCTCCGGCCACTCCACCGAGGCCTACGCGATCGCCACGGTGCTCCATCGCCTCAGCCGCGGGGCCGGCCCGATGGCGGGTATCGCGGCGGGGGCGCAGCCGTTCCTCGTGGCCCATCGCATCGCCACGAACCGCACGGTGGCCGGCGTCCACTTCCCGGCCGATTCCCACGCCGGCGCCTTCCTCGGCTGCCAGGTGGGCGAGGCGCTGCACCGGATCTGCACCGGCGGGCACCTGACGCCGCGCGTGTGGGACGAGCTTCCCGCCGCCTCCGATTTCGAGCCCCACCGCCCGCCCGAAGGCACCCGTCCGGCGGGCGCGGAGGACGTCGAGGTCCGGTCCGATTCGATCAGCCACTCGATCTGGAACCGGGCCGTGAACGAGTGGATCCGCAGGGATGGCTGAGTGGGGCGAGCCACGCGACACCCCAGCCGGCGTCTCCCCCTATGTCGACTGGTGGTGGGACGTGGACGGGGCGACGGGCGAGAACCTCCGCGCCTTCCGCCGCCCCCGCGCCGCGAAGCGCGGCGGACCGGCGGGGGGCGGGCCGGCTGCGGGAGGCGGGGCCGCGGGCGATCGCGGAGGCATCGGCGGAGACGTGCCCGTGCCTCGCAGGGCGCTGCCCGGGGGGGCGCCGGACGCGCACGGGAAGGGATCCGGAGGCAAGGCGTCGGGGGGCTGGCTCTCCGATGCGCTCGCCCACATCCCGCCCGTCCCGCGCGACACCGTGATCGCCGGCGTGATCGACACCGGCATCCCCCTGGGTCACCCCGTGCTCCGCGACAGGGCCGGGCGCAGCCGCGTGCTCGCGGCCTGGCAGCAGACCGCCGCCTCGCGCGGCCAGCCGGGCCTCCCCTTCGGGCGGGAGCTCCATGCGGGCGGCGGTCCGAACGGGATCGACGCGCTCCTCGCCAGGCACACCCGGGGCGGCCGGCTCGACGAGATCGGGTTCAACCGCGAGGCCGGGCTGGTGGAGCCGACCCTCCCGATGGGCCATCGCGACCTCGATTACCGGAGCGCCCACGGCGCGCATGTCGCCGACCTCGCCGCGGGTTGCGACCCGGAGGCCGAGCCCGACTTCGCCAGCCGGGTGAGGCTCATCGTGGTCAACCTCCCGCCGCAATACCTGCACGGGCCGGCGGGGAACTTCCTCGATGCCTTCGCCGGCCTCGCGCTGCGCCGCATCGCCGAGCTCGCCGATGCGCTCTGGGCGCGCGATCACGGCGCGTGCAAGCCCGACGGGCGCTTCCCGCTCGCCATCAACCTCTCCTACGGGATGCAGGCGGGCCCGCGCGACGGGACGATGGCGCTCGAGCGGGTGATGGCCGATCTCGCGTCCTCCCGCCCCGCCGGCGCGCCGCCGCTGCGCATCCAGCTTCCGGCGGGCAACGCCAACCAGGCCCGCTGCACCGCGCCCGCGATCCTCGCCGCGGGCGACCCGGCCGAGCTGCCATGGCGCATCCAGCCCGGCGACAGGACGTCGAACCACCTCGAGATCTGGACGCCGCCGACCCCCGCGGGAGGGCGGCCGGGGCCCGGCGCCTACCGGATCGCCGTCGCGCCGCCGGGCCTGCCGCCCCTCATGGCGCCCCCGCTGGCGCCGGGCCGGCACGTCGATCTCGGGCGCATGGCGCGGCTGCATTGCCATGTCCACGCGCCCGTCCCGGGCGGTCCGGAGCGGCTGTTCTACCTGCTCAGCGTCGCCCCCACCTACCACCCCGACCCCCGCTTTGCGCCCCGCGCGCCGGCCGGGCTCTGGCGCGTGTTCGTGCACGGACCCGAGGGCGCGCGGATCGAGCGGATCGTCCAGTCGGACCAAGCGCTCGTCGTGCACAGCCGTCAGGGTCGGGCCTCCTATCTCGACCATCCGAACTACCGCCGCCACCGTGCGGGCGCCCCGTCGGACAGCCTCGCCCACGGCGTCGGGCCCCGGGGGGCCGTCCTGCGCGGCGAGGACGCGGGGGAGGGGCCCGTCACCCGGTTCGGCACCCTCAACGCCATCGCCTCCGGTGAGTCCGTCACCGTCGCGGCGAGCCACCGCGCGACCGACGGCCGACCGGCCTCCTACTCGGCGACCGCGCGGTTGCGCGGCGGCGGCGGGGCGATCTCCGCGTCCTTCGCCGCCGAGGACGGCGTGGCCCATCCGGGCGTGCTCGCCGCCGGATCCGCCGCCGGATCCCGGGTCTGGTACAGCGGCACCAGCATGGCCTGCGCGATGGCCACGCGCCGGGTGCTCCGGGCGATGCTGGACGGATCGGTCCCGGACCCCGACGCCGCGTGGTTGGCGGCCGAGGCCGCCCGG
>CAZWWR010000260.1:0-3586 GCA_964637265.1 uncultured Jannaschia sp.
GTCGAGCCACAGCTCCGCCTGCCCCGCCGCTGCGACGAGCGGCCCCCGCGCGAGGCGCTGCATCCGGGCGGGCCACTCCGCCTCCGTGACCGCCGCCTCCGAGCCCCCGGCCCGCCCCAGCGCGCGCAAGGCCATCACCGCCGTGCCCGCGTTCACCACCTGGTGCGCGCCGAGCAGCCGGGGCAGCGGGAGGTCCATCAGGCCCGTCTCGTCCTGCACGACCATGCGGCCCCGCTCCTCCCAGACCTGCCAGTGGCGGCCGTGGATCAGGAGCGGCGCGCCGACCGCCTCGGCCCGCGCCTCGATCGCCTCCAGCGCGGCGGTCGCCTGCGGGGCGACGACGCAGGGCACGCCGGGCTTGAGCACGCCCGCCTTCTCGCCCGCGATCTCGCCGACCGTCTCGCCGAGCCAGTCCTGATGGTCGAGCGAGACCGGCGTGATCACGGTGAGCGCGGGGCGGGCCACCACGTTCGTGGCGTCGAGCCGCCCGCCCAGCCCCACCTCGAGCAGGCACCACTCCGCCGGCTCGCGGCTGAAGCCGAGCAGGGCGGCGGCGGTGGTGATCTCGAAGAAGGTGATCGACTGCCCGCGATTGGCCGCCTCGCAGGCGTCGAGCAGCTCGGAGAGCTGCGCCTCCCCGACGAGCGCGCCGGCGATGCGGATGCGCTCGTGGAAGCGGGCGAGATGCGGCGAGGTGTAGACGTGGACCCGGCCGCCCTCGGCCTCCAGCCCCGCGCGCAGCATCGCCGTGACGGAGCCCTTCCCGTTCGTGCCCGCGATGTGGACGACGGGCGGAAGGGCGGCCTCGGGATGGCCCAGCGCCTCGAGCAGGCGCCGCATCCGGCCGAGGCTCAGGTCGATGACCTTCGGGTGGAGGTCGCCGAGCCGCGCGAGGATGGCGTCGGAGGCGGCGGCGGTCATTCCGCGGCCTTGGCCCCGGTTCGCCCCGGAGCGGGCTCCGCGCCCTGCGAAGCGCCGGCGGAGGGCGCCGCCGCGGCGTCCCCCGACGCCTCCCCGGACGCGGCGGCACCGGCCTCGGGCGCGTCCTCCTCCGGGCGGGGCAGGTCGCCGTGCACGGGCGGCGACATCTGCAGGAGCATCCGCAGGATCGTGGCCAGCTCGACCCGCATGTCCTTGCGGTGCGTGACCCGGTCCAGCATCCCGTGGTCGAGCAGGTACTCCGCCCGCTGGAACCCCTCGGGCAGCGTCTCGCGGATCGTCTGCTCGATGACCCGCGGCCCGGCGAAGCAGATCAGCGCGCCGGGCTCGGCGATCTGGATGTCGCCCAGCATCGCGTAGGAGGCCGTCACGCCCCCGGTCGTCGGATGGGTCAGCACCGCGATGTAGGGAAGGCCCGCCTCCTGCACCATGTCCACGGCGATGGTGGTGCGCGGCATCTGCATGAGGGAGAGGATCCCCTCCTGCATCCGCGCGCCGCCCGCGGCCGTGAACACCACGAGCGGGAGCTTCCGCTCCACCGCCCGCTCGGCCGCGGCGATGAGCGCGTTGCCCACGTACATCCCCATCGATCCGGCCATGAAGCCGAAATCCTGCGCGGCGGCCACGAGCGGGGTGCGCATCACCTCGCCCTCGGCCACGAGCATCGCCTCGACCTCGCCGGTGGCCTTCTGCGCCGCGCGCAGCCGGTCCGGGTACTTTTTCTGATCCCGGAAGCCGAGCGGATCCTGCACCGGCTTCGGCACGTCCACGGTGGTGAAGGCGCCCCCGTCGAACAGCGCCCCGAAGCGCGCGCGGGGGGAGATGTACATGTGGTGGTCGCAGTTCGTGCAGACCTGCAGGTTGTCGGTCAGCTCGCGGTGGAACAGCATCGTGCCGCATTCGGGGCACTTCGTCCAAAGGTTCTCCGGCACCTCCCGGCGCGAGAAGAGCGAGTTTATCCGCGGGCGGACGTAGTTGGTGATCCAGTTCATGGGCGGGCCCCGCGCGTCCGTCTCGCGCCCCCGGGGGCGCATGTCTGAGGTAGAGGCGCGAGGGCGCATTTGCAAACCTCGCCCCGCCCCGCCCCGCCCCGGCCCGGCCCGGCCACGGACGAAGGCCGGGCACGGTGTCCGGCCCCCGCGGCACGTATCCGGTATGGCGCGGGTTGATCGAATGGCGGACGGAGCGGTTCCGGAACGCCTTCCGGCCGGCGCCCGGCAGCACCGCGTAGCCGCCCCTGCGTGAGGAGGCGCGGCCCCGCGGGCGGGACGACGCGAAGAGGTGCCCTCCGGCCGTCGCTCGGGGGACGCTCGCTCGACGGACGCCCGGCAGCACCCGGGATCGCCCGGCCGGAGCGCCGGGCGGCCCCCGCCCTCCTAGAAGATCAGCCCCGCCGGCCGGGTCCAGGGGCGCGCGAACCAGAGCCGGAGCGCGGCCCAGATCGCCAGCGTCATCGCCATGTCCTGCAGCAGGAGCGGCCGCAGCGTCTCGACGGCGGCGGCGTCGAAGGGGGTGCGCCAGAGCGCGAGGCCCGAGAGCGTCCCGTCGAGCCCCACCACGAGGATGGCCATGCAGTTGTTGGCGAAATGCAGCCCCCAGGCCGCGCCGATCGAGCCCGTGACGCGGGTCAGGTCGGCGGCGAGGAGGCCGAACAGCGTCGCCGCCGCGACGAGGAGCGGGGCGTTCTCGCCGGCCGCCGGATTCCAGTGCAGCGCCCCGAAGAGCAGCGAGGGCAGCAGCATCCACGCCGCCCAGTGGTCGAACCGCGCGGCGAGCTGGCTCTGGAGGTAGCCGCGGAACAGCACCTCCTCGGCGCCCGTCTGGATGGCCAGCCCGATCAGAGCCGCGGGAAGGAAGGTCAGGAACAGCGCCAGCGGCGTGTTCGGCACCGGATCGTAGGGTGCCGGAAGCACCAGCGCCTGCACGAGGAAGACCGCCGCCGCGGCGACCGCGCCCGCGGCGAAGCCCCGCGCGCAGTCCGGCCCGAGGAGCGTGGACGGCGACCGCCCGTGCAGCCACCGCGCCGCCAGCACCGGCCCCGCCGCCATCCCCACGAAGGTGAACAGCAGCAGGACCACCGCGGTCGGCGTATCGGCCGCCGCGAGGCGCGTCAGCAGCCCGTCGGCGGCGGCCGGCCCGGCGAAGAGCCAGACGGTGCCCGCGAGGAGGGCGAAGCCCCCCGCATAGGCGGCGGTGACGAGGAGAAGGCCTACGATGAGTCGCCAGAGTTCGGACTTCGGCCGCGCAGGGGCGACGAAGGCCGCGAAGACCGTGTCTTCGGGACGGGAATGTGTCATGCTCGATTGCCCTACCGTTATTATTATGTTCTTTTTGTGCAACTGTAGCGGCATGTCGCCGACCCGGCAATCGATTTGGGCGGTGAATCGCCGGTGACGATGCGCTTGGTTTTCCCCCTCGGCCCGTCGTCGGCTTCCCGGCCGGACCTAGGCCGAAGCTTGCTCCGTCCGCCTCCGCGCCGTATCGCCCTGCGGGACCGTTAGGGGGACAGGTTATGCTGAAGACGCCGACCGACAAGTCCCGGCTGCCGAGCCGGCACGTCACCGAGGGGCCGGCGCGGGCGCCGCATCGCTCCTACTTCTACGCGATGGGCCTGGGCGACGAGGAGATCCACCAGCCCTGGGTCGGC
>CAZWWR010000261.1:0-3568 GCA_964637265.1 uncultured Jannaschia sp.
CCGGTCCCGCGCGGGCGATGCGGCATCGCCACGCGGCCTGCGGGTGCCATCGTTCCCCGTGCCAGACGTCTCCGCGGAACTCCTCGGGGCCCGATGAGCCCGCCTGTTATCGGTGTCGCGCCGCGGGCCAGGCGGGGGAGCTGGCCCGCGGAAGCCCTTGGCCTGGGGGAGGGTGCGCCTCCCGACGGCGGGCGCGCCCGGCCCCTCTCCGCTGCGCGCCGTGGCCCCTCGACACCGCCGAACGTCTCCGAACTCCGGCGTCCGGGACGGCGCGCGCGGTGGCGTCTCGCTCATCGCCGGGAGCCACCCATCTCCGACACGCTCCCTGGTCCGAGTATGGAACGGGCGGTCCGCTTGGGACACCGCGGAGGGCCTCCTCGCGAGCTCGGAGACGCCATGGCCCCCTCGCCGTGGCGCGGGTCGGGCACCTGTCGGGGCCGCTGCCGGGCCCGGTCTGCGCGGCGGCGTGCAGGGTCCGGGACGGGGCGGCGACGTCGGGACCTCCGCTCGGGCGTCGTCCAAACCCCTCATCTGCCGCCGCCGGCGCGACCTGCGCCGAGCCCGCTCGTGGGCTTCGCCGCGGACGCGCCCGGCGGTGCCCTTCGACGGCCGGTCCGGCCGGCCCGAGGGCTCGGTGGCAGAACGGCGCATCGCCGGACGCACGGCCGGGGGGCAGTTCGCCGGCAGGTCGGCCGCGACGCACGGACCGGCCCCGCATCGCACGGATCGCCTCTGCCCGCCGGGATCGCCAGGGTCGCGCATCGCCCGATGGTCCGGATGATCGACCCTCACACGCTCGCCGTCGTCGTCCCCATCGCCCCTGCGCTGAACCTGACGCCGGGCGCGGACATGCTCTTCTGCCTGGGTCGGGGCGCGCGGCCGGGGCCGAGGGCGGGCGTCGCGGCCTCGCTGGGAATCGCGATGGGTCCCGCTCCCTCACGCTCTCGGGGGGTCTCGGCCAGGCGGCGAACCCGGCGGCCTTCGAGCTCGTGCGCCGCGCGGGCGTCGGCCATCTCCTCCACCTCGCGGTCGAGGCGTTACGGGCGTCCGGCGAAACCCCGGAGCCGGTCGTCGCCGACCCGACGAGCCGCATGGCGGGACGGGGTCGTCATGCGCCTCCTCGCCTTCGAGGTCGCCGTTCTCATGCTCGCCCTCATGCCGCAGGTCGTCGAACCGGATCGGGGCTCGGTGCGGGTGCAGTTCCTCATCCGGGGCTCGGTCCTCGACCTGGGCGGGACGGCGATCGACGCCCTCATCGGCGTCTTCGCCGGACGGATCGGACGCGCCCTCACCCGGGACCCCGTGTCCGGCCCGCGCGCTGCGACGCGCCACGGACCCCGTCTTTGTGGGCCTCGCGGCGAGGCTCGCCCTCGAGCGGCGCTGACCCGCGCGCTTCGCCGGGGGGCGAAGCATTGGGGCGTCTCGGCCCGAGGGTCGCGCCCGGCGGCGCCGTCCGCTCCCCGCGGAGACGAGCCACGTCGAGGGCCCGCGCCCGATCTCGCCCCGGCGGGGCCGCCGCGGCGCGGTCCTCAGTCCGAGGGCGCCCGGGACGTCACGGCCCAGAGCGGGTCGCCCCGGCCGTCCTCGGGCAGGATCTCGACGGCCTCGGCGCCGAGGAGGCCCGCCTCCTCCATCGCCAGGGCCACGTAGCGGGCCCGCTCGGGCGCCGAGAGCGCCTGCCACAGCGCCACGGCCTTCGTCGGGAAGCAGCGGTTGGAGAAGGTCGCGAGGAACGCCCCGCCCCCCCGCAGGACCCGCGCCACCTCGGCGAACACCGCGACGGGCCGCAGGAGGTACTGGACCGACACGCAGCACAGCACCGCGTCGAAGGTCCCCGCGGCGAAGGGCAGCTCCGGCGCCTCGTTGATATCGCACACGACGTGGCGCCCGAGCGCCGGGTTGGCGGCCAGCTCCGCCTCGTTGAGCCCCAGCCCCGTCACGTCGAGGGCCATGTCCGGCAGGTGGCTGTAGCGGCTCGACATGAGGTCGAGGACCTGGCTCCCCGGCCGCAATCGCTCCGCGTAGAGCGCCCGGACCGCCGCGATGGCCCTGGGATCGATGTGCGCGACCATGCGCGGCACGGCGTAGAACCGTGCGTCCGGGGCGGCGTCGACGCGCCGGAGCGCGGCGGGAGGGAGGTCGGCGATTCTCATGGCTGCCGATCTAGCCTCCTCGCGCCGGTCCGGGCCGTGGCAGGACGCCGCCCGCGGCGACGGGCCTCAGCCCTCGTCCGGCGTGCGGATCGCGGAGAAGGTCATCGTCGTGAGCGAGCGCGAGATCCCTGGAACGTCGAAGAGCCGGTCGTTGAGGTACTTGCCCACATCGACCCCCTCGGGGACGTAGATCTTCATCATCAGGTCGAACTCGCCCGAGGTCGAGTAGAGCTCGGAGACCAGCTCGCGCAGATGGATCTCCTGCGCGACGGCGTAGGTCGTGCCGGGATGGCACCGGATCTGGACGAAGACGCAACTGCTCATGTCCCGGTTTAAGCCACATGCCGCAGCCTCGGAAAACCCCTTATGGCCGTTACGTCAAGCGATGATCGTGGCCGCCGGGTCGAGCCGCCGCTCCTCGAGGTTGGGCCCGTCCGAGACCCGGTCGATCACCGCAAAGCGCCCCGGCGCGTGGAGCGGCGTCAGGACGCCGTGCCACACCCCCCGGGCATAGGCCACGCCCTGTCCGGTCCCCGCAAGGAAGGCGCGCAGCCGCCCGGGCTCGCCACGGCCCTCGGCGACCACGACGAGGAACGGATGCTCCGTCATCGGCACGAAGGCCTGGCTGCCGAGCGGATGGCGCTCGACCAGGTCGACGCGATGGGGCAGGGGCCGCGGCTCGGCCAGGAAGAGGCTGATCCCCGCGCGGCCCTCCACCTCGAGGGGCGCGAGGTCGTGCCAGCGCCCGCAGAGGCCGGCGTTGATGACGCGGTCCGGCTCGCCGCGCGTCTCGAGCACGGCGCCGAACGGCGCGAACGCCTCCGCCGTCAGCGGCTCGGCCCGAAGCGACGTCACCGTGGCCCCGCGGAGCGGCGAGACGCCCCGGGACGCGCCGCGCTCACCCGAGCCGGTCGCCGAGCCGGAGCCGGGCGATCCGCTCGACCTGCGCGCAGGCGGTGCGGCGCTCGACCTCGGGCGGGTTCTCCAGCCGCGCCTCGAACGCCTTCAGGATCGAGGCCGTGTCGTGGTCCCGCACCGCGATGATGAAGGGGTGCCCGAAGCGCTCGGCGTAGCGCGCGTTGAGGTCCTCGAACCGCGCCCGCTCCCGGTCGGTGAGCGCGTCGAGCCCGGCGCCCCTCTGCTCGGCCGCGCTGTCGGGCGTCAGCCGCCGGGCCCTGTCGAGCCGCCCCGCGAGGTCGGGATGCGCCATGAGCACCCCCAGCCGCTCCTCCGCCGTCGCCGTCCGAAAGGCCCGGGCGAGGGCCGAGGCGACCCCGGCGGCCGAGTCGTGCGCCGGCCCCAGCTCCAGCCCATGCGCCCGCTCCGCGACCCAGGGCGAGCCCTCGTAGACGTCCCCGAACGCCGCCACGAAGGCCGCCCGACCCATGCGCGACGGCCGGGCCTCGGCGCCGGCG
>CAZWWR010000262.1:0-3542 GCA_964637265.1 uncultured Jannaschia sp.
CGGGGCGGTGACCGCGGAGGCAGGGCGGCAGGAGCACCGCCGCGGCGTGTCCGTCCTCCTGTCCGACGGTCAGACCGCCCCTTCCCGTCATCGAGCGGGGTCGTCGGACGGCTCCGGGCACATCCGGCTCCGGAGGAGAAGGCGGACAGCATGCGGGTGCCTGCCTCGCCGGCCGCGGGCGTCATCGAACTGTCGGACGCCCGACATGAAGGCGACGGGGGAGTGCGCTGTGGTGGCGCGGCCCGCCCGTCCCCGCCCATCCCCGGAGAATCCCCCATGCGCCTCGCCGCCGTCCTGGCCCTCGCGGCCACCCCCGCCATCGCCGCCCCGATCGAGGTCGGCGAGTATCGCGCCTTCTACCAGGGCGTGGAGCTCGCGCGCGTGACCACCGGCGACAGCCGCGCCTACGCGCTGCGCATCGACCTCGAGGAGCCGGAGGTCGCCTTCGCCGCCACGCCGCCCTCGGGGCCGCTCGAGACCGTGGCCCAGACGACGCCGCAGTTCCTCGAGGAGACCGGCGCGCGGTTCGCCGTCAACGGCGGCTTCTTCGCGCCCTGCTGCGACGCTCAGGCCGAGCCCAAGGACATCCGCGGCCTCACCGTCTCGGGCGGCGCCCCCGTCTCGCCGGCCGAGCCCGACAGCGTGTTCGACGACACGCTGCTGATCGGGCCAGAGGGCGACGTCTCGATCGCCGTGGACCTTCTCGACGCCGGGGACGCCGCGATCGCGCTGACGGGCTCGCACACCCTCGTGGACGACGGCGCCAACGTCGCGCCCACGGGCACCGAGGGCTTCGAGGGCCCCAACCCGCGCACCGCGGCGGGGGTGAGCGAGGACGGCCGCTTCCTGCACCTCGTGGCGATCGACGGCCGCCAGCCCGGCTACAGCGAGGGCACGACGCTGTTCGAGACCGGCGAGCTGATGCTGGCCCTCGGGGCCTTCGACGCGCTCAACCTCGACGGCGGGGGCTCCACCACCCTCGCGCGATCCGACAACGCCGGGGGCTCGGTGCTCGTCAACCGCCCCTCGGGCGGGGAGCCGCGATCCAACGGCAACAACCTCGCCGTGTTCGCCGCCCCCGTGCCGGTGCCGGCCGCGGGGCCGCTGGCGCTCGCGGGCCTCGGGCTCCTGATGCTCCTCGGGCGGAGGCGCGCCGCCGGCTGAGGCTCGCAAGGGCGGCGGAAGCGGCCGCCCTCACCCTCCGTCGCGCAGGGCCTCGACGTCGTCCTGCAGGGCGGCCATCTCGTCTGGGACGTCGGTGAGGATGCCCGCGACGCCCGCCTCCATCAGTCCGATGAGCTCGGCGCGGCCCGCCTCCCCGGCGGTGGTCCAGACCGGGCGGCCGAGCTCGCGCACCCGCTCCACGAGGCAGTTCTCCACGCCGTCGCAATCCGCGGGGATCGGCCCGCGCCGCTCGCTGTCCTCGCCCCGGATCCACTCGGGCCAGAGGCGGATGATCTCCACCCCGGCCTCCGCGAAGGGTCCGATGGCGCCGGGCTCGGGGATGAAGCCCAGCGTGCGCAGGTTCGGGTTGAGCGCCCGGAACTCGGAGAGGTCCTCGAGCGAGCGGACGCCGACCACGACGCCCAGCACCGCCTCGTGCTCTTCGGTCAGCCGCACGATGCGCTCGCGGTCGAGGGTCTCGGAGAGCTTGATGTCGAGCAGCAGCGTGATGCCGCGCTCGGCGGCGAAGGCGAGGACGTCCTCGTAGGTCGGCACGCGCTCGCCCGCGAAGGCGTCCCCGGCGTGGCTGCCGGCGTCGAGCGCCTCGATCTCGGCAAGGGTCAGCTCGGTGACGGCGCCGGTGCCGTCGGTCGTGCGGTCCACCGTCTCGTCGTGCATGACGACGACCTCGCCGTCCGCGGTGCCGCGCAGGTCGATCTCGATGGCGCCGACGCCGCGGGCGGCGACGTCCTCGAAGGCGGCCATGGTGTTCTCGGGCAGCCCTGGTGCCAGGCCCCGATGGGCCACGAGCACCACGTCCCAGGGCGGCAGGTCGCGCCCCGCGAGGTCGTCCCGGGCGAGGGAGGGAGCGGCGGCGAGCAGGGCGGCCGCGAGGACGAGGGCGGACTTCGGCATGGCGGGTCTCCATCGGCTGAGGGACGGCGACCGCATCCTCGCCCGTGGTCGCGACGGCGCCATGACGGCAGGTCGGTTCCGGGACCCGCAGGGAGCGGCCGGCCGGCCGTCCAAGGCCCTGCCATCTGCGGAGGACGCGGCGCCGGAGGCGCCCCGATGGCTGGAGGGGGCGTATCGCACGGGCCCGCACCCCGGCGCGCGGCCGCCACGAGCACGCCCATCCGACCTGCATGGAGACAGGTTCTCCCGTTTCACGTCCGCGTCGCGTGGGGCGCGCTTCGGGAGGCGCTGCGACCCCGAACGCAGGCCCCGCCATCCGCGCCGCCGGCGCGCTCTGGCGACCCATTGGACCGCGAGGTCGACCGGCGCGGGACGTCCCGGCCGACGGGGATCCGCGGGCGGACGCGGCCCTGCCGTTCATGCGCCGTTCATCGACGCGACAGGGAGCGTTCACCCGCCCGCGCGGATCGGTTCATTCCGCGGCGCCATCCTGGAGCGGCCAACAGGGAGACGACGCATGGACATCATCGAGGACCTGGCCGCCACCCGTGCTCGGAGCGCGAAGTGGGCCTTCACCACGCGGCGGGTCGACCGCGCGCTCGTCGCGGGCATGGGCCGGGACTTCTCCGCCGCGGTGCCGGGGGACCTGCTGCTCGCCGAGATCGCGCAGGTCGGACAGCACGGCAAGCTGCAGCTCGCCGAGGGCCGCTCCTCGGAGAGCTACCCGGGCGATCTGGTGGTCGTGTGCGTCGGCGAGCGCTACGCGCCGGACCAGTTCGAGGGCGTGGCCGAGATCGACCCCGAGGGCTGCGACCTGATGGCCGGGGGCGGCATCGCCGGGCGCGTGGTGCGCGCGCACGACCGCATGGAGGAGCCCACGCGCCTGCGCCCCGTGGGACTGCTGCGCGACGCGGAGGGCGAGACGCTCAACGTGGCCGCCTTCGCCCTGCCCGAGCGCGCGGTGCCCGAGGACGTCACCGTGATCGGCGTCTTCGGCACGTCGATGAACGCGGGCAAGACCACGGCGGCGGTGAGCCTCGCCCACGGGCTGCGCCGCGCGGGCGTCGCGGTGGCGGGGATCAAGGCCACGGGCACGGGCGCGTTCGGCGACTACAACGCCTTCCTCGACGCCGGCGTGCCGGCGCGCGACTTCACGGATGCGGGCATGCCCTCGACCTACCGCATGCCGCTCGACCGGATCGAGGCGGGCTTCCGCGCGCTCGTGGCCCACGCCGCGGCCGAGGGCGCCGAGGTCGTGGTGGCGGAGTTCGCCGACGGCGTGCTGCAGGACGAGAACGCCGCGCTCCTGGAGGGCTCCGACACGATCTCGCGGCTCGACGGGGTGCTGTTCGCGGCCGGCGAGGCCGCGGGCGCGCTGGGCGGCGTGTCGCGGCTGCGCCAGCGCGGTCTCGCGCCGCTCGCGGTCTCGGGGCTCGTCACCTGCTCGCCGCTCGCGGCGCGCG
>CAZWWR010000263.1:0-3531 GCA_964637265.1 uncultured Jannaschia sp.
TGACCGCCCAGGGGAACAGGAACGCGATCTCGAGGTCGAAGATGATGAACAGGATGGCGACGAGGTAGAAGCGCACGTCGAACTTCATCCGCGCGTCGTCGAAGGCGTTGAACCCGCACTCGTAGGCCGAGACCTTCTCGGGATCGGGGTTGCGCACGGCCAGCACGACGGCGGCCAGCATCAGCACGAGCCCCAGCCCGATGGCGAGGCCGAGGAAGATCAGGATCGGCAGGTACTCGAGCAGCAGGCCTTCCATCGGTACCCCCATCGGTGCGCTCAGCGGTCCGCCCGGTTCTAGGAGGGGCCTCGGGGGCGGTCAATGCGGCCGGGTGGCCCGTCCCCGCCGCTTACGCCCGCCGTCCCGCCCGCGACGCCCGCCGGGGAGGCGACGGCCGCGCATGGCCTGCCGGCCTACCGAAACTTGTACACCACGACCGCGAGCACCATCGCGAGGCGCCGGAAGAACCCCACGCCGTCCGCCTTCAGCGCGTCCGAGAACAGCGCCGCCGAGGACACCCCGTCCCAGCCCTGCTCCAGCGCCCAGTCGTGCAGCGCCGCCGCCTTCAGGTAGCGGGGGTCCCGCGGGTCGAAGGCCCAGCGCAGGAGCGCGGGGATGCTCACGTCGAACACGTAGTTGAGCGGCACGATCACCCACAGGCCCGAGCCCTTCCGCCCGATCTCCCACTCCACCGGCCGCACCACGCGGAACAGGATGCCCCCCGCGGGCTCGTACCAGTCCGCCAGATCGGTGTAGGACGACATCGCGCCTCCTCCGCGTCAGGCCGCGCGCCGCGCCCGCAACCCCCGGGCCAGCAGGTCCATGACGGCCATCCGCACCGCCACGCCCATCTCCACCTGCTCCCGGATCAGCGAGCGGTCGAGGTCGTCGGCCACCGCGCCGTCGATCTCGACGCCGCGGTTCATCGGGCCCGGATGCATCACGATGGCGTCCGGCGCGGCCCAGGCCAGCTTCGCGCGGTCGAGCCCGTAGCGATGGTAGTACTCCCGCTCCGAGGGCACGAAGCCGCCGTCCATCCGCTCCCGCTGGAGCCGGAGCATCATCACCACGTCCGCGCCCGCCAGCCCCTCGGCCATGTCGTGGCTCACCTCGCAACCCCAGTCCGCCGCGCCCGACGGGATCAGCGTCGGCGGCCCCACGAGCCGCAGCCGCGCCTCCATCTTGCCCAGCAGCAGGATGTTCGAGCGCGCCACCCGGCTGTGGGCCACGTCGCCGCAGATCGCCACCGTGAGCCGGTGCAGCCGCCCCTTCGCCCGCCGGATCGTCAGCGCGTCGAGCAGCGCCTGCGTCGGGTGCTCGTGCCGCCCGTCGCCCGCGTTCACCACCGCGCAGTCCACCTTCTGCGCCAGCAGGTCCACGGCGCCCGAATGCGGATGCCGGACCACGAGCAGGTCGGGCCGCATCGCGTTGAGCGTGACGGCCGTGTCGATCAGCGTCTCGCCCTTGCGCACGGAGGAGGCCTGCATCGCCATGCTGACGACGTCCGCGCCGAGGCGGCGGCCCGCGATCTCGAAGGAGGCCTGCGTGCGCGTCGAGGTCTCGAAAAACATGTTGACCTGCGTCAGCCCGGCCAGCGCCTCGCCGTTCGGCCCACCGTGCCGCCCCCCGCCCCTCGCGTGCTCGGCATAGGCCTGCGCGAGGTCGAGCAGGGCGGTGATCTCGGCGGGCTGCA
This sequence comes from uncultured Jannaschia sp., assembly GCA_964637265.1. Taxonomy (GTDB): domain Bacteria; phylum Pseudomonadota; class Alphaproteobacteria; order Rhodobacterales; family Rhodobacteraceae; genus Jannaschia. The sequence goes on from CAZWWR010000263.1 coordinate 1,692, forward strand.
GACGCTCGATCCCGAGCAGGTCGCGCCCTCGGAGCGGCATGGATCCGGACATGCCGCCCCATATCGCGCCCCGCGCCTCCCGACCAGCGCGGCGGCGGCATCCGCGGTGCGCCCGGGCTTGTCGGCCGCCCATACCCCGGGCGCAGAATGGGGCGACCGGGGCAGGCCCGCTCGATATTGCCGCAGTCGAAGCTTGCTAGCAGGCCACGCGGACGCTGACGTCCCTCCGGAAGCATGAGTCCCGCCGTCGGACGCGATGGGGTCGATCGAGGCGCTGCTTGTTGTCGACCGCGGCATTCTCCCGTCGGTCCTGCCCTCGCCAGCTCCACCGCACCGGCTTGCGCCGAACCAACCTTCAAAGCTCGGGCGAGAGGCTTGGACCGGCCTCGGACCACGTCGCCCGGATCGCCCTTCGCCCCGTTCCTCGCTCCCCTCGCTCCCCTTCAAGAGCGATCGGGTGCGGGACGCGAGGACGCTCGTCTCGGATCTTCGAGGGGATGACACAGCCGCGAGCGAGCGGGACTGCGACTCCCGCATCGGCGGCACCGTCCGGGTCAAAGAATCCGACCCTTGTCGCCCTGTTGGGCATCGCGGGCAGCCAAAGAGGTCCCCGTTCTATCCCCCGCAGCGCCGCGTGGCAGCGTCGAACCGGGCGGCGGCACTACCGACGGGATCCCTGGGAACGTCAGCCCGCCTACCCGGGCGACCCCACCGCTCCGGACAACTGTCCGAAGAGCGACGGTCCACGGGGCCGGTCCAGTATCGCCACGGCGGGGCTGCCGTCCCTCGATCCGCGTCGGGGCAGGAAGGTGAGCCACAGGGTTGTCTGGCGGTCTCCGGGAGAGGCCCGGTCACGCCAAGCGGCAGACCACCCCGGTCGGCCCCCGACGTCGCCATCCTTCCTCCCCGCCAGTCGACGCGCCACCGAGAGTGTGACCGCAAGCGCGACGCGAGGACGGCTCGCCAGCGACCCCCCTCAGAACCGCCAGCCCCGGAAGGTCAGCCCGAGCGACACGGACAGGTCCTCCTCGAACGCGTCGACCGTGGACTGCCGCCGCGCCAGCCCGAGCCGGGCCGTCACTCCGGCGGCCACGGCGCGGGAGAGCGACACGCTCGCGACCTCGTCCTTCCGCGCCTGCCCCAGCACCGCGCCGCCCCGCTCGACTGCGAACCCCATGGCCACCCGGGCCGGCGCGCCGAGCAACACCCGCGTGAAGCCGAGCCCGCCGGCCGCCGTCACCCCGGCGCGGCCCTCGGGCTCCCGGCCCGCGAGCGCGAAGGCATCGATCAGGCCGATCCGTGCGGCGGAGGTCAGGCGTGCCGAGAGGCCGGGCTGCACCGAGCCGTCGCGGTCCTCCAACCAGACCCCGAGGGAGAGCTCGTGGCTCGCCCAGGGCCCCGGATGCAGCGAGACGTGCCGCGCCTCGAGCCGCCGCGCGGCCGTCGAGGAGAGCTCGCGCTCGATCCCGCTCACCGCCGCGCAGCCCTCCACCCAGCGCCACGGCGCGACCATCCGCGCGGCACACCCCCGCAGGAGCCCCGCCTGCCATCCCATGTCGTGCTCCGGGGCATGCCGCCAGCTCGCCGCCGCCTGCACCGTCAGGAGCGTCGCGCCGCCGGCCGCCCACCCGGCCTCGATCCCGCCGTCGAGCCCGAGCACGACGCCCGCCTTCGCCCGGCTCCGCTCGTCCACCGTCAGGACGAAGGGCCCGAAGCCGAGCCGCGCCCCCGGCACCCCGCCGTTCACGTTGTCGTCCCAGGCGAGGGCGGGGGCGAGCGTGATCCCGCGGGACACCCGCTCCAGCGGGCCGCCGCGCGGCTCGAGGACGCCCGCCCGGCG
>CAZWWR010000264.1:0-3517 GCA_964637265.1 uncultured Jannaschia sp.
CTTCCGGTCCGGCGCCGGGACGGCTCGGCGCACCGGGCGGACGGGGCCGCGATCCGCGGGGCGCTCTCGGCCCGGCCCCCACCGGCCGGGCCCGGATGGGTCGGGCCGGCCCCGCCGGGGCGTACCGGGCCATCATGCGCGTTGACAGGCCGCCTTTCCTTCGGGAAGCCTTGGGGGGCCCCGCCGCCACGCCCGGGCATGAATCCGGTAGGGCGGCGCGGGACGGTTCAGGGAGGACCACGATGACAGCAAGACTGACGGCGCTGCTGCTCGGCACGGCGCTTGCCGCACCTGTCGCGGCACCCGTCCTAGCGCAGGATGCGCAGGACAACATGGACAAGCTCAGCAACATGCAGCGGACGGGCGCGACGTTCACGCGCATCGACCAGGAGGGCGAGCGCGCCGACGCGCTCCGCGCCATCCTCGAGCATGTCAACGTTCCCGACGGCTTCGAGGTCAGCCTCTACGCCGTCGTCCCCGACGCGCGCTCGATGGCCGTGGCGCCGCAGGGCACGGTCGTCTTCGCGGGCACCCGCAAGGACAAGGTCTGGGCGATCGTCGACCGCGACCGCAACCGCGTGGCCGACGAGGTGAAGGACTTCGCGCCGTCCGTCACCTTCGACATCCCGAACGGGCCCTGCTTCTCGCCCGACGGGTTCCTCTACATCGCCGAGCGCAACCGCATCCTGCAGTTCCCGGCGGCCGAGTTCTTCTTCGAGAGCCCCGACATAGCGGTGGCCGAGGTCGTCCCGCAGGGCGAGCTGATCCCGCCGGAGGAGGAGAGCTTCAACCATTCCGCGCGGGTCTGCGACATCGGCCCCGACGGCATGCTCTACGTCTCGCTGGGTCAGCCCCACAACGTGCAGCCGCCCGAGAAGGTGGAGATGTACGACGAGATCGGCATCGGCGGGATCATCCGCATGAACCCGGACGGGACGGGCCGCGAGGTCTATACCCGGGGCGTGCGCAACTCGGTGGGGCAGGATTTCAACCCCGAGACTGGCGAGCTCTGGTGGACGGACAACCAGGTCGACGGGATGGGCGACGACATCCCGCCGGGCGAGCTCAACCGCCAGACGGAGGCCGGCCAGCATTTCGGCTTCCCCTGGACCAACGCCCGGGTGGAGATCATGAGCGAGGCCGAACATCCGCGGCCCGAGGGCGTGGAGTTCGTCGAGCCGCAGCTGGAGCTGACGGCGCACGCGGCCGATCTCGGCATGGCCTTCTACAGGGGCGACAGCTTCCCCGAGGAGTACCACGGCGGCATCTTCTGGGCGCAGCACGGCTCCTGGAACCGGACCACGCCGGTGGGCGCGCGGGTGATGTTCACGCAGCTCGACCCGGAGACGGGCGACGCGGTCGAGGCGCAGGTCTTCGCGGACGGCTGGCTCAACGAGGAGACGGGCGAGTATCGCGGGCGGCCGATGGACGTGGCGTTCCTGGCGGACGGCTCGATGCTGGTCTCGGACGACTTCGCGGGCGCGATCTGGCGCATCGCCTACAACCCGCAGCCCGCCGAGGAGTGATGCGGCTGGCCCTCACCCTGACCCTCGGCGGGCTCGCGCTCGCCGGGGGGCACCTGCCGGCGCCCGCGTCGGCGGACGATGCCGAGGCCGGGCGGCAGGTGGCCGGCATGTGCAGGACGTGCCACGGCCTCGACGGCTACGCCACGATCCCCATCGCGCCCCATATCGGCGGCGAGCCGCAGGCGTATCTCGAGGGGCAGCTGATGGCGTTCAAGACGGGCGCGCGCGAGCACGAGATGATGTCCATCGTCGTGCGGGGCCTCTCGGCGCAGCAGATCTCGGACGTGGCCGCCTGGTACGCGGCCCATGGCGCGGAGGCCGCGTTGCCGGAGGGTGTGGCGGCCGCGGACGCGCCGGCGGCCTGCGTGTCCTGCCACGGCGCGGACGGGCTCTCGGTCGCGCTCGACGCGCCGAACCTCGCGGGGGAGGTGGGGATCTACATCGACACTCAGCTCAAGGCGTTCCGGAGCGGCAAGCGGGAGCACGCGCTGATGTCCCAGATCGCCGCCGGCATGACGGACGAGGAGATCCGCGCGGCGGCCGACTGGTACGCCTCCGTGGGGCTGACCATCACGCCGCCGGAGTGACCGGCGGGGGAGGGAGCTGCGCCGCCAGCCGGGATGCCGCCCGTGCTCCCATGTATGGCTGACTGCCGGCGGGCTCGCCCTCCGCACGGGTCCATAGGGGCGGGCTCTGCGGATCGGTTGGCTTGCATCGGCGGGCGCTGGACCGGGCGCACCGTACCCGAGTGGGGGGTGCGTATGCGGGGCCGCGGCGCGGGTCCGACCGGCGTCTAGAGGCGGATCGCGGCCAGGAGGCGCCCGTAATCGGCGGCGCCGTCGTGGACGGAGCGGCGGTAGGAGTAGAAGCGCTCGGGCTCGGAATAGGTGCAGGCGCCGATCCATTCGGCCCGGACGCCCGCGCGCCGGAGCCGGTGGAGCCCGTAGCCGGGCAGGTCGAACAGGTGCCGGTCGCCCGGGCCGGGGCGGAAGTAGCCGAGGCTCTCCGGATCCGCGGCGTCGAACCGGGCGACGAACTCGGGGCCGACCTCGTAGGCGCGCTGGCTGATCGACGGGCCGATGGCGGCGCGGATCGTGGCGCGACGGGCGCCCAACGCCTCCATCGCGTCCACGGTGGCCTCCAGCACGCCGTCGAGCGCCCCGCGCCAGCCCGCGTGCGCCGCGCCGATCACGCCCGCCTCCGCGTCGTGGAAGAGCACCGGCTGGCAGTCGGCGGTCAGGATGGTGAGCACCTCTTCGGGCCGGTCGGTCACCAGCGCGTCGGCGCGCTCGCGCAGGGCTGCGGCCTGCGCCCCGGTGACCGCGCGGGCCGAGTGGACCTGCTCCACGGCGCGCAGGTTGGCCGGGCGGACGCCCATCTCGCGGGCGGCGCGGGCCCGGTTGAGCGCCACGATCTCGGCCTGATCCGAGGAGCCGAGCCCGCAGTTCAGCCCCGCATAGACGCCGGAGGACGCGCCTCCCCTGCGGGTGAAGAAGGCGTGCCGGGCCTCGCCCAGCAGATCGGAGCGCAGCGCCTCAAGTCCGGTCTCTACGGCGATCATGGCGGTCCTCCCCCTCTCGCGCAGCCTCCGGCGGGTCGAGCCCCGCCGGCGGCGGCGACCCCGCCGGATGGAGCGCGATCACCTTGAACAGGTCGCCCATCTCGGCCGGATGGGTCAAGCGCCGATGCGCGGCGACATGCGCCTCGAGCGCCGGGCCCGTCAGCCCGCGGGCCAGGGCGCGGGCCCGCGCGCCGATGCCGAGCCGCTCCAGCCAGACGCCCTGCGCCGTCATGCCGGTGACGGAGACGCCCGTGACGGCACGCGCGGCGAGGGCCACCGCCTCGAAATCGACATGGGCGGTGAGGTCGGCCTCGCCGGGCGCCTCGAGCGGGTCGGCCGGGGTGTGGGCGCGCAGGGCCTGCAGCGTGTCCCCGCGGCTCCGCCAGTGGCCGTAGTCGATCCATAGCGCGGCGCCGCCCCGGGCCACGCG
>CAZWWR010000265.1:0-3514 GCA_964637265.1 uncultured Jannaschia sp.
CCCGGGGAACCGGCACCACCCGAACCGACGAAGGGCCGCCCCGAAGGCGGCCCTTTTCGGTCTTGCACCCATTTGGGGGCAACTCTGCGGAGGGCGGATCCCGGAATGTGCAATCCGGGGTCACGCGTCTGGGCGGCGGAGCCGGATCCGGACCGAGGGGGTTTCCGCTGGCCGGACCCCGCCTCCGGAGCCAGGTCACTCCGCGGGCTGACCGTCGGGATCGGCGCGGCGCTTGCGGCGGTCGTCGAGCTGCTTCATCGCGATCGGGGCCAGCGCGCCGTGGATCGCGATCGAGATGAGTACCGTGACCACGGCGATGCGCCAGACCGAGGCGAGGTCCTCGGCCCCGTAGGCCTCCGTCGCCGCGTGGCCCATGCCGAAGGCGAGGTAGAAGAACGTCCCCATCCCGCGGATGCCGAAGAAGCTGATGCAGAGCTTCGAGAACAGGTCGCCCCGCGTCCACCACAGGGCGACGAAGCCGGCGGCCGGGCGGAGCACGAAGAGGATGGCCAGCGCGATGCCGACCTCGCCCCAGGTGAGATCCGACAGCAGGCCCGACGCGGCGTAGGAGCCGAGCCAGATGAGCAGGAGCGCGAGGAGCACCTTCTCGGCCTGGTCGCCGAAGGCGTGCGGGAGCGCGACGTAGTCGTCCCGCTCGTTGTCGCGGGCCAGCGCGCGCCCGGCCCGGGCCGCGAGGAAGACCGCGAGGAAGCCGTAGCCCTCGAGCGCCTCGGCGGCGCCGTAGGCCACGAAGGTCGTGCCGAGGAAGACGAGGCCCGCGTTCTCTCCGCCCACGGCCGCGTCGCCCCACTTGCCCATCACGAACCGGGCGAGCAGCCAGCCGACCCCCCAGCCGATCGCGACGGCGACGGCGATACGGTAGACGACGTCGAAGCCGAGCCACTCCAAGCCGATCTCGGCGATGCCGTCCCAGAAGGTGGTCGCCCCGGTGGCGGCGAGGGCGACCGCGAGCCAGACGAAGGGGAAGGCGAGCCCGTCGTTCAGCCCGGCCTCGGCGGTGAGCGACAGGCGGACGTCGTCCTCGTCGCCCTCGTTCGGGCCGCCGACCTGCACGGAGCGGGCGAGCACCGGATCGGTGGGCGCCATCGACGCGGCGAGCAGCATGGCGGCCCCGACCGAGAGGCCGGCCCAGACGCCCATCATGTAGATGCCGACGATGGTCAGCGGCATCGTCACGGCGAGGAGGACCCAGGCGTGCTGCCACTCGTCCCGGCCGGCCTCGCGGTCGATCGCCAGCCCCGCCGCGGCAAGGGCGATGATGACGATGAGCTCCGTCGCGTGGTCGATCAGGAAGCGGGAGAACTCCCCCGCGAGCGGATCGGCCACGGGGAGCGCGAAGGGCGAGAGCGCGAGGAGCCCGCCGCCGATCACGTAGAGCAGCGGGACCGAGATCGGCTTGTCGGAGCACACCAGCGGAAGCGTGGTCAGCCCCATGAGGCCGATCCCCGCCACCAGATAGGCGACGTCCTTCGCATCGACCGCGTCGAACAACGCGCGCGCGAGTTCCTCCACCGCCGCCTCCCCTCTTCGATGTGCAGGAACGGGCGGGGGCGGCGATGGTTCCCCCCGGGTTCATGAAGCCGAACGTCTGCCGGGCATTGGTATCAGGTCTTGCGGTCCGATCGAGGCGGACCTGTCACAGCCTGCCGAGGGTGGAGGCCGGGCGGCGGAGTTTCGGCGCAGGCCCCGGCCGGGCGGTCCCCCGCGCCCGGCCTGCCGACCCCCAGGGCGGATCGGCCGAAGCCCCGCAGGGGCCGGTTGACATTTCTCCCCCCCCGCGCGAATGCGCCTGCCTCAACCGGGGCGGGACACCCTTGGAGGCCCGCCCGACATCATAGGAGTACCGACATGGCTGGTGAGATTCCCGATCTCGTCGCGCATGCCCGGACGGGGACAGGCAAGGGGGCCGCCCGTCAATCCCGCCGCCGCGGCATGGTGCCCGGCGTCGTCTATGGCGGCGGCAGCGATCCCCTTCCCGTGGAGCTTCCGTTCAACGAGCTGCTCGCGCGGCTCAAGCGCGGCCGCTTCCTCGCGACGCTGTTCAACCTGAAGGTCGAGGGGCAGGAGGACGTGCGCGTCATCTGCCGCGCCGTGCAGCGGGACGTGGTCAAGGACCTGCCGACGCATGTCGACCTCATGCGCCTGCGCCGCACCTCGAAGGTCGCGCTGTTCATCCCGGTGGAGTTCGTCGGCCAGGAGAACGCGCCGGGCATCCGTCGCGGCGGCGTGCTGACGGCCGTGCGGCCGGAGGTCGAGCTGGTCGTGACCGCGAGCGACATTCCCGAGAAGCTGGTGGCCGACGTGTCGGGCATGGGCATCGGCGACACGCTCACGATCAGCCAGATCGAGCTGCCCTCCGGGTCGAAGCCGGTGATCGACCGCGACTTCGTGATCGCGAACATCCAGCCGCCCTCGGGCCTCGCGTCGCAGAGCGCCGACGAGGACGAGACGCCGGAGACCGAGGTCATCGAGCAGAAGGCCGAGACGACGGCCGAGTGAGTTTCGCGGATCGGCCTTCGGGCCGGATGATCGACGGAGGCGCGCCGGGCGAAGGTTCGGCGCGCCTTTCTCGTCCGGTGCGTACGACGGGAGGCGGGTCCGGTCCGTCGCGGCGACGGGCCGTGCGGGGGCCGGAGCGGGGGTCGGCGCCCTAGACGGGGGCGATGCGCGCTCCGTGCCGACCGGTTTCGCGCGACCCCCGGTTCGGCGCGGGCACGGCGGGGCCGCCGCCCATCGAACCCGTGACGGGGCAATCCCGCCGGTGCAGGTTCCGACGGGCACTCCCGATGGGCAAGCGACCGGGGCGGGTGAATCGACGAATCGACGGAAGGAACGCCCGCGGCGTCGCGAGATCGCCTGTCAGTACGACGGAATTCCTCCGCTCTCGCGCAGGCGCGACGGGAGCGGTCCGCTCCGCGTCAGCTTTGGCCCACCGCGCCGAGCGGCCCGCCCCCGAGGTCGAGGAGGACCTTCCCGTCGCTCATCGCCTCCGCATAGAAAGCGGGCGCGGACGGGCCCTCCCCGAGCGGGACGACGCGCGACACGCGCGGGGGCGCCTCGCCCAGGTCGCGGAGCGCGGCCCGCGCGACGCGGAGCCGGGCCGGCAGGGACAGGCGGGGAAGCCACTCGCTCAGCCAGAAGCCCCTCAGGGTCAGCGTCTTGAAGATCGTGCTTCCCGGGTGGAGCGAGAGCGGCTCCCCGGCGAGCGCGCCGTAGACGACGATCTCGCCGCGACGTGCGAGCGCCTGACCGAGCGCGAAGGTCAGCTCGCCGCCCACCGCGTCGAGGGCGAGCCGGCACTTGCGGGCGCGGCAGGCCTCGCGCAGGGCCCGGGCGAAGCCGGGATCGGACTGGTCGAGCGCCTCGGCCCCGTCCGCCCGGAGGCGCTCGGCCCCGCCTGCGCTGCGGACCACGTCGATCACGTGGATGCCGGAGGCGCGGGCGCGGCGGCGGATCATCGCGGATGACGACTTCGGTGTCTGCATCGAAAACA
>CAZWWR010000266.1:0-3484 GCA_964637265.1 uncultured Jannaschia sp.
GGGCTGACGCCCCTTGGCTCCGTGCCGGGGCGGCGGGGTGCGGTGGCGTGCCGGGCAGGCGAGCTCGCCCCCCAGACCGCAGCCGCCGCCCGGGATGGCGGCATGAGGCCACCGCACGGGACGGCCGCACGGGGCCGCCGCCCGTTGCCGCGGCACGTGCGCGGCGGGTAGGGTCGCCGGATGGAGACCGAGCTACCCATCGTCGAAGAGCTGCACGGCGTGTGGCTGCAGGGCCTGGCCTTCGCCGAGGGCCTGCTCAGGCCCGGCTGGCGGCTGTGGCAGGTGCTGATCGTGCTCGCCCTCGCGGCCGTCGCCTGGGCTCTGCAGCGCTGGGCCGTGCCGCGGATGACGGAGTGGATGCGGGATCTGACCGGCCGGCCGAAATGGCAGCTTCGGATGCTCGTCCACATCCGCAACCGGCTCGGGCTGATCTGCTTCGCGGCGCTGGCTTGGGGCGTGTTCGCGCTGATGCGGGAGGTGACGTGGCCCTCGCGCTCCTACCTGATCGGGCTGTTCGCCACGATCGCCACGGCCTGGGTCGCGGTCGGGCTCCTGGCGCGGCTGGTGCGCAACCGCTTCCTGCGGCGGATCGTGACCTGGGGCCTGTGGGTCTGGGTGACGCTGTTCTATCTCGGCCTGCTCGACGAGACCGAGGCGGCGCTCGACCGGATCGCCGTCGACATCGGCGACATGCACGTCTCGGCGCTCGCCATCCTCACGGCGATCGTGCTGGTGGGGGTGCTGTTCACCGTGGCGCGCTTCGTCGCCACGGCCACGGGCGCGCGCATCCAGCGCTCCGAGGACCTCAGCCCGTCGATGCGGGTGCTCCTCGTGAAGCTGCTGCAGATCGTGCTCTACGCGGGCGCGTTCTTCCTCGGGCTGAAGGCCGTGGGCGTGGATCTCACGGGCCTCGCGGTGCTCTCGGGCGCGATCGGCGTGGGCCTGGGCTTCGGCCTGCAGAAGGTGATCTCGAACCTCGTCTCGGGCGTGATCATCCTGCTCGACAAGTCGATCAAGCCGGGCGACGTGATCTCGCTGGGCGAGACCTTCGGCTGGGTCACCACGCTGACGGCGCGCTACGTGGGCATCACCACGCGGGACGGGCGCGAGTACCTGATCCCGAACGAGGACCTGATCACCGGGCAGGTGGTGAACTGGTCGCATTCCAACGAGTTCGTGCGGCTCGACATCTTCTTCGGCTGCGCCTACGGCGACGACCCCCATCTGGTGCGGCGGGTGGCGATCGAGGCGGCCGCGGGCGTGGAGCGCGTGCTGCCCGGCCAGCGGCCGGTCTGCCACATCGTGGGGTTCGGGGATTCGTCGGTGGACTACATCCTGCGGTTCTGGATCGCCGATCCGACCGGCGGGCTGACCAACATCCGGGGCAACGTGTACCTCGCGCTGTGGGACGCGTTCCAGGCCAACGGCATCTCGATCCCGTTCCCGCAGCGGGAGGTGCGGATGCTCGAGGGCTCGCGGCTCGAGACGATGGAGGCGCCGCGGCAGCGGGCGGCGGAGTAGGCCGCTCAGCGGCCCGAGTAGTAGCAGCGCTCGGAGAGGCCCGAGATCTGCGAGTAGCTCTCCAGCCGCGCGAGCCGGTCGTGCATGGGGCTCCGGGGCAGCCGGACGCCGAACTCGCGGGCCGCGATCGGGTAGAGGTTGAGGGCGAACTGATGGACGAAGGGGCGCCCATCGGCGGGGTCGGTGCTGTAGGCGGAGCCGCGGTTGCCGGGCGCGCGGAAGGCCGCGAGGTCGCGGATGCCCAGCGCCGTCTTGTCGACCGCGGCGGCGAGCCGCGGTCCGACCTCCGGGTCGCGGAACAGATCGACGCCCCATTCCCGCGCGACCAGGGCGTAGGACAGGATCGGGTCGAGGCCGTAGGTATGGTACCAGAACCCCCGCACCCCGCGGAACGAGTTCTGATCGATGTAGCCGGACGGTTCGAGATGACGCAGAATGTCGGCCCGGCGGGCCGAGAACTCACGCCGGGCAAGCCGCGTGTCATCGGTGAGTGCGGCGTAGGCCAGACGCGCGAGCCCCATGTTGGCGAAGTCGTAGAGGCCGTCCTGATCGGCCTCGAGTTCGGGAACCACGAACCGTTCGTATCCCTCGCCGAACCAAGGCAGCAGCACGGCCCTGTCGGCCTCCGTCAGGTAGGGCTCGAGCACCGCGGCCGAAATCAGCAGGGTCGCGTACATCCGCGACACGAACCGTGGCGTATGGCTGGGGCATGGGGCGTCCGGCCCGGCCGCGTAGCACCCGGGCTCCCGCAGGGCCTGCGCCCGGGTGATCAGGCCCGGCTCGCTCCGGTAGCGTCCGTTGCGGGCGAGTCGCGTCAATCCATCCACGACGGTGCGCGCCAGAACCTCGTCGCCGGATGCGGCTGCGGCATAGCTGTTGAAGAGGACCGGTTTCCAGTTGGCGGTGAAGGCGTCGTGGTTGCTCGTCAGGGAGGTCGAGCGCCTCAGGTCGGCCACGTAGCGCGCGCTGTTCGCTTCGAGCCGCGAGATGGCGCCGGCAGCCGCGGCCCGGCTCGGGCCTCCGCCGCGCTCGTCGATCGCACATGACGGACCAAGCGTGTCGGCGATGAAGAACCTCGGCTCCTCGATCCCTCCCGCGGTTTCGAGGGCACCCGGCCCGGAGCAGCCTGCGATCGCGAACGCGAGTGAGACCAGGAGTCTTCTCGGAATCACGGCCATCAGAATATCCTCCCGCAATACGTCCTCTCGAGGAGACCTCCCGAAACGTCTCGGCGCCCGAGGGTCGCATGACCCTACGTCATCCGTCAAATTGCGCGGGCCGATCCCGGCCGCGGTTCCGGCGCAGCCCGGGACCGCCCGGGTCAGGCGACGCGCCGGCGAGCGAGCGAGCGAGGGGAGGACGGCGTCTCGCCGAGGGTCACGGACGCGTCACCGCCCCGCGCTGCGCGGCCGCTCGGGTTGACCCTGGCGGCCTCCGCGCCCACCTTCTTCTGGTGGCCCCGCATCGGGGCCGGCATCAGGAGGATCGGAGCACTGACCGCTCAGACCATCGCGGCCACGCAGGCCGCGCCCGCGACCCGGGACGGCGGGGACGACGCCCTGCTCGACCTGATTCTCGCCTCCCTCGACGACGACAAGGCCGAGGACGTCGTGCGGATCGATCTGCGCGGCAAGTCCGCGGTGGCCGATCACATGGTGATCTGCTCGGGCCGCTCGTCGCGTCAGGTGACCGCCATCTGCGAGAAGCTCGCCGACCGCCTCAAGGAGCGGCTGGGCCGCACCGCGCGGATGGAGGGCAAGGACCAGGGCGACTGGGTGCTCGTGGATGCGGGCGACGTGATCGTGCACGTGTTCCGCCCCGAGGTCCGGGAGTTCTACCAGCTCGAGAAGATGTGGCTCGATCCGGGCCAGTCGCCCGCCCCGGCCGCGGGCCGCGAGGAGGCCGCCGCGCGGCGCAACTGATGCGCCTCGCGCTGTGCGCCGTGGGCCGGCTGCGCGCCGGG
>CAZWWR010000267.1:0-3468 GCA_964637265.1 uncultured Jannaschia sp.
CGCGGGGCGCCACGGGAGCGCCCCGAGGCCAAGGAGGATCACATGACACGTCCGACGACCGGCCCGATCGTGGCCGCCGCAGCCGCCGCCACGCTCGCCCTCGCGTCCCCCGCGCCGGCACAGGATCTCGACGCCGACGGGGACGGGAACGTCACCATGGAGGAGATGCAGGCGGCCTATCCCGACATGACCGAGGAGAGCTTCGGCGAGATGGACGCCGACGGGGACGGCGTGCTCAGCGCGGCCGAGCTCCAGGCGGCGACCGACGCGGGCCTGCTTCCGGCCTGACCCCGGCACCCCAGCGGGACCCCACCAGGACGGGAGCGGCGGCACCCGGCCCCTCGCGGGGCCGGGTGCCTGTAAGGGGATCTATCCGCCATCAATATCGCCCAATATCGAAAGGCCCAGAACAGCCCGAGCTCGGGAAACCGCATTCTTCCCCGCTCGGCGGTCGCTAGGGGTTACCCCAATGGTCACGCTCTCCATACCAGAGTCCTTCGGCGGAGAAAATACACAATGACCTCCATCGCTCCTAACCCTATAACCAATTCTTTGGAAAACTTGCGTAAACACATCAACGGTCCGATCATTCTTCCGAGCTTGCGCCAAGTAATCAAGAAAATCTGGAGCGTGTCCAGTAGGTCGCCATTGGCTCACCGATGCATTCAAAGCGACAACGTCTCGCGCATGCTGAGTTGAACCCCGATCCAATATCCCCCTGATAATCCCTAATACGCGGTCATGCATTTCTCCATCGTATAACTCACCCTCTCCTAACGCCAAATCGGATGACACCAACCTTCTATCGCGCCTCTCAGCAGAAAGGTCCGCCTTCAGTTCTCTAACCTCATCCTTCAGCCGTTCGTTCTCCGCCACTAACGAACTATGCTCAACTGCCAGATCGTCAAGATACTCGTTCTGTCGCTGTAATTCATCAGCGCCTACCGGGGCTCGAACGGCGCGGTACAGAAAATCAGCCAGCGTAAGAGAGAATGAGAATCCACGACTTTGCGACTCCCTCTTCACCGCTAGCTCTATGTTCTGCTTTAGTCGTTCAGCTCTAATTTCCTCGACCAACAAGTAATCGCGAGGTATGAATAACTTCTGTGAAAGGCCGGCTCTTGGTAGATAAACCCCAACTGCGCCCGCGTATGCATTATTACCGTTAGAGAGATCATTTACTTTGAAAGAAAAGGCCCGCGATGGCTCGACAACAATATGGGCGACACCACTATAAGACCGGGCAAGCTGCTCGATCTGACGCTCGGATAGATGGTGATTCGTCTGCCTAGAGCAGCTTATATAGACTGCTGGCAGAAATTCTGTACCTTAACCGTTTACGATACTTGCCGCGAGCTCTACGCCCTCGTTGCTGTCAGGCAAATAATGGGCTCCGTGAGAAACCTCTAGTTTTCCATCGGGCCCAATCCATCCATCGTCAATGCATTGCCGAATTATATGAGGTCGTCTCGGAACATCGGCTCTGGCGCCCTCGCCGACAACGCGGCATTGCGAGACGAAGCTAAGCACGCCGTATTTCTTACCGGGCGAATGGACGAACTCTGTTCTCCAGAGACGTCCGTCTTCGTCCGGCAACTCATGTTGAAGTGCGTGGTAGGGATCGCCATCAATTTCTAGCTTTCGTATGAATAAATTTTCTTGCCCGCGGCGACCCAATCGAAATTCGTTCGTGTCAGCTAATTCTTTGTCGGAGCCGTCGAGTATACGGGAAGCCCTGACGCCATCTAACCACGTGAAAGCTTGGCTCAGGAACTGGTCGGTGGTGATGCGCTGATTCAAGGGTATCTCAGTAATAAGTGATGCCATTCGTTAGACCTCCGGCTATTTCGTCATACTTCGTACCACACTCCCCGAAACTCCCGCCACTCCCGCTTGCTCATCCCGCAATTCTCCTCCGTCACCTCCTCCCCCGCCAGCATCCGCCGGAGGCACTCGACCCCCTGCGCGGAGAGCGTGACGGCGCCGAGGCGGTAGTCGCGGAAGGCGGCCCAGGCGAGGGGGACCCAGTCGGCGACGACCTCGCCGATGGCGTCGGCATAGGCGCGGATCTCCCACTGTGCGTGGGGGTCGGCGCGCAGGCGCAGGAAGTGGAGGAGGTTGTGGAGGTCGGTCTTCCAGTACCACTGGGTGTAGACGTTCGCGGGCAGGTTCATGCGGGCGAGCTCCCGCGCGAGGCCCTGCTGGGGCGTGCCGTCGGGCCCCTCGGTGCCGATCATCGCCTCGTAGTGGTCGTAGGCGCGCATGGCGTCCTCGCGCAGCCAGCGGAGCACGCGGGCGGCCTCGTCCGGGCCCAGCGCCTCGCCCCGGCCCTGGTTGTTCTGGGCGGACTGGGCGGCGAGGTCGCGCTCGGCGGGGATGTAGAATTCCCGGTCGAGCACGGAGTAGCGGGCCGAGATCTCGTTCACGTTGGCGGTGCGGTGGCGGATCCACTGCCGGGCCACGAAGAGGGGCAGCTTCACGTGGAGCTTGACCTCGCACATCTCGAAGGGCGTGGAGTGCCAGTGCCGCATGAGGTAGCGGATCAGCCCCTCGTCGTTCGACACCGAGCGGGTGCCGGGCCCGTAGGAGACGCGGGCGGCCTGCACGATGGCCGCGTCGTCGCCCATGTAGTCGACCACGCGGACCATGCCGTGATCGAGCACGGGGATCGGCGTGTGCAGGTGGCGCTCCATACCGGGCGCGGTGGCGCGGAAGGTCTCGGACGGCGCGGCGCGCTGGGCCTGGGCCTCGTCCCTCGGGGTCTGTCCGTCCATCGCGCGTCCTCCTCGACTCGGCCCGTCCCGGCCCTCCGGGGAGGCTAGCGCGGGCCATGGGCGCTTGCGAGGGCGGGGACGCGGGTTACAAGGCGGGCGTCACGGAGGAGGCACGCGCATGGGCATCGAGTACCTGCACACGATGGTCCGGGTGAAGGATCTGGACGAAAGCATCCGCTTCTACGAGCTGCTGGGGCTGCGGGAGCGGCGGCGGTCGGAGAGCGAGGCGGGGCGGTTCACGCTGGTCTTCATGGCGCCGCCCGACCGGCAGGACGGCACGGCGGACGTGGAGCTGACCTACAACTGGGACGGGGACGAAGGCCTGCCGTCGGATTCGCGGCATTTCGGGCATCTGGCCTACCGGGTGGACGACATCTACGCGCTTTGCGCCCATCTGCGGGACAACGGCGTGACCATCAACCGGCCGCCGCGGGACGGGCACATGGCCTTCGTGCGGAGCCCCGACAACGTGTCGGTCGAGCTGCTCCAGAAGGGCGAGGCGAAGGCGCCCGAGGAGCCGTGGGCGTCGATGGAGAACACGGGGCACTGGTGACATGGGGGACTGGTGACATGGGGCGCCGGTGACGGGCGCGCGTCCCGGGCCCCGGTGACGGGTCGCGGGCGGCGGGCCTGACCCGGCGGGAGGGCCCCGCCGGCGGGGGCCGCGTCAGGCCAGCGCCAGCCCGAGGGCCAG
>CAZWWR010000268.1:0-3450 GCA_964637265.1 uncultured Jannaschia sp.
GTTCGGGGCGCGGCGTCCCGGGCTCGCCGCGGATCCGCCCCGCGCCGGGCCTCCGCCTTCCGCCCGCCCGCCCGCCCGCCTATGGTCGCGCCGGGGGTGGAGCCGCGCGATGATGAACACGCTCTCGGGACGCTTCCTGATCCTCACCACGCTCTTCGTGATGCTGGCCGAGATCCTGATCTTCGTCCCCTCCGTCGCGCGCTTCCGCGAGGAGTATCTCCTGTCGCATCTCGAGCGCGCGCAGATCGCCTCCCTCGCCGTGCTGGCCGCCGACATGATCGACCCCGAGGTCGAGGAGGAGCTGCTGCGCACCGCCGGCGTCTTCAACGTCGTGCTGCGCCGGGACGAGCTGCGTCAGCTGGTGCTCTCGGGCCCGATTCCCGCGCCCATCTCGGGGACCTACGACCTGCGCGACCCGCCCGCGACGGAGCTCATCGCCGACGCCATGATGCGGCTCGCCGAGCCCGAGGACCAGGTCATCCGCGTCATCGGCGCCCCCGTTCGGGAGGCGGGGCTCCTCATCGAGATCACCATGAAGTCCGGGCCGCTCAGGACCCACATGATCGAGTACGGCCTGCGGATCCTGGCGCTCTCGGCGGTCATCTCGCTCGTCACGGCGCTCCTGCTCTTCCTCGCGGTGCGGCGGTTCCTCGTCCTGCCGATCCGCGGCGTCGTGGACGCCATGGCGCGCTACGCCGAGGCGCCCGAGGACGCGCGGCGCATCATCGAGCCCAGCGCCGGCGTGCGCGAGCTGCGCGAGGCGGAGGACGCGCTCCAGTCCATGCAGACCGACCTCACCGGCGCCCTGCGCCAGAAGGAGCGCCTGGCCCAGCTCGGCGCCGCGGTGGCCAAGATCAGCCACGACCTGCGCAACATCCTCACCACCGCCCAGCTCCTCGCCGACCGGATGGAGGGCTCGGACGACCCCCGCGTGGCGAGGGCCGCACCGCGGCTCGTGGCCTCGATCCAGCGCGCCGTGTCGCTCTGCGAGGGCACCCTCGCCTTCGGGCGGGCGGAGGAGCCCTCGCCCCGCCTCGCGGTCGTGCGCCTCGCCGACATCGTCGCGGAGGTGCTGGAGGCCGAGCGCCTGGCCGCCCCCGAGACCGTCGCGCTGGAGCACGACGTGCCGCCCTGGCTCCGCGTCCGGGCGGACGCCGAGCAGCTCGCACGCGTGCTGGGCAACCTCGTGCGCAACGCCCGCCAGGCGATCGAGGGGGCGGGCGGCGAGGGCGCCATCGCGGTCGCCGCCCGGGAGGAGGAAGGCGTCGTCGTGGTCGCCGTCTCCGACACCGGCCCCGGCCTGCCCGTCAAGGCGCGCGAGCACCTCTTCACCCCGTTCCGCGGCGGCACGCGCAAGGGCGGCTCGGGCCTCGGCCTCGCCATCGCGGCCGAGTTGGTGCGCGGCCATGGCGGCCGGTTGGAGCTGGAGGAGACGGGCGCACAGGGCACCCGCTTCGCCATCCGCCTGCCACGGACGGACGCGATCGACGTCGCGGCCCAGTAGGACGCCCGGCGTCGTGGCGGCCCTTGCATCGCCCAGTGCCCCCGGATACATCCGCTCCACCCCGGTGCGCTGGTAGCTCAGTTGGATAGAGTACTTGACTACGAATCAAGGGGTCGGGGGTTCGAATCCTCCCCAGCGCGCCAGGGTTTCCCGGACGGTCCGAACGCCCCGCGCCACGCCTGACGCAGGATAGGTCTCTCGCTTGGCGGAAGGCGATCGGGTCCCCGCCGGGCCCGGCCGCAACCCGCGACCGCCCGGCCGGGCGGCGCGGGCGGTGGTCGCGGGGGCTGCCTCACATGACCGCCCCGATCTGCCAGGGGACGAACTCCGCGCCGCCGAAGCCCAGCGCCTCGCTGCGGGTGGGCGCGCCAGAGGCCGCGCCAAGCATCGCGTCGAGCAGCTCCGCCCCCTTGGCCTCCAGGGACACGCCGCGGGAGATCACGTCGCCGCAGTTGACGTCCATGTCCTCGGCCATCCGGGCGTGCATCTCGTCGTTGGTCGAGAGCTTCAGGCAGGGGGCCGGCTTGAAGCCCGACACGGAGCCCCTCCCCGTCGTGAAGACCACCAGCGTCGCCCCGGAGGCGATCTGGCCCGTCACCGAGGCGGGGTCGTAGCCGGGGCTGTCCATGAAGGTGAAGCCGCGGACGTCCACGGGCTCGGCGTAGCGGAAGACGCCGGCGAGCGGGGCCGTGCCGCCCTTGGCCACCGCGCCGAGGGACTTCTCCAGGATCGTCGTGAGGCCGCCGCGCTTGTTCCCGGGGGAGGGGTTGTTGTCCATCTCGCCGCCGTTGCGCGCGGTGTAGTCCTCCCACCAGGCGATCCGGTCGAGGAGCCGCCGGCCCACCGCCTCGGACACGGCGCGGCGGGTGAGCAGGTGCTCGGCGCCGTAGATCTCGGGCGTCTCGGCGAGGATCGTCGTGCCGCCCTGGGCCACCAGCATGTCCGAGGCGACGCCGAGGGCGGGGTTCGCGGTGATGCCCGAATAGCCGTCCGAGCCTCCGCATTGCAGCGCCACCGTCAGCTCCGAGGCCGGGACCGTCACGCGCCGGTCGCGCTCCACCTCGGACGCCATCTCGCGCAGCGCGGCCACCGCGCGCTCGACGGTGGCGCGGGTGCCGCCGGTGCCCTGGATCGTCAGCGCCTCGAAGCGCCCGTCGGCGCGCAGCCGCTCGGATCCCACGAGCGAGGGGATCTGCATGACCTCGCAGCCCAGGCCGACGAGCAGCACCCCGCCGAAATTCGGGTGCCGCGCGTAGCCCCGCAGCACCCGGCGCAGCGCGTCGTGGCCCTCGCCCGAGGCCGCGAGCCCGCAGCCCGTCCCGTGGGAGATCGGCACGACGCCGTCGACGTGGCGCAGCGTGCGGAACCAGTCCGAGCGCTCGGCGGCCTCGGCGACGAAGCGCGCCACGGACCCCGAGCAGTTCACGGTCGTCAGGACGCCCAGGTAGTTGCGCGTGCCGACGCGGCCGTCGGCGCGGCGGAAGCCCTCGAAGCTCCGGGGGCGCGGGGGCGCGGGCGGCGGGCGCAGGTCGGTGCCGAACTCGTGCGCCGCGCTCCGCGGGGCCATGCCGAGATTGTGGGAGTGGACATGCTCTCCGGGCGCGACCGCGCGGGTCGCCACCCCGATGGCCTGGCCGTAGCGCAGGACGGGGGCGCCCTCCGCGAGGGCCCGGGCGGCGATCTTGTGGCCCTGGGGCACGTCGTCCGCCAGGGTGACGCCCTCCACGGCGGTCCCCCGGGCGAGGTCGGCGAGCGCGATCAGGACGTCGTCCTCGGGGTGGAGCCGGATCGCGCCCCCCCGCCCCGGTGCCGTGCCGTCCGCCATGGTGCCCTCCCATCTGCCCGCCCCCGCATAGCAGCCCCGAGCCCGGCCCGGAACGCCCGGCTCCCCGGACGGGCGCCCCGGCTCGGCGGGGCGGTGGCGGCGCGTCCACGCCGCGCTCGTG
>CAZWWR010000269.1:0-3448 GCA_964637265.1 uncultured Jannaschia sp.
TCAGCAGGCCGATCGTGAACAGGATGCGCTGGCGAAGCTCCTTGGCCTTGCCGAAGGCGCCCCAGGACATGTTCGCGGCCATCTGCTCCGCTGCGGAAGCCATCAGGCTGATCTCCCTTCATGGACGCGCCGTCCGCTCGGTCTCCCGGGGACGGCGCATCGGAAACCACTCAGGCGATGTAAGCGGAGCGAGACACGCCCACAACACCCCATCGCGCCACGGTGGGCCTCAGCCCTCGGCCGTCGCGGCCTCGGGTCGCGTCGCGGTCACGGAGCCGCCGGCCTTCTCGACGGCGGCCCGCGCCCCGGCGCTCGCGCCGGTCACGGTGATCGTCGCGGCCGCCGTCAGCTCGCCCTTGCCGAGCAGGCGGACGCCGTCGCGGCGCCGGCGGACCAGCCCGCTCGACACCAGCGTCTCCTCGGTAACATCGCCCGCCTCGAGCTTGCCGGCGTCGATGAACTGCTGGATCTGGCCCAGGTTCACGATCGCGAACTCCTTGCGGTTGGGCTTGTTGAAGCCCCGCTTCGGCAGGCGCTGGTAGAGCGGCATCTGGCCGCCCTCGTAGCCGTTGATCGCCACGCCGGAGCGCGACTTCTGGCCCTTGATGCCGCGGCCGCCGGTCTTGCCGAGGCCGGAGCCCGGGCCGCGGCCGACGCGCTTGGGCTTGTGCGTGGCGCCCGGGTTGTCGCGCAGTTCGTTGAGCTTCATCGTCGCTTCTCCTGATCGGGCCGGACGCGGCCCCCGGGAAGCGGATGGGGCCGGACTCGGCATGTGAGGGGCGGCGCATAGCGCCCCCCGTCCGCCCGCGCAAGACGGCCCCCGCGGGGGCGCCCTCCGCCGACGGCGCAGTTGCGCCGCGTCGACACTCCTCCCGAACCCGCCCCGGCCCGCAGGGACGCGTGTGGACGCTCCGGATCCGCCGACCTAGAGCGGGGCGGCGCGGGTCCGAAGCGTCGGGGGCCGGGAGCCGCGTCCGCAGGTCAACGAAAGCGATGGGGCGTCCCATGTCGATTTACCCAGTGATCCTGAGCGGCGGCAGCGGCACGCGGCTCTGGCCCCTCTCGCGCCGCAGCTACCCCAAGCAGTTCGCCCCGCTGCTCGGCGAGGAGAGCCTGTTCCAGGCCAGCGCCCGGCGCTTCGCGGGGCCGGGCTTCGAGGCGCCGGTGATCGTGACGGGAAGCGACTTCCGCTTCATCGTCACAGAGCAGCTGGCCGCGATCGGCGTCGATCCGGGCGCCGTGCTGATCGAGCCGGACGGCCGGGACACGGCGCCCGCGGTGCTCGCGGCGGCGCTCTGGCTCGCCGGGCGGGACGCCGACGCGCTGATGCTGGTCACGCCGTCGGATCACACGATCCCCGACGCCGACGCCTTCCGCGCCGCCGTGGAGCGGGGCGCCGAGGCCGCGCACGCCGACCGGCTCGTGACCTTCGGCATCCGCCCGGACCGGCCCGAGACGGGCTACGGCTACCTCGAGCTGGGCGATGCGCGCGACGCGTCGAGCGGGGACGCGGTGACGCTGGAGCGCTTCGTGGAGAAGCCCGACGCCGACACCGCGCGGGCCATGCTCGAGGGCGGGCGGCACCTGTGGAACGCGGGGATCTTCCTGTTCCGGGCCGCGGCCATCGTCCGGGCCTTCGAGCGCCACGCCCCCGACCTCGTCGGCCCGGTGCGCCGCGCGGTCGAGGAGGCCCGGTCCGACCTCGGCTTCCTGCGCCTCGCGCCCGAGCCGTGGTCCGACGTCGAGCCCGTCTCGGTCGACTACGCCGTGATGGAGCGCTCGGACGCCCTGAGCGTCGTGCCCTTCGACGGCCACTGGTCCGACCTGGGCGACTGGAGCGCGGTGCGCGAGGAGAGCCCGCGCGGCCCCGACGGCGTGGCCACCTCCGGTTCGGTCACCGCGATCGACTGCCGCGACAGCGTGCTGCGCTCCGAGTCGCCGCGCCAGGAGCTCGTGGCCATCGGTCTCGAGAACGTGGTCGCCGTGGCGATGTCGGACGCCGTGCTCGTGGCCGACGCCTCCCGCAGCCAGGAGGTCAAGCAGGCGGTCGCCGCGCTGAAGGAGAAGGGCGCCAGCCAGGCCACGCAGCTTCCGATCGACTACCGCCCCTGGGGCTGGTTCGAGAGCCTCGTGATCGGGCAGCGCTTCCAGGTGAAGCGGATCGTGGTCCATCCCGGCGCCGCGCTGAGCCTCCAGTCCCACCACCACCGCTCCGAGCACTGGATTGTGGTCGAGGGCACCGCGCGGGTCACGGTGGACGAGGACGTGCGCCTCGTGACCGAGAACGAGAGCGTCTACATCCCGCTCGGCGCCACCCACCGGATGGAGAACCCCGGCAAGGTGCCGATGGTGCTGATCGAGGTGCAGACGGGCAGCTATCTCGGCGAGGACGACATCGTCCGCTACGAGGACGTCTACGCCCGCGGCTGACGCGCGCGGGTCCGGGGGCGGGGGGAGCGGCGCCCCCCTCGCCCCCCCGGCCCCCCCGCCTCACTTCAGCAGCAGGTCCTTGTAGTGCCTGTTGAGCAGCAGCAGGCCGAACGTCCCCGTCACCGCGGCGATCCCGAAGATGTAGGCCGGGTCCACGTGGATCGCGTCGTAGGTCGAGTAGAAGCCCTTGCGGATCTGCGAGGTCAGGTGGACGGGCGGGTACCACAGCAGCACGTCCCGCAGCGACGGCGGAAGCGCCTCGGGGATGAAGAACACCCCCGACAGGATGAAGCTCGGCCGCATCAGGATCGCCCAGATCTGCTTCCAGACGGGCGCCACGAGGAACAGGTAGCAGTTCAGCACCCCGACCCCGAGCCCGAGACACAGCGTCATCGCGATCGCCAGCAGGATGGCGGGCCAGTCGTAGTTGAGGTTGAGATCCCAGATCAGGACCACGGCGCCGATCACGCAGGCCATCACGATGAGCGAGGTGAGCGCGTTGAGGACGAACCGCGCCAGGATCGCGTCCACGAAGCTCACCGCCGGGTAGGAGAGGAGCGCGCGCGAGTAGGTGATCGCCCCGGCGGTGGAGTTCTGCAGCGTGTTGAACGTCTGGTAGGTGAGGAACCCCGTCGCGTAGAAGAGCGGGAAGTTCGTGCCCAGCCCCGGGCTCCGCAGGATGTAGGAGAACACGAAGGTCATCATCGCGATGGCGCCGATCGGGCTGAGGAACGCCCAGATGTAGCCGCCCGGCGAGCGGCCGTAGGTGCTCTCCATCTCGCGCATCATCAGCGCGGCCACCGCGCGGAAGGTGCGGAAGCGTCTCTGGCCGGGAACCTGCGGCGCGGTGACCTGCATGGGTGGAAGATCCGTCGGGTCTGTCTTATCCAGCGGTTGCCTTAGCCGCGATCACCGGATTTGCCCACTGATGTCCAGCGTCGAGAAGATCGAGGCCAGTTCCTCCCCCGACGCGCCGGTCCCCGCGCCGCGGCCCCGCGCGCAGGCGCCGGACGGCACG
>CAZWWR010000270.1:0-3410 GCA_964637265.1 uncultured Jannaschia sp.
GGGCGACCGCGCGGGCGGGACCGGGAGCATCGGTCGCCGCGGGCGGGATGCCTCCGGCGGGCCGGGCCGCGCCGCGCCCTGCCCGTCCGGCTCCGTGGGAGGGAGGGACCCCTGGCGGCATTCCTGTCGTGGAGCCGGCAGGCAGGTGCGCGACCGAAGCGGCGCGGGTCAGCCCTCGAGGATGGCCGCCAGCGCCGGCTCGTCGAGATCTGCGGTCTCGCCGGTCGCCACGACCCGCCCCCCGCGCAGGCACACGAAGGAATCGCACAGGCGGATCGAGGTGAGGTGGTGGGTGATGACGAGCGTGGTGCCCCTCCCCTTCCGGCGGCGGAGGAGCTCGAGCACCACGGCTTCCGAGAGGAGGTCCATGGCGTTGGTCGCCTCGTCGAGGATGAGCAGGCGGGGCCGCCGCACGAGGGCGCGGGCCAGGGCGATGCGCTGCCGCTGACCGCCCGAGAGGCTCGCGCCGCGCTCGCCCAGCGGCGTGCCGTAGGCCTCGGGCAGCGCGCGCACGAACCCGTCCGCGTCGGCCTCGCGGGCCGCCCGCTCCACCTCCGCGTCGCTGGCGTCCGGCGCGCCGTAGCGGATGTTCTCGGCCACGGTCCCGTCGAACAGGTCGAGCTCCTGGCTCGCCAGGGCGATCCGGGCGAGCCAGTCGGCCGGGTCGATGCGGTCGAGCGGGATCCCGTCCACGAGGATCCGGCCCGCGCCGGGGCGGAGCAGGCCGCAGACGAGGTTGGCGGCGGTGGACTTGCCCGACCCGGACCGCCCGATCAGCGCGGTGGACCGGCCCGCCGGGATGCGGAAGCTGCAATCGCGCAGCGCGCGCGCGTCGCCGTCCGACCCGTCCCGGTAGTCGTAGTTCACCCCCTCGAAGGCGATGCCCTCCGCCAGAGCCGGGGCGGGAAGGCGGCCGGCGGCCCGGCGGCGGGCGTCCTGCTCCAGCCCGAGGAGCCAGCCCACCTCGTCGAGCGAGCCCGTCCAGCCCCGCAGCGAGGCGAGCGCCGCCTGGATGGCGCGCAGCTTGGGCTGCATCCGGTAGAGCAGGATCAGGAACGCGGCCGTCGCGCCGAGGCTCATGCCGGAACGCCAGGCCACCAGCACCACCAGCAGGAACACCGCGGCATGGGCGATCTCGGTCAGCGGGCCGAGCGCCGCCTGCCGCGCCTGAAGCGACAGCCCGGCGCGGCGCACCTCGTCCGAGGCGGCGTCGAAGCGGGCCGCCTCGAATGCGCCGCGATCGAACAGCCGGATCAGGCGCCATGCCCCGACATGGTGCAGCATCCGCCGGGCGAGGCCCTGGTTGCGCACCGCCACCTCGCGGCCGAGCCGCGTGAAGTGCCGCGAGGCGAGGTCGTGGACGAGCGCGATGCCCCCGAAGGAGACCGCGACGATCAGCGTGAGCAGCGGCGACAGCGCGAGGAGGAAGCACGCGAAGATCGTGACCGCCGCCGCCGAGACGAGCATCGCGAGGAGCGTGCCCACCGCATCGGCCGCGCGCCAGCTCTCGTTCGAGATGACGTTGAGGAGCCTGTAGTGCGGCAGCGTCATCGAGAGCCGCCCGTCCATCGCCAGGAGGCGGTCGGACAGCGCCTGACGGAGGCGGTGCCCAGTGCGGCCGTAGATCCAGGCCTGGAGCATCTCGTTGGCGAAGACCACCGCGTTCTTCAGCACGATCAGCGCGAGGATCGCGAGGCCGAGCAGGACGGCGCGACGCTCCTCAGGAAGGTCCGCGGCCACGCGGTCCATCAGGCCCGGCAGGCGGCCCGCGGAGGGCTCCGCGTCGGCGAGCGCCATGTCGAGGAGCGGGATCATCAGCCCGATCCCGATCCCCTCCAGGGCCGTCGCCGCCAGGCCGAGCACCACCACGAGGGGGATCCACCCGCGAAGGGGCGCCAGCGCGCCCCGGAGGCTGGGATGGACGGGCAGGGCCGGAACCCGCAACGCGCGCGGTCGTTCCGCCCCCCGATCGGGCACCGGGGCCTCACTCATGTCACGCCGCAATGCCGCATGGAGGAACGGTGCTTGACTCGGGGTCGGAAGTGAAGCCCCCTGAACCCACTAGTTTTGGTGCGGGATATTTCAGGTTGCCGAAGGTTTGCGTCGTCCTTCCGGTTCACGACGCCGAGGCGCATTTGCCGGTCGCCCTCGCGAGTCTCCTGCTGCAGGAGCATCGCGAACTCGAGGTCGTGGCCATCGACGACGGCTCCTCGGATGTCTCCGGGCGCATCCTGGAGAGCGTGGCCGACCGTGATCCGCGGGTCCGCGTGATCCGCCGCGAGAACCGTGGGCTCATCGCTACGTTGAACGAGGGGCTCGACCGAGCCGACTCGGACCTCGTCGCGCGGATGGACGCGGACGACATCTCCTATCCCGACCGGCTCGCCGCCCAGGTTGAGGCCTTCGCGGAGGACGGGCGGCTGGGCCTGCATGGCTGCAACTTCGACATGATCCATGCGCCCGGTCGCGTGACCCCGGCCAGCCCTCCCGCGGCCACGGCCGATGCCGACCTGCGCGTGCTGTCCCGGTTCTTCACGATCCTGCGCCACCCGGCGGTGATGTTCCGTCGCAGCAGCATTCCCGGCGGCGTCCTCGCCTACGATCCGGCCTATCCCCATGCGGAGGATTTCGACGTCTTCCGCCGCATCGCCCGCGTCGCGGCCGTGGGTCAGGGCACGCGGCCGCGCCTTGCGTACCGCCTCCACCCGGGGAGCGTCAGCGCGCGCCACGAGCGGACCATGCAGCGTACGCACCTGCGGATCCTCGAGGAGGAGATGCGGCGGCACTACCCCGCGCTGGCGGGGACCGGGGTCGAGCGGCTGGCCGAGACGGTCGATCCGGCGACGGTCGCCGCGGCGGCGGAGTTCGTGCGGCGCCTCTGGGCCCTGATCGAGGATCCGCCCGGCGCCGACGGACCCGCGCTCCGGATCGCCTCGCGCACCGTGTTCTACCTGCTGTACTCGATCGTCCTGAACGCGGGAGACCACGCGCTCGCCCACCGCTTCGTCACCGAGGCGGGCCGGTGGGACATGATCCGCCGGAGGGAACGGCTGTTCATGTCGGCCTCGAACCTGTGGTCGGGCCTCGCCACCGCGGGATACGCCCTCCATTACCGGCAGCTCGGCGTGGCGCAGGCGCTGGGCTCGGTGCCGCTCCGGCGTGCGGTTCCCGCCCATGACCGGATCACGGCGCTGGCGGGGGAGATCGAGGCCGCAGCCGGCGTCGGGGCCCCGGCATGAGCGAGGCGCGGCGCGTCCCGCAAGTGCCCCCGTCCGTCGATCCGGACGCCGCCGGCTCCGGCCCCGTGGCGGACCGGTTCCTCGCCACGGTCGACGCGCGGGACAGCCGGGCGCCGTCCGCGCGCCCCGAGATCAGCGCGATCGTCTGCACCCGCGACCGCCCGGCCCCGG
>CAZWWR010000271.1:0-3408 GCA_964637265.1 uncultured Jannaschia sp.
CGCCGGACCCGTCGCCGCGCCGCCTGAGGGCACATGCCCGGGCGTCCGCCGCCCGGTGCCGCCCGCCCGAGGCCCCTCCCGATCGTCGTGGGGGGCCCGGGGCCCGCTCAGGCGATCCAGGCGCGGGCGTATGGCGGGAGCGGCACGCGGCCGTCCTCGACCCGCACGTCGCCCTCGGAGAGCGCGTCCCACATGCGGGTGGCCCCCTGCGCGTGGAGCCAGCCCTCGTCCACGGCCGTCCATCGCTCCGAAAGGTTGAACAGGCAGACGAGCGGCCCCGTGGGCGCCCGCCGCGCGACGGCGTAGAGCGCCGGATCGTCGGGAAAGAGGATGTCCGTCGGGTGGAGCCCGTGGAGCTGCGGGGTCGCCGCCCGCCGCGCCATGATCCGGCGCACGCCGGACAGCACCCGCCCCTCCACCGACCCCGGCTCGCGCTCGGCGCGGTCCACCCGATCCCAGTCCATCGCGGGGCGGTGGATCCAGCGGCTGTCCTCGGCGTGCTCGGGCCGGTCGAGATAGCCGTGGTCGTTCAGGAGCGCGATCTCGTCTCCCATGTAGATCAGCGGGATGCCCCCATGCGCGGCGATCAGGGCGTGCCCCATGAGGATGCGGTCGATGGCCCGCTCGGCGGCCTCCGCGTCGCCCGCCTCCAGCGCCGCCTCGAGCCCGGCGAGCGAGGCGAGCGTCCCGCTGACGCGCCGGTCGCCCGTGGCGGGGTTCCAGCCGAAGCGCTCTCCGCGTGCGAAGGAGCCCGGGAACGCCCCCTCGTAGAAATCCGACAGGAAGGCGCGGTGCGCGGGGCCCGACAGGCCCACGGAGGCGGCGTCCTCGTCGGTGACGGCCCAGCCGATGTCGTCGTGGCAGCGCAGGTAGGTGGCGAAGGTCGCGTTCGAGAGCCGGGGCGGGAAGTGCGTCGCCATCACGTGCCGCATGAGCCGCGTGTCGCGTGCGGCCAGCGCCGACCAGATCTGCACCATCAGGCTGTTGTGGTAGGCGAGGTTGCCCTCCTTGCCGTCGTGCTCGCCCCGACCGAGGTAGCTCAGCATCTCCGCCGGCCCGACGATCGCCTCCTCGAGGTGGATCGTCGCCGGCGCCACGATCCGG
Source organism: uncultured Jannaschia sp. (assembly GCA_964637265.1). GTDB lineage: Bacteria > Pseudomonadota > Alphaproteobacteria > Rhodobacterales > Rhodobacteraceae > Jannaschia. Next base: position 1,105 of record CAZWWR010000271.1, read on the forward strand.
TTCGCCGCCCGCAGCGCGTGCAGGATGACGTGGACCTCCGGCTCCGACTGGCACCGCGTGCCCATGCGCTTCCACATGAAGGCCACCGCGTCGAACCGGAGCACGTCCGCGCCGCGGTTGGCGAGGAAGAGCATCACCTCGCACATCTCGAGGAAGACCCAGGGGTTCGCCCAGTTCAGGTCCCACTGGTGCTCGTTGAACGTGGTCCAGACCCAGCGGCCCCCCTCGCCCATGTCGGGGTAGAAGGTGAAGCTCCCCGGCGCCGTCTCGGGGAACACCTCGACGAGGGTCGCCTCGTAGGCGCGCGGCAGCCGCTCGTCGGGGAAGGTGTGGTAGTAGTCGAGCCTGGCCCGGTCGCCCGCCCGCGCGGCGCGGGCCCACTCGTGCTCCTTCGCGGTGTGGTTCAGCACCATGTCGATGCAGACGCTGATCCCCCGGGCGCGGCACGACGCGGTCAGCGCCTCGAACTCGGCCATCGTCCCGAGCCTCGGGTCGATCCGGCGGTAGTCCATCACCGAGTAGCCGCCGTCGCTGTCGCCCGGACGGGGCATCAGGCAGGGCATGACGTGGAGGTAGGTGACCCCGAGCGAGGCGAGGTAGTCGAGCCGGGCGCCCACGCCCGCGAGGTCGCCCGCGAAGCGGTCGGCGTAGAGCGCGTAGCCCACCATCCGCTGCGAGCGGAACCAGTCGGGGTTGAGATCGCGGCGCAGGTCGAGCGCCTTTAGCGCCGGGTCGCGCCCCGCCCAGGCCCGCCGCAGCGATGCCTCGAGCGCCTCGCGGAAGGCCGCCCAGTCCGGGTGGTCGCCGTAGAGGCGCGCGAGCATGCCCCACAGGTCGTCGTGGCTCCGCTCGTGCCGCAGCGCGAAGATCTCGTCGTCGGTGATCGCGTCCGTCATGGGGCCGGCATACCCCGCGCGCCCCGTCCCGCCCAGCCTGCGCGAACGCGCACAGCACGCGTCCCGCCATGCGGAATGGCGCGCCTTTGCGCCGAGGCCCATATCCCGGCCCAAGCACATATGGAGGACGCCATGAGCGCCAAGTCGATCCGGGGCCTGCATCACGTCACCGCCGTCGCGGGGGACGCGCAGGCCAATCTCGACTTCTTCACCCGGGTGATGGGCCAGCGGCTCGTGAAGAAGACGGTCAACTTCGACGATCCCGGCACCTACCACCTCTACTACGGCAACCGGACCGCCGATCCGGGCACGATCCTCACCTTCTTCCCGTTCGCGGGCGCGCGTCCCGGATCCGCGGGTGCGGGCCAGGCGGCGGCCTACGCCTACGCGCTTGCCCCCGACGCCTCCGCCGAGGCCGTCGACCGGATGCGCCACGAGGGCGCCACGGTGGAGGGCCCCGAGGAGAGGTTCGGGCAGGCGGTCGTCACGGTGCGCGATCCGGACGGCGCGCCCGTCGAGCTGATCGAGACGGACGCGCAGGAGCCCGGCGGCTTCCACTCCGTCACGCTGCAGCTCGCCGATCTCGAGCCGACGCGCCGCCTCCTCGTCGACCACATGGGCTACCGCGAGGACGGCACCGAGGCGGCCGGCGGGCGGGAGCGCCTGCGGCTGCGCGCGGCGGGCGAGCGCGGCGCGGTGGTCGACCTGCTCCGCGTCGACGGGCAGGGCCGCGCCGTGCCGGGCGCGGGCGGCATCCACCACGTCGCCTTCCGCGCGGCGGACGACGCCGACCAGCTCGACTGGCGCGAGCGGATGCTGGCGGCCGGGATGGAGGTCACGCCCGTGATCGACCGGCAGTACTTCAATGCGATCTACTTCCGCGAGCCGGGCGGCACGCTGTTCGAGATCGCCACCGACCCGCCGGGCTTCACCCGCGACGAGCCGCTGGAGAGCCTCGGCTCGGAGCTCAAGCTTCCGGCCAAGTACGAGCCCATCCGCGACCGGATCGAGGCCGCGCTGCCGAGGCTCGCGGCATGATCCGGGCCGGGGACGCGCGCGCCGATCTGGGCCTCGTCCTGCTCCACGGGCGGGGCGGATCGGCGGAGGACATGATCGCGCTCGCCGAGGCGCTCGACCTCGGCCGCGCCGCAATCGCCGCTCCGGAGGCGCCGGGGCGGAGCTGGTGGCCCACCAGCTTCCTGGCGCCGACCGAGGAGATGGAGCCCTGGGTCCGGCGCGGGCTCGAGGCGGTCGACGGCGCCGTCGCCGCGCTCGAGGCGGACGGGCGGCCGCGGTCGCGGATCGTGACGCTCGGCTTCAGCCAGGGCGCCTGCCTCGCGCTGGAGCACGCCGCCCGGCGCGGCGCGGGACTGCGCGCGGTGATCGGGTTCTCGGGCGGTCTCGTGGG
>CAZWWR010000272.1:0-3042 GCA_964637265.1 uncultured Jannaschia sp.
GGCTGAACGCCTTGTTGGCGTCGGCCATCTTGTGGGTGTCCTCGCGCTTCTTCACGGCCGTCCCGCGGGACTGCGCGGCGTCGATCAGCTCGGCGGCGAGGCGCTCTTCCATCGTGTTCTCGTTGCGGTTCCGCGCGGCGGTGATCAGCCAGCGGATCGCCAGCGCCTCGCGGCGTTCCGGACGGACCTCGACGGGGACCTGGTAGGTGGCACCGCCGACCCGGCGGGAGCGGACCTCCACGGCGGGCTTCACGTTGTCCAGCGCCTCGGCGAACACCTCGACGGGGGAGCGCTTGATCTTGGTCTCGACCCGCTCGAGCGCGTTGTAGACGATGTTCTCGGCGACCGACTTCTTGCCGTCGATCATCAGGTTGTTCATGAACTTGGTCAGCACCTTGTCGCCGTACTTGGCGTCGGGCAGGACCTCGCGCTTCTCGGCTGCGTGGCGGCGGGACATGGTCTCGTTCCTCTATCTGCTTGCCTCGCCCGCCCCGGCCTCGAGCCAGGGCCTCGCGGAGCGGGGCGTCGCGTATGCTGTTCGAGCTCCCGGCTCAGGGCCGGGACGGCGCAGGTGACGCTTCCGGCGTCACTTGGGCCGCTTGGCCCCGTACTTCGACCGGCGCTGACGGCGGTCCTTGACGCCCTGCGTATCGAGCACGCCGCGCAGGATGTGGTAGCGCACGCCCGGAAGGTCCTTCACCCGGCCCCCGCGGATCAGCACGACCGAGTGCTCCTGCAGGTTGTGGCTCTCGCCCGGGATGTAGGAGATCACCTCGTAGCCGTTCGTCAGGCGCACCTTGGCGACCTTCCGCATGGCCGAGTTCGGCTTCTTCGGCGTGGTGGTGTAGACGCGCGTGCAGACGCCGCGCTTCTGCGGGCACTGCTCCAAGTGGAGCGACTTGCTGCGCTTGACCTTGGGCTGCCGCGGCTTGCGGATCAGCTGCTGGATGGTGGGCATCGACGGTCCCGTCCTTGTCTCGTGTCCTGTTCTCGCATGCGGCGCGACCGCCCGTCCCCGGAACGCCGAAGGCCCCGCGAACGCTCGGGAGTCCGACCTCGGCGTTCGCGGCGGCTGCAGAGGTGGCGGGAAGCAGTATCCCGGCACGTGCCCGACGGTATCTGGCGACCGGCAGTCCGGGCAGGGCCCGAGCCGGGTGGCGGGCACCTAAGCCCTCGGGCGGGACCTGTCAACCGACATGCCCGCGCCGGGCCGGGACGGCGACGATCGGTCAGGCCCCTCCGCGACGACCTCCGGCGCCCGGCCCGACCGGCGCCGTATCGGGCCCGCGCCGCGCCATGCCGCCGGGGCCCGACACACGCGAGGCCTCACAGGTCGACCGCGCCCTCGTCGTCCGGCAGTTCCGGTTCGGTCGGCGGGGCGGGAGCCGGCTCCAGCGGCACCCGTCGGCGAAGGATGATGTCCCCGTTCGGGAGCATCTCGGGGGCGTGATAAGCCTCGAGGTTCCCGAGCGCATCTCCGAGACCGCGCTCCAGCTGCTCGAGGAGGGGGGCCGCCTCGCGCCGCATCGCCTCGAGGTCCTCCATCATCGGTGCGACCTCCCGGCTCAGCCCTTCCATGAAGAGGCGGAGGCCTTCATCCATCAGGGAGGGGGGCTCCGGCTCGGCCACCTGCGCGGCGGAAGGCAGAGCGAGGAACGGGAGGAGGAGCAGTGCACGCATGTCGCCAAGGTGCCGCGGACGGGCCTCGGGATCAAGCATGGGCCGATACGCACCACCCGGCCCAGTCCGGGAGGCGACCGGGGTCTGACCATTCGACCCCGTGATCCCGGCGATTCCCCAGAACTCCGCAGCAGTCCTCCCGGAGCGAGATGGCCGCCTCGCGACGATCCCCGTCGCTTCGCCGATCGGCACCGAAGGAGCACGTGGGGCGACGGCCGGGGCCGTGGCGCGTTCCGGCGGGCCGACCCGCGGGGCAGGGCCTCACGCCGTGCCGGCCTGGATCCTCTCCCACGCCCGGTTGATCGCGACCAGGCGCTTCTCGGCGAGCTTGACAGCCTCCTCGGGGAGGCCACGGGCGACCATGCGGTCCGGGTGAGTCTCCCGGACGGCCGCCCGCCACGCGCGACGCACCTCGTCAAGCGGGGCATCGGGCTCAACCCCGAGAAGGGCGTAGCAGTCGGGATCCGCACCGGGAGCGTACTGCGACCGCATGGCCCGGAACTCGCGCTCGGGGAAGCCGAAGAGTTCCGCCGTGCGGGCGAGGAACGCGTCCTCGGCTGAGTCGTACATCCCGTCGGCCGTCGCGATGTGGAACAGCCCTTCCATGAGGTCCCGCAGCACGCGGGAATCGTCGTCGAACATCGCCCCCACGAGGCGGGCGTAGTCCTCGAAGCCCGCGACGTCGCGGCGGGCCATGTCGAACACGCGTGCGGCGTTCGCCTCCTCGCCCGGGGGGAGCGTGAAGACCTCGCGGAAGGCGGCCACCTCGTCCCGCGTCACCCGCCCGTCCGCCTTCGCCATCTTCGCGCCCAGCGCGATAACCGCGATCGTGAAGGCGACCGACCGCTCCGGCTTGCGGTTCCGCATCCCGTCGAACAGGTCCGACAGACGCGAACCCGGAGCGAGGCGAGCCAACGTCTCGGTGATGCGTGACCAGAGCGACATGCGCGTCAGCATAGCCCGCGCCCCCGGACCGGCAAAGCTCACCGCGCGAGCAGCCCCGTGAGGAGGGCGATCTCGCAGAGCACCTGCATCCCGCCGAGCACGTCGCCCGTCTGACCGCCGATCTTGCGCCGGGCGAGATGGGCCCAGCCGAGCGCCGTCGCGGCGGCGATCGCGGCCGCGAGCAGGGCCAGGACCGGGCCGGCGGACAGGAGAAGCAGCGCGCCGACCAAGGCCGCGCCCGAAACCCCGCGCATGGTCGGCCGGCCGACGGCGCGGGAGAGGCCGTCCGCGCGGGCCGGCGGCAGGACATGCATCGCCCATGCCATCGGCACGCGGCTGGCCGCCGCCGCCGCCACGATCGCCCAAACCGACCCCTCGGCGAGCGCCCGTTCGAGCAGGGTCCAGCGGGCGAGGGAG
>CAZWWR010000272.1:3052-3376 GCA_964637265.1 uncultured Jannaschia sp.
CCGCAACGAGCGCCGCCATCGCCAGTCCCAGCGGCAGCGCCGCGAGCGCCAGCACCTTCGCGGCGAGCATCATGCCGAGCCCGGCCGCGCCGTAGGTGCCGAGCCGGCTGTCGCGCATGATCTCGAGGCGCCTCGCCCGGTCCCACCCACCCCAGAACCCGTCGGCGCAGTCGGCCAGCCCGTCCTCGTGCAGGGCGCCCGTCAGAAGCACCGCCGCCGTGAGCGCCGCCGCCGCCGCCAGACCGGTTCCGAGGCCGGCGGAGGCGACGGCCCACCCCGTTCCCGCGGCGACCCCGCCCACGACGAGCCCGGCGATCGGCCACG
>CAZWWR010000273.1:0-2386 GCA_964637265.1 uncultured Jannaschia sp.
CACCGCCCCGTCCAACGGCAGCGGCGCCGCGGCCTGCGCCCAGGGGCCCATGACGGCGCCCGCCACCCGGCACCAGCGCCCCCGCGCCGCGATCTCAGCCGGCGTTCGCCGCCCGGCCTCGTCACCCCGGCGCTCTCGCGCCCCGGTCCGCCTCCGAAGCCTGGGCTCACCGCCGCCGCCCCAGATAGGCGTCCTGCACTGCGGGGTCGGCCGTGACCTCCTCGAAGCTCCCCTCGGCGAGCCGGGCGCCCTCCGCCATCACGATCACCGGGTCGCAGAGCCGCGCCACCACGCCCATGTCGTGCTCGACGACGAGGAAGGTGAGCCCGTCCTCGCGCAACTCCCGGATCCGTTCGGCGATCTCCGCGGCGAGCGTCGGGTTCACCCCCGCCACCGGCTCGTCGAGCAGCACGATCCGCGGCCGGCCCATCAGCGCGCGCCCGATCTCGAGGAGCTTCTTCTGCCCGCCCGAGAGCGCCGACGAGAGGTTGCCGAGAAGCGGCCCGAGCCGCAGCCGCTCCGCCACCTCGCGCGCCCGGGCGGCCAGCTCCGCCTCCCGCCCGCGCCCACGCCCGAGGAGCGCCGCGCCCAGCCCCTCCCCCGGCTGGTCGTCGCCATGCAGCAGAAGCGTCTCCATGACGGTCAGCTTCGGGAAGCCGCGCGCGATCTGGAACGTCCGCGCCAGGCCCCGCCGCGCGATCTCCTCGGGGCGGCGCCCGGCGAGGTCCTCCCCCTCCAGCAGAACACGTCCCCCATCGGGCGGCACGACGCCGGAGACGCAGTCGAAGACGGTCGTCTTGCCCGCGCCGTTCGGACCGATGAGCCCCGTGATGGTGCCCTCGCGCACGCAGACGTCGGCGCCGCGCAGCGCCTGCACGCCGTAGTAGCTCCGCGTGAGGCCCTGGATCTCGAGGAGGGGCGCCGCCATCCGGTCGAGCCTCCCCGAAGGCGGACGCCACGGCAACCCCTTGCGGAGCGCCCCGGCGCGGGGCCTTCTGCTGGGCGTGGGGGTCCTGGCTCGGGGGCCGGGGCGGCGCCGCGCCCAAGTCCGGCGGCGCGCGCAGGGGCGAGGCCATCGCCAGGGAGGGGCGGAGCCCATGCGGATCAGGTTCGAGAACTGCGACCTCTTCGACGGAGTGTCGGACGAGCTCCGGCGCGGCGTCCACCTCCTCGTGGCCGACGGCCGGGTGGAGGCCGTCTCCGAGACCGCCATACCCGGCGAGGCCCACGCGGTCGACGCCACGGGCCGCACCGTCATGCCCGGCCTCATCGACGCCCATGTCCACATCGCCGCCGCCACGCCCGACCTCGCCGCGCTCGAGGGGATGAGCCCTCCTTACGTCGCTCACTGGACCGCCCGGAACCTCTCCGAGACGCTCGACCGCGGCTTCACCACCGTGCGCGACGTGGGCGGCGGCGACGCCGGCACGAAGCGCGCGCTGGAGGAGGGGCTGATCCGCGGGCCCCGCCTGCAGACCTCGGGCAAGGCGTTGGGCCAGACCGGCGGGCACACCGACTTCCGCGGCCGCTCCCGCGCCGACATCGGCGACGACCACCGCCGGCACATCGCCTCGCTCGGGCGCATCGTGGACGGGGTGCCGGACTGTCTGCGCGCGGCCCGCGACGAGCTGCGCCTGGGCGCGGATCTGGTGAAGATCATGGCAAATGGCGGGGTGGCGACCCCCACCGACCCCATCGGCTGGATCCAGTTCACCGGCGAGGAGATCCGCGCGATCGTCGAGGTCGCCCGCGCGTCCGAGACCTATGTCGCGGCCCACACCTACACCGCGCGCGCCATCGAGCACGCCGCGACCAACGGCGTGCGCTCGCTCGAGCACTGCAACCTGATCGACGCGCGCGTGGCCGGCATCCTCGCCGAGCGCGGCTGCTTCGCCGTGCCCACCCTGGTGATCTACGACCGCCTGGACCGCCACGCCGACGCCATCGGCCTCGGGCCCGAGAACCGGGAGAAGAACCGCCTCGTCCGCGAAGCCGGGCTGCGCTCGCTCGAGGTGCTGCGCGACGCCGGCGTGCCGATGGGCTACGGCACGGACCTCCTCGGCTGGATGACCGCCGACCAGCTCGCCGAGTTCGGCCTGCGGGCTCGGGTGCTGCCCCCGGCGGAGGTGCTCCGCTCGGCGACCTCCGTGAACGCCGACCTCATCCGCCGCCCCGATCTGGGCCGCGTCGAGGAGGGCGCGACGGCCGACCTGATCCTGATCGACGGGGACCCCCTGGCCGACATCGCCGTGCTCTCGGGCCAGGGCGAGCGCATCTCCCTCGTCCTGCAGGAGGGCCGCGTGGCGAAGGGCGCGCTCTGATCGGCCCACCCGTCGTCCGCGCGCGGCCCCGCCTCGCTCCCGCCCCCTCATCTTGCCCCAAGCAT
>CAZWWR010000273.1:2448-3353 GCA_964637265.1 uncultured Jannaschia sp.
CCACCGCCCGAGGCGAGGCCGAGGGCCGTCGCTGCAACCGGGGCCGGCGGCCCGAACGGAAAACCCCGGCATCGGCCCTCGTCGCGACCTCCCCGGCGCCACCGCGCGCTTGATCCCGGCCCGCCGCCCCGCCACGCTGCGCGCATGAGCGAGACCACCCAGGCCGCCCCCGTCGCCGCACGGCCCGCGCGCTCGGCGGACGGCGCCGGGCGCCTCGCCTACCTCGCGGCCGTCTGGGCCGTCTTTGCCTTCATGATGGCGCCCGTGGTCTTCGTGGCCTGGGTCAGCGTGTTCTCCAACACGATCGTCACCTTCCCGCCGCAGGGCTACACGACGCGCTGGTACGTCACCGCCTGGGAGAACGCGGCCTTCACCGGCGGCTTCGCCACCTCGATCCAGGTGGCGCTCTTCTCCATGGTCGCGGGGCTCGCGCTCGGCGTGCCGGCCGCCTTCGCCCTCGTCCGGGGCTCCTTTCCGGGGCGCGGCGCGCTCAACGCGCTCCTCCTGTCGCCACTGGTCGTCCCCGGCGTCGTCGCGGGCACCGCGATCTACGTCTACTTCGTCCAGATCGAGATCTGGACGGGCACCCGCGTGATCACCACCCTGCCGGGGCTCGTCGCGGCCCATGTCATGCTGACGATCCCCTGGACGGTGCGCCTGGTCGCGGCCTCGCTCTCCACGGTCGACCGCTCGATGGAGGAGGCGGCGCAGAACCTCGGCGCGACGCCCCTGACCGCCTTCCGGCGCGTGACCCTGCCGGCCATCCGCCCCGGCCTCGTGGCGGCGGCGATCTTCTCCTTCATCGCGTCCTTCACGGATCTGGAGATGACGCTGTTCCTCATCGGCCCCAACCGCACGACGCTCCAGATCGCGCTGCTCCAATACCTCGAATGGAAGTTCGACCC
>CAZWWR010000274.1:0-3338 GCA_964637265.1 uncultured Jannaschia sp.
CGCCGGCCCCGACCCCGCGCGTCCCGCCGGGGGCCGCCGGCCGGGGCCCGCCGCCCAGATAGACGAAGCGCTGCGCGCCGAGGAAGTTGAAGAGCGCGGCCACCGCGGAGCCCGCGGCCAGGGCCAGGAGCGCGTTGGCGGGGGTCGGGGCGATCACGCCCAGGACCGCGGCGTAGACGAGGTAGTTGCAGGCCGCCCCGGCGACCTGCACCCCGAGGTAGCGCGACAGCTGCAGCCCGGCCGCGGCGCGCTCGGCGTCGGGGAAGGTCCAGATGCGGTTGAGCCACCAGGTCGCGAGCACGGCCACCGGGAAGGAGACGAGCCGCGCGGCGAAGGGATCCGTCCCGCCCCGGAGCAGCCACCAGAGCACGGCCGCGTCGACGGCGAAGCCCACGCCGCCCACCGCCGCGAACCGCCGGACCTTGCGCCAGAGCGCGGAGGTCACGGCCCGCGCTCCCGTCCGCCGGGGCCGGGACCGAGGGCGGGAGCAGGGACGGGGCCCGCAGTGGGGCCGGGCGCCGGGTGGCTGAGGTAGAACAGGCGCTTCATCTCGCGCCGCCCGTGCGTGACCGTGTCGAGGATCAGCCCCGCCAGCACCGAGAGCGCGGCCAGGATCATCACCGCCGCGGCCAGCACCGCGGTGGGCAGGCGCGGCACCAGCCCGGTGGCCGCGAACTCGGCCACCACCGGCCAGCCGAGCACGAGCGACAGGAACGCCAGCACGCCGCCGATCGCGCCGAAGAAGGGCAGCGGGCGCTCCTCGCGCACCAGCGCCACGATCATGCGCAGGATGCGGGCGCCGTCGCGGAAGGTGCTGAGCTTGCTGGCCGATCCGGCCGGGCGGTCGGAATAGGCGGTGTCGACGTCGGCGATGGGCATGCGCAGCTCGAGCGCGTGCACGGTGAACTCGGTCTCGATCTCGAAGCCCCGCGACAGCGCCGGGAAGCTCTTGACGAAGCGGCGCGAGAAGACGCGGTAGCCCGAGAGCATGTCGCGCGTGCGCCGCCCGAAGATCGAGGCCACCAGCCCCGTGAGCACGCGGTTGCCGAGCCGGTGGCCGGGCCGGTAGGCGCCGGCGCTGTCGGTGACGCGGCAGCCGTTGACCATGTCGAGCGAGCGCGCCGAGGCGAGCTCGAGCATCCGCGGCGCGGCGGCCGCCTCGTAGGTGTCGTCGCCGTCGACCAGCACGTAGAGGTCGGCGTCCACGTCCGAGAACATGCGCCGCACGACGTAGCCCTTGCCCTGCTGCGGCTCGGTGCGGACGGTGGCGCCGGCGGCGCGCGCCACCTCCACGGTGCGGTCGGTCGAGTTGTTGTCGTAGACGTAGATCTCGGCCTCCGGCAGCGCGGCGCGGAAATCCTCCACCACCCGGCCGATCGGCGTCTCCTCGTTGTGGCAGGGGATGATCACCGCCACGCGGGCGCCCGCCGGATCCTGCTCCCGTGCGGGACGCCGGTCGGCACGGGTCTCGGGAACGCGGGCCTCCGGAACGCGGTCGGGGACGGCCGGCGTCACGGGGGTCGCGGGGACCGCCCGGCTCCCGGGGCCGAGGAAGGCCGCCGAGGCCTCCGCGAAGCCGCGGGACGGGGCGGCGGCCCTCTCGGGGGGGCGTTCCGCCGCCGGGCCGCGGTCCTCGATCCTGTCGGCGCTCATCGCGGGCAGCTCCCCCAGTCGCCGTCCCAGTCGCCGGCGAAGTAGCCCGGCGGGTAGATCTCGGCGTTGCGGATCTCGCCCACGCGCGTCTCGTCGTAGGCGTTCACGTACTCCCAGACGATCTCGCGGGCGGCGTCCACCTCGATCACCCGGCCGGCGTCGAACTCGGTGATCAGGATGCCGTCCCCGGGCAGCAGCGCGTGCTGGCCGCGGATCACCGAGAGCATCTCCTGCCCGGGCCGCTCGCCGAAGGCCACCTCGGTCTCGCCGGTGGCGGGGTCGACGAGGATGATGTTGGTGCGGAACGGCGTCTCGAGGATCGTCTGCTCGTCCGAATAGGCGGTGCGGTAGACGTTGTTGTTGAAGATCGACAGGCGCCCGTCGGGGCGGAACTCGGCGTCGTGCTGGCGCAGCCAGGGCCCGACCTGGTGCCACTTGACCTCGCGCGTGTCGGGGTCGAGCACCATCACGAGGTTGAGCTGGCGCATCGAGACGGCGAGGTCGCCCGCCTCGAACATCGGGAAGGCCTGGGCCAGCGCCGCGGGCAGCTCGGTCGCCTGGTTGGCATGGATCAGCTCGGGGCGCTTGAGCTGCCAGGAGCGGAAGTTCCGGCCGGTGGCCGTGAGCAGCGCCTCGAGCCCGTTCTCCATCATGATCTCGGGGATCGACACCTCCGAGAGGATCTCGCCGTCCTCGGAGACCAGCATCAGCGTGTCCTCCTTGATCACCTCCGCGCGGTTGATCGAGGAGAAGGGCGGGAAGCGCTCGGGCTCCTCGCTGGCGATCCACTCGAAGCGGCCGAGGATCCAGTAGCCGCCCCCCTCGGCGGGCACCAGCGAGTGGTGCGTCAGCGTCGGCAGCGTCCAGAGCACCTCGCCGCAGCGGTCGAGCTTCACGGTGCCGCAATACTCGTAGTTCACCACCGTCTCGCCCTCGGGCGTGACATGCGCGCCGTGGGTGTCGACGCTCAGCGGGGTGGGAAGGTCGCAGACCCGGGTCTCGGGGTCCGGGAAGTGCTCGAGGTAGTCGAGCGGCCAGCGGTGGACCACCGTGCCGTCGCGCCGGATCAGGCGGACCTGGTTCTCCTCGTCGAAGAAGCCCGCCATCATCACCAGCGCGCCGTCATCCGCGTCGCCGGCATAGGCGTTCGCCGTCACGCCCTCGCCCTGGCCGCGCGCCGGCTGCAGGTGATGGCGGCGCGGGTGGGTGAGCACGTCGCTCTCCTCGGGCTCGGTCAGCGTCTGGTAGGCGGTGCGGATCTGCGCGATCGGCGGCAGGTTGTAGCGGAACGCCAGGGCGCCGGCGAAGAAGACCGCGAAGAACAGCACGAGCCCCAGGCTCACGAGGAAGATGATCCGGGACAGCTTCTCGGAGGAGTCGGACGAGTCGGACATCTGCGGGGACGTTCCTTCTGGAGTTCCTTCTGGCCCTCGGGCTGGCCCTTCCGGCTGGCCCTCGGGCCGCACCGTCTGGCCGGGCCTTCGGGCCCCGCCGCCGGGCGCCCCCTCGGGCGCCGCGACGGGCATCGTGTCTGGCGCCGCGCGCGCCCGCGGCGGACAGCGGCCGCATCGACGGCGCCGTGGCGATCCAGAACTTCCGAGCGGCCGTCGCCCGCGTCGAGCCGGCCGCCGAGCGCTTCTGCGAGCAGCAGACGCGGGGGCTCAACTGCGACTTCCTGGTCCGCG
>CAZWWR010000275.1:0-3327 GCA_964637265.1 uncultured Jannaschia sp.
TCGATCGGAACGGACTCTACCCAAACCTGGAGGAAGAAACGGGGCTCAGGTCACGCCGGCCGAACAGGGCCGGTCCGTCGGGGCGGGCGCCCCCTCGGTTCCGAGCCAAGCCAGGACTGCGGACGGCTCTGTCGGGCGCCCTACGGCTCCACCCACCAGATGTCGGGCTGGAAGCCGATCCAGTCCCCGTAGATCGGCACGCGGTCCTCGGGATAGCGCAGGGTGGCCTCGTGGGCGATGTAGCTCACCGGGTTGTGCCACATCGGCACGACGTAGGCCTGCGTGGTCAGCACCCGGTCGAGCGCCCGCACCGCGGCCACGTAATCCTCCTGGCTGTCGGCCGCGAGCATCGCGTCGACCATCGCGGGGATCGCGGGGTGGCCGGCTCCCATGAGGTTGCGCGTGCCCGGCGTCTCGACGCCCTGCGGCCCCCAGTAGGAGAGCTGCTCGCTGCCCGGGCTGAGGCTCAGGCCCCAGCGATACCAGGTCATGTCGAAGTCGTAGGCGTCGGTCCGCTCCCGGAACTGCGCGCCGTCCACCGTGGTGACCTCCGGCTCGATGCCGAGCCGCTCCAGCGCCTCGAGATAGATGTCGACCACCGACTGCACCTCGGAGGAGCCCTGCTGCAGCAGGATCTCGAAGGTCACCGGATCGCCGTCCGGCCCGCGCAGGCGCCCGTCCTCGCCGATCGCGTGGCCCGCCTCCTCGAGCAGCGCGGTGGCGCGGCGCAGGCCGCGGCGGTTGGCCGCCTGCCCGTCGGTCTCGGGCAGGGCGTAGCCCTCGAGCGCCTCGGGCGGCAGGTCGTCCGCGAACGGGGCGAGCAGTTCGGCCACGCGCCCCTCGGCGGGGCCCTCGCGCATCCCCAGCGGCGAGTTGGCGAAGTAGGAGGCGATCCGCGGCAGCGCGCCGCCGTTGAGCACGCCGTTGACGTACTCGAAGTTGAACGCCTCGATCATCGCCTGGCGCACGCGGATGTCGTCGAAGGGCGCCCGGCGGGTGTTCATCACCAGCCCGGTCATGCCGGTCGGCCGCTCGTGCGGAACCTCCGACAGGACGACCTCGCCGGAGCGGACGCGGGGAAAGTCGTAGTCGCGCGCCCAGCGCGCCGCGTTGGTCTCCCGCATCGTGGTGAGGGCGCCCGCCTTGAACGCCTCGAAATGCGCCGTCGCGTCGCCGAAGAACTCCATCCGGATGGTGTCGACGTTGTTGGTGCCCCGCCGGATCGGCAGGTCCTCGCCCCAGTAGTCGGGATCCCGGCTCAGCTCCACGAAACGGCCGGCCTCGAAATCGGTCACGACGTAGGGCGCCGAGCTGATCGGGATCGAATCGAGCCCCGACTCGAAGAAGAGTGATTCGTTTTCCTCCCACTGCGCGGCCTTCATGACAGGCCGCAGGCCGAGGATCATGAGCAGTTCACGATCGGGGGAGTCGATGGTGAAGCGCACGCCGCGCTCCCCCACGGTCTCGACCGCGGTCACCCGCGAGACCGCCGTCGCGTAGCGTCCGTGAGCGCCCGGCCGGCCCAGGATCTCGAAGCTCCAGACCACGTCCTCGGGGGTGACGGGGGTGCCGTCCGAGAAGCGGGCATCGGGATGCAGCGTATAGGTGACGCTGCGTCCGTCCTCGGCCACCTCCACCCGTTCGGCCAGCAGGCCGTAGAGGGTGAAGGGCTCGTCCCAGGAGCGGGCCAGGAGGCTCTCGTAGGCGAGGAAGCGGAGCTGCCAGGGCACGGAACCCCTTTGTATGTGGGGGTTTAGGCTGTCGAAGCTGCCGACCTGCCCGTCGACGAAGCGCCCGCCCTTGGGGGCGTCCGGGTTCACGTAGGGAAGGTGCTCGAAGCCCTCGGGCAGCGCCGGCTCTCCATAGAGCGAGATGCCGTGTCCGTCCGCGTCGGCCGGGGCGGCGGAGGCGACGAGCCCAGCGGCGAGCACCGCCCGGACCGCCAGTCCGAGCCGCGATGGGGCAGTCCGTCTCATGTCGCGCAAGCCTCCCTTGTCCGTCGCTCCGCCGGGGCCGGTCCGGACGGTTGAAGAGCAGTTATCCACAAATCTGCACAGTGAAAACTTTTGCTTGGCGTTCCCCGTTGGAGGGACTATACAAGGGTCACTGCTCGATAGGTTTCTTGCCTGTATGAAACCTGCCTCAACGACTGAACGCCGGCCTCGTGCCGGCGTTTTTTTTGTCCGGCCCTCGGGGCAAGCTATCTTTGCGTTCCGTCAAAGGCGCCGGACCCGAAGCCGCCGCAACCACCACGGGCTGCGGGCACGTCCTCAAGGGTGCCGTGTGCTGCATGACCGATGTGCCCGCTCGTTCCTCAGGCGGCGTCTGACGCGCCGCTTTCTGACTTCGCGGGGAGAATGCCCGACGGCACGGGGCTTTGCAATGGTCTGTTGAAGTGCCCGCGGCCGGCCGCTCGCGGAGGCGGATCGGGAGGGCCGCGAGGACGGGTATGGCCCGGCGGGCGGCCGGGGCGAGGGCTCCCCGCCTGGCCCGGAGGGGGGCTTGTGGCGGGATGCGGGTGCGGCAATTGTCCGCCGCAGGTGCAGCAACGCGAAGGACGCCCTCATGCAGACCCAGCCCGCGCAGGCCCTCGCCGGCAAGACCGCCGTCGTCACCGGCTCCAACTCCGGCATCGGCCTGGGCGTCGCGAAGGAGCTGGCCCGGGCGGGCGCGCGCGTCGTGCTCAACTCCTTCACCGATCGCGAGGAGGATCACGCGCTCGCCCGCGAGATCGGCGAGCGTCACGGCGTGGAGGCGATCTACGTCAAGGCCGACATGTCGGTGGGCGCCGAGTGCCGGCACCTCGTGGAGGCCGCGGGCGGCGCCGACATCCTCGTGAACAACGCCGGCATCCAGCATGTCGCTGGGATCGAGGAGTTCCCCCCCGAGAAGTGGGACGCGATCATCGCGATCAACCTGAGCAGCGCGTTTCACACCACCGCCGCGGCCCTGCCCGGGATGCGGGAGCGGGGCTGGGGCCGGATCGTCAACATCGCCTCGGCCCACGGGCTCCGGGCCAGCCCCTACAAGTCGGCCTACGTGGCGGCGAAGCACGGCGTGGTCGGGCTGAGCAAGGTGGTGGCGCTCGAGACCGCCGAGGAGCCCATCACTGCCAATGCGATCTGCCCGGGCTACGTGATGACGCCGCTGGTCGAGAAGCAGATCCCCGAGACGATGGAGAAATACGGCATGGACCGGGAGACGGCGATCCGCGACGTGCTGCTGACGCGCCAGCCCTCGCGCGAGTTCGCGACGACCGAGCAGCTCGGCGGGACGGTGGTGTTCCTGTGCTCCGATGCCGCCGCCCAGATCACCGGCACGACGATC
>CAZWWR010000276.1:0-3318 GCA_964637265.1 uncultured Jannaschia sp.
CGGCGGCACCGAGGCCCCGGGGCCCGGCGCGCGCCGCGGTATTTCGCCCGGGTCGGGCGCGGCGGCCTTGTCGCCGCCCGCGCAGGGGCCAATTGGGGCGGCATGGGCGAGCCGGCCGGGAACGAGGACGCGCGCGAAGCGGCGCTGGAGGTGTCGGTGGTGCCGTCTCTGGGCGCCATCGATGCCGCCGAATGGGATGCCTGCGCCTGCCCCGAGGCGGCCGGCGGGGGGCGGCCCGAGGATCCGTTCACCACGCACCGCTTCCTCCTCGCGCTCGAGGATTCGGGCTCCGTCGGGACGGGGACGGGCTGGCAGGCGCAGCACCTCGTGGTGCGCGAGGGGGGCGAGGCGGTGGCCGCGATGCCGCTCTACGCCAAGGGCCACAGCCAGGGCGAGTACATCTTCGACCACAACTGGGCCCACGCCTGGGAACGGGCGGGCGGGCGCTACTACCCCAAGCTGCAGGCCGCCGTGCCCTTCACCCCGGCCACCGGGCGGCGCTTCCTCTGCCGGCCCGGCCGGGAGGGGGAGGGCACGGCCGCCCTCGTGCAGGGGGCCGCCGCCCTGCTGGAGCGGCACGGGCTCTCCTCGTTCCACGCGACGTTCTGCACCGGGGCGGAGGCCGAACGCGGCGAGGAGATGGGCCTCCTGCGGCGGACCACCCAGCAGTACCACTGGGAGAACGACGGCTACGCCGACTTCGACGCCTTCCTCGCCGCCCTCTCCAGCCGCAAGCGCAAGGCGATCCGCAAGGAGCGCGCCGGGGCGGCCGCGTTCGGCGGCCGTATCCTCGAGCTCACCGGCGACGACCTCCGCCCCGAGCACTGGGAGGCGTTCTGGCGCTTCTATCAGGACACCGGCGCCCGGAAATGGGGCCAGCCCTACCTCACGCGGCGCTTCTTCGACCTCGTGCAGGAGCGGCTGCGCGACGACGTGCTGCTCGTGCTGGCCGAGCGGGACGGGCGCTACGTCGCCGGCGCGCTCAACTTCATCGGGCGGGACGCGCTCTACGGGCGCTACTGGGGCTGCGCCGAGCACCATCCGTTCCTGCATTTCGAGCTGTGCTACTACCGGGCCATCGACTGGGCGATCCGGCACGGCCTCTCGCGGGTCGAGGCCGGGGCGCAGGGCGACCACAAGCTCGCGCGCGGCTACCTGCCGGCCACCTGCCATTCGCTCCACCTGATCGCCGACGCGGGCTTCCGGGACGCGGTCTCGCGCTACCTCGAGGCGGAGCGGCGCGCGGTGGAGGAGGAGGTCGAGGTCCTGACGGCCTACGGGCCGTTCCGACGGGCGCATGTGGAGGAGAGGGAATGAGCGGAACGCCGGAGGGGTGGGCGCGCGAGGGCGACGCGCTGGTCAGGGAGTTCCGCTTCCGGGACTTCTCGGAGGCCTGGGGCTTCATGAGCCGCTGCGCGCTCGCGGCGGAGCGGATGGATCACCACCCGGAGTGGTCGAACGTCTGGAACCGGGTCTCCGTGCGCCTGACGACCCACGACGCCGGAGGCCTGACCGAGAAGGACACGGCCCTCGCCGAGGCGATGAACGCCCTCCTGTAGGGCCGCTCGCCCTCTGGCTCCCGGTGGGGGGCCGTCCCGCCGTCACGATGCGATCCTCACGCGCCCGCCGCCCGGAGCCGCCGGGTCGATCCACCGTGCGCCATCGCGACCCGCTCGCGACCCTCCGCCGGTCCCCCGGGGCCCGGCCCCTCGCTCAGGACCGGGCGCTCCCGTGCGGTGGCACGTCTCACCCGGCTCCCCCCGGTCGAACCGCCCTGCCGGAAGCGCAGCGGGCCGGTCCTGTCCCGGTCGCCTCCTCCCACGTCGGCATCCTCCCCCGCGAGCGGGGAGGTCCGTCGTTGCCTGAGGCCCGAGGGCCAGAAGAGCTCCCGCGCCGCCGACCGGCCCTCCGACCGCATCTCGGATCCTCCGCTCGCCCCTGCCGGGGAGCGCCGAGCCCGGTGCAGGATCCGGCTCCTCGCGCGATGCCTCCTGCGGCGCCGCCCGCAGCGAACCCGTCCCGCCGCGACGCGTCTCCATCGATGCCCGGCTCTCCGGCCCGTGGCACGGCCGGTCGGCCCGCCGGCCGCGCCCCCGAGGACGCTACGGCTAGCTCGCCTCCTCCAGCCCCCGCCCCGCCGCACCGGCACCGTCGGGCGCCAGGCCGAAGCGTTCGGCCACGTCGGGCGCATAGCGGCGGAGGTCCTCGCGCAGCCGCAGCAGGGCGAGATCCTTCGCCTTCGCCTCGAGCATCACGTCGAACTCGAGCTCCCGCGCGTCGCGCATGAAGCGGATGAACTCGAAGGGCTGCACGTAGTCGGCATGGCCCGTCCAGATCGGCGGGCGGGAGGCGGCCCGCTTCTTGCCGGTGCGCGGATCCTTCCGCTCGATCGTCCGCGTCTCCGTGCGGGGCGAGGAGAAGTGCATCTTCGGGCGCACCCCCTCGGGCCATGTGGCGAGGCACGCGGCGAAGGTCCCGATCAGGTCGTCCCCCGGCGCGTGCAGGCACCAGAAGTGCTGATGGTCGAAGATCAGGCGCACGCCGGTGCGGTCGTGGATCCAGAGCGTGTCGGTGGCGGAGAAGCGCAGGTCGTCGTTCTCGAGGACGAGCCGTCCGCGCACGTGGTCCGGAAGGTCCTCCCACGCCCGCACCCAGCGCTCCCGCGCCGCCTCCCGATCCCCGTAGACGCCGCCCACATGAGTGACGAGCACGGCCTCCGGGCCCATGCCCATCAGGTCGAGCATCCGCGCCTGGCTGGCCAGGTCGTTCACCGAGCGCGCCGTGAGCGCCGGATCGGGCGCGTTCAGCAGCACGTATTGAGACGGGTGGAACGACAGCCGGATGTCGAGCGCCCGGGCGCGCGCGCCGATGGCGGCCAGCCGTTCGGCGCAGTCCTCCACCATGCGATGGAACTGCGGCATGTCCGGGTGGGTGGCGTAGGGGGCCAGGTCCGAGGACATGCGGTACATCCGGATGCCCTCCGCGGCGCAATGCTCCAGGATCGCCTCGAGGTAGTCGAGGCTGACCGAGAGGTGCGGCTCCGACTGCCAGCGGCGTGTGTCGTTCGACCGAAGCTCGGGCCGCGCCGTCACCTTCACGGGAAAGCCGAGCCGGAGCGGCGCGGGGATCGTCGGGTCGTCTTTCGTCATGGCGGGGCAACGCCGGGCCGCGGCGGTCGGTTCGGCCCCCCCGCGCGTCCGGGCGCCGCGGGGGGGTGGGTGGAACGGCCGGCGCGGGAACGCGCGTTCGACCGCCATGACCGATGGTTCCGCATCCGCACTGACCCGCGCGTCCCCGGCCCGGCCGGCCGCCCCGTCC
>CAZWWR010000277.1:0-3291 GCA_964637265.1 uncultured Jannaschia sp.
CCATCCGGCTCAAACGCCATGCCTCAGGCAGGACCACTTCCCTGAGGACAGGCCATGTCGACCTCCGCGTGGACGTTGTCGTCCGTGATGCCGGCGAGTAGGTCGGCCAGCGCCACCTCCGCGTCGCGTACGGGCTCGATGACCACGCGGCGGTCCTCCTCGCGCACCCCCCCGAGAGTGTCGAGCTCCAGCCGCGCGGCTTGCATCAGCGCATCGGACAGGCGGATCGCGGCGCTGTTGCCCCTCTCGCGGACGGTGACGCGCATGGACGGTTTCCCGGGGCGAGAGCAGCGACCAACTCGGCAAGCACTTGTGATGTGGCAAACAAGCGGATGCAGCGCCTGCGGCCTCCATCGTACTCCGGTGGTCCCCGCAGCCGTCCGGCTTGGCCTTGTTCGTCATGGACCGGCGAGCGCCGGGTCCAGGAGACGGCTGACGAAGGCATCCGCGTGGCCGGCGGCCGATCGGCCACGCAGCACCTTGTGCACGACTCGCGCCAGCGGGAAGCCGTCCGGCCCGTCCCCGAGCTCGACAGCGCAGCGCAGATCCTTGGCGGCGTCGGCGATGGTGACGCCGACCTCGCAGCGCGCCGCGAGGTCGGCGGCGTCATGCGCCTCGGACGCACCCTCGGTCAGCAGCGCGTCCACCGCCTCGCGGCGGCGGTGGGCGAGCGCCGTCATGGGATGCCCGGCCGCCATCAGGCGCCGCGCCGTTCCCTCCCCCATCAGACCCAGGCCGATGAGCCCCACCGGGGGTTTGCCTGCCGTCTCCATCCTCATCCCTCTCCACCGCGAGGCCGTAAGCCCGCGCCGCCGTGTCGTGGAACAGCGCGCAGCGGTCACGCTCGGCGCGGTCGGCGGTCGCGGCGTCGAAGCCCCGGTAGATCGTGGCGAAGCTCCCGCAGAGCCCGTCCACGGGGTAGTTCGAGGCGAACATGGCGCGCTCCGGCCCGAAGACGTCAACGACGAAGCGGATCAGGTCCCGGTTGTCCTCGATCCGCCAGGGCCGGTCGGGCAGGCCGAGCCCCGAGATCTTCACCAGCGCGTTCGGAAGCCCTGCGAAGCCGCGCATGGCGGCGCGCCAGCCCGCGAGGCCCTCCTCCGACCGGTCCCCGGGCAGGCCGGCGTGGTTGAGCACGATCGTCACCTCGGGCGCCACCGCGGCGAGGTCCGCCGCCTCGTCCAGATGCCACCACGGCGTCTGCAACTCGAAGAGAAGCCCCGTGCCCGCGAGCCTTGCGAAGCCCCGCCGGAAGGCGGGGTCGGACAGGCCGCCCCGCCCCTGGCCCGGCGCGGCGGTCGCGCGCGGCTTGTGGCGGACGGACCGCACGAGCGGCAGCCCTGCATAGATCTCCAGCACGGCATCAAGGTCGTCCCGGTCAAGCCAGGCCTGGGCGGCATGCGCGGCCGGGCGCCCGGTGCGACGGGCCAGGGCCTGCATCCAGACCGCCTCGCCCGTAGGGTCGGCCGGATCCCATTCCCCCTCCATGGTGACGCTGGCGGCGACGTCCCAGCCCGCGGTCGCGGCGTCGTACTCCTCCGGCAGGAAGCGCCGCCTCAGGGGCCGGGTGTCGCCGTAGCGGAACGCGGGCGGCGGCTCGTCGCGCAGCCACGGATGGGGGTTCGCGATCGGATCCCAGAGATGGTGGTGGGCGTCCACGATCCTCATCCGGGCCTCACGCGGCGCTCCGGCGGGCCATCGTCCAGCGGATCGCCGGGGCGAGCCAGAGGGCCGCGACGACGAGGGCCAGGACGGCGGCGATGGGGCGGCTCACCAGGATCGAGGGGTCGCCCTGGGACTTCAGCAGCGAGGTGACGAAGTTGAACTCGACCATGCCACCCAGGACGATGCCTAGGATGGCGGGCGCCACGGGCACGCCGTTCTCCTCGAAGAGCCAGCCGATCAGCCCGAAGACGAGCATGATGCCGACCCCGAAGGCGGTGTTGTTGATCGCGAAGGAGCCCACGATGCAGGAGGCCAGCACGATCGGCAGGAAGAGCGCCTGCGGCACTCGCAGCAGGTGCCGCGACAGGCGGATCACCATCCAGCCCAGCGGGATCAGGAGCAGGTTCGCGAGCAGGAAGGCGAGGAAGATGGCGTAGACCAGCTCGGGCGTCTTGATGAAGATGATCGGCCCGGGCTCGAGCCCCTTGAGGTATAGGACGCCGATCACGATGGCCGTGATGCTGTCGCCGGGGATGCCGAAGACGAGCGTCGGCACCCAGGCCGCCGAGAGGGCGGCGTTGTTGGAGGCGCCGGCCTCCACGATGCCCTCGTCGTGGCCCTCGCCGAAGGCGTCGGGCGTGGCCGAGCGGCGCTTGGCGACGGCGTAGGAGACCCAGGCCGCGATGTCCGCGCCCGCTCCGGGCAGCGCGCCCACCATCGCGCCCGTGAGCCCGCCACGGGCGAGGTTGCGCCAGCGCCGCGCGAGGTTCGCTCCGAGGCCCGCGAAGACGGGGCCGAGCGTGGGCGGGCGGGCCTCCGGCCGCGGCCGGGCAGCGCCTCGGACGATCTCGCTCACAGCGAACATGCCGATCATGGCGGGGATGAAGCTGACGCCCCCCATCAGCTCCATCGAGCCCATGGTGAAGCGCGGCTGGCCCGCGACCTGGTCGATGCCGATCGAGGCCACGAAGAGGCCGAAGATCAGCGACAGCGCCCCCTTGATCGCCGACCCGCGCGAGACGATGGCCGCGCAGCTGAGGCCCAGCAGCGCGAGCCAGAAGTACTCCACCGAGGAGAAGTTGGTGGCGAAGCGCGCGAGCAGGGGAGCGGCGAGCATCAGCATCAGCACGCCCAGCACGCCGCCGAAGCAGGCCGCCCCCATCGAGAGCCCCAGCGCGCGCTCCGGCCGGCCGGCCCTGGTCATGGCGTGGGCGTCGTCCACGTAGGCGGCGGAGGCCGGCGTGCCGGGGATCCGCATCAGCGCGCCGGGGATGTCGCCCGCGAAGATCGCCGTGGCCGCGAGAGACGCGATGGCGGCGATGGCCGGCACCGGGTCCATGTAGAAGGTGATCGGCACGAGAAGCGCCACGCCCATCACCGCCGTCAGCCCCGGGATCGAGCCGACGAGGATGCCGAGCAGGCTCGCCCCGAGAATGGTGGCGAGCACGCCGGGCGCCAGCACCAGCGGCAGCGCCTCCGCGAGCGCGGTCACGACAGCAGCGCCTCGACGGGCCCCCGTGGCAGGGGCACTCGCAGGAGCGAGGCGAAGATCACGTGCAGCGCCGCCGCCGCCGCGACCCCCACGGCCGCCGCCGGGAGCGCCCGGGCGCCGAGCGCGAGCGCGAG
>CAZWWR010000278.1:0-1579 GCA_964637265.1 uncultured Jannaschia sp.
GCTGGTGGGGGCGGCTCGGGATGGCCGTGGGGCTTCGACCGGGCGTCGCGGGATCCCGTCCGGCCGGCGGCGCGTGACGGCGGGTGCGGGGCGGTGGTGCGGTCGCCGGCGATCCGGGGACCGGCGATCGACGGGCGGGCGGATGGCTCTTCCCGGCGGGTCGGTCGCCCGGATGCCGGATGCGCACTGGCCCGGCCCCGGATCGGGGGCCGTCCGTCCGGCGCGGGGCGGTCAGGCGGTGGCGGGGCGGTCCTCGGGGATGTCGCTCGCGGGGAGCATCCGGCGCCCGTCGCTGTGATCCTCCATGGCCTCGGCCTCCTCCTCGAGCCAGCGCAGGAAGGCGCCGGTGGCGGGCTGGGTCTCCATCCCCCTGGGGCAGAGCACGCGGAACCCGGCCTCCGGCACGAGCGCGAGGTCGAACGGCGCCACGAGCGCGCCGGAGCGCAGCGCGCGGTCGGCGAGGCTCACCCGGCCGAGCACCACGCCCGCCCCGGCCTGCGCGGCGTCGAGCGCGTGATCGGCCTGGCTGAAGCGCGGCCCGTGCGGCTCGGGCGGGTCGACGTCGGCCGCGCGGAACCAGGCCGGCCAGTCGACCAGCGGGCGCAGGAAGGCGATGTCGTCCTGATGGATGAGCGGGGCCTCAGCGAGGCTCTCGGGCGTGGGCCAGTTGGGCGCGAGGTCGGGGTGCATCATCGGCGTGAGCCACTCGCCGATCCGCATGGCCTGATGCACGCCGTCCTCGCGCTCGGGCGGCCGGCCGAAGCGGATCGCCACGTCGACGTCGTCGCGCCCGAAGTCGAGGATGCGCAAGGTGGCCACGAAGCGCAGCTCGATCTCGGGGTGCTGCTGGGCGAAGGTGAAGAGCCGGGGGGCGAGCCAGCGGGCCGTGAAGGCGGGCCCGGCGGTGATCGAGAGCACGTTCGTCTCGAGCGTCCGGCGCGCGGCCCGCCACGCCGCCGTCAGCGTGCGGAACCCCTCGGAGGCGCCCGGCGACAGCGTCTCGCCGGCCTCCGTCAGCTCGACCCGCCGGTTGTGGCGGATGAAGAGCGGGGCGCCGAAATGCTCCTCGAGGGACTTGATCTGGAAGGAGAGGGCCGCGGGGGTCACGCCGATCTCCTCGGCCGCCCGGGCGAAGGAGAGGTGACGCGCCGCGGCCTCGAAGGCGCGCAGCGCCGTCAGGGGCGGCAGGCGATCTGACATTCTCGGATCAGTATGCCTTGTGCGACTGGTTGGGAAGTCTCGTTTGTCGCGTCGGCGGAGGCCGGCCATGTTGAGTTCAGACGCAACGCACGATCCGAATGGAGACCTCCCATGCTCGAGACCCCCCGCAGCCGCACGATGAACCAGGCCTTCGCCCGCGCCCATGCCGAGCGCTCGGCCACCTTCCGCCGCGCCTTCGGCTGGCTGTTCGGAGCCTCCGTCCGCGGCTGACGCGCCGCCCGGGCCGCATCTGCCGGCCCCGGACGCGCACGAGACGGCGCGGGGACCGGCCCGGAGGCCGCTTCCCGCGCCGATCGCAGGGCGGCCCCGTGCGGGGCCGCCCCAGCGCGGTCAGGCGAGGTAC
This sequence comes from uncultured Jannaschia sp., assembly GCA_964637265.1. Classification (GTDB taxonomy): domain Bacteria; phylum Pseudomonadota; class Alphaproteobacteria; order Rhodobacterales; family Rhodobacteraceae; genus Jannaschia. Next base: position 1,565 of record CAZWWR010000278.1, read on the forward strand.
TGGCCGCCGTTGGCC
>CAZWWR010000278.1:1589-3285 GCA_964637265.1 uncultured Jannaschia sp.
GATGAAGCCCGCATCGTCGGAGACGAGGAACGCCACGCAGCGCGCGATCTCCTCGGGCTCGCCCAGGCGGCCCACCGGGATGGCGCCGACGATGCCCTCCATCACCTTGTCGGGGATGGTGCTCATCATGTCGGTGTTGATGTAGCCCGGCGCCACCACGTTCACCGTGATGCCCGCGCGCGCGCCCTCCTGGGCCAGCGCCTTCGAGAAGCCGATGTCGCCGGCCTTGGTGGCGGCGTAGTTGGCCTGCGCGAACTGGCCCTTCTGCCCGTTGATCGAGGAGATCGTCACGATCCGGCCGAACTTGCGCTCGCGCATGCCGGGCCAGACGTTGTGCGTCATGTTGAAGACGCCCGTCAGGTTCGTGTCGATGACCTGGTGCCACTGCTCGGGCGTCATGCGGTGGAACGGCGCGTCGCGGGTGATGCCGGCGTTGTTCACCAGCACCTCGACCGGCCCGAGGTCGCCCTCGATCTGGGCGATGCCGCTCTTGCAGGCCTCGTAGTCGCCCACGTCCCACTTGTAGGTCTTGACGCCGGTCTCCTCGGTGAAGGCCTTCGCCCGCTCGTCGTTGCCGGCATAGGTCGCCGCGACCTGCATGCCGTCGGCCAGGAGCGCGCGCGAGATGGCCGCGCCGATCCCGCGGGAGCCCCCCGTCACCAGTGCCACACGTGCCATGTCTCTCTCCTCCTTCAGGGTAGGTTTCACATTCCGGGGCAGGTCCCGGAGGGCCCGTTCCCAAATCGTACAATCCGGGGCAGGCCCCGGCTCCTCAGAACACGCCCTCCGCCAGCGCCCGGCGGGCATCCTCCTCGCCCATGGCCCAGGTGCGCCGGAGCTTGCCGGGGTCGGTGAAGTCGATCTTGTCGGCCGGCACCTCCTCGGAGGGCGAGACGTAGACGCGGCCCTCGACCTCGGGGACGTTGCGGTACTGCCGGGTCAGCAGGATCAGCGTCCGGCCGATGTCGGGCTCGGGCAGGGGCGCCTGATCCACCATGCCCGCGTCGACGGCGGGCCGCCCGTCCCAGAGCGGCGGCTCGAAGGCCGGCGGGATGGTGGCCGCGGCGCAGATCAGGTCCGTCAGGAGGCCGTCGCGCGCGGCGGCGTTGGCGTCGACCCGGTCGGCCGTCATGCCCGCCGACTCGGCCCATTCGAGATGGGGGGTCGAGCGGATCATGCGGTCGGATTCGTAGGCGAGCGTCACGGCGGCGCCCGAGGCGCCGGGCCAGCCGTCGGAGGGCGGGCGCCCGATCAGGAGCTGGAGCACGGGGCCGCCGGCCACGGCCCCGGCCGCCTCGTCGTCGCCCATGCAGCGCTCGACCACCTCGCGGTAGATGCCCTGGTGCGGCGTCCGGCCGGGCTTGCCGTCGAAGGGCTCGTGCAGGGGGACGTTGCGGTCGTGCTGCGAGAAGAGCGTCATCATCGTGTCGCGCACGCGCTCGCCGCGATGGGTGACGAAGCCGCAGGAGGCGAGCGCGCCGCCTGAGACGCCGCAGATGCGGGCGGGATGGATCGGGCGCTCGCGGCGCAGGACGTGCATGAACCCGCCCTGCCAGACGCAGCGGGTGCCGCCGCCCGAGAAGACGAGCTGCTCGAAGAGGGTGTCGGTCAAGGCTGCGTCTCCGCGTGGAGCGCCCCGGGCCGCGCGCGCACCGGCGCGGGGGCGGTGGCCGCGGGCCCGCCGTGCCGGCGCCGG
>CAZWWR010000279.1:0-3284 GCA_964637265.1 uncultured Jannaschia sp.
CGAGGCGCGGATCGATGGCACGCCGCCGGGGCCGCTCAGGATCGAGGCGGGCGGCCGGGCGCTGGTGCTGGACGCGGCGGACGCCGCACCGAGATGGGAGGATGCCCCGTGACGACGGACGGCGCGCTGATCGGCTGCGGCTTCTTCGCGGCGAACCACATGCACGCATGGGCCGGTCTGGAGGGCGCACGCATCGCCGCCGTCTGCGACCGCGACCCCGCCCGCGCCCGCGCGATGGCCGAGCGCTTCGGCGTGGACCACGTCTTCGACGACGCGGCCGAGATGCTGGACGCCCTGCCGCTCGACTTCGTGGACGTCGCCACCACCGCGCCCTCGCATCGGCCGCTCGTGGAGATGGCCGTCCGCCACGCCCCCACCGTGATCTGCCAGAAGCCCTTCGCCGAGACGATGGCGGACGCCCGCGCCATGGTCGGCGCGGCGCAGGCCGCGGGCGCCGCGCTCCTCGTCCATGAGAACTTCCGCTGGCAGCGCCCCTTCGTCGAGATGCGCCGCCTCGTCGGGGAGGGCCGCATCGGCACGCCCCACTTCGCGCGGTTCTCGTTCCGCCACGGATACGACAACTACGTCAACCAGCCCTACCTCGCCGAGATCGAGCGGTTCACGATCATGGATGTCGGGCTGCACCTCCTCGACCTCGCGCGGCTCTTCATGGGGGAGGTGCGGGACCTCTCCTGCACGACGCAGCGCCTCAACCCGCGCGTCCGGGGGGAGGACGCCTTCACCGCGCTCCTCGCCCACGAATCCGGCGCCACGAGCGTCTGCGACTGCTCCTTCCGGACGAAGCTCGACCCCGACCCCTTTCCCCGCACCGTGGCCACCCTGGAGGGCTCCGAGGGCACGCTGACCCTCGACGCGGACTTTCGCCTGACGCTGCACCGCGAGGGCTCGCACGAGGCGATGGACGCCGAGCCGGAGGTCCCGCCCTGGGGCGAGCGGCCCTGGCACGGCGTTCAGGACAGCGTGATCCGCTTCCAGGCCCACGCGCTTCGGGTCATGCGGGAAGAGGAGGCGCCGCAGCCCTCGGGCGCGGACAACCTTCGGACCCTGGCGCTCGCGCTCGCCGCCTACGACGCCGCGGAGGGGCGCCGGACGGTGGCCATGGCCGATTGGAGCGAGACGTGAGGATCGCGACGCCGCAGCGGCGCGTGGAGGGGCGGGACGGCGGATGGGTGCCGGCCTGGACCATCGGGACCGCCCGCCATCGCGCGGCCGAGGCCCCCCCTAAGACGAGGCGCACGGCCCGAACCGGCGGCGGACGGATGGCGGGGTGGGACCGCGCATGAGGTTCGAGGCCGACTACCTCGTCGAGACCCCCGGCGACCCGCGCGCCGCGGCCGAGACGATGGCGGGCGAGCAGTCATCCGGCACCTTCGTCCGCGTCCCCGGCGAGACGCCCGAGCTGAAGGCGCGGGCCGCCGCGCGGGTCGAGCGCCTGGAGGAGGTCGAGGGCGCCGGGGCCCCGTCCCTGCCGACGCCGGGGGCCGCGGGCGCGGTGCGACGGGCCAGGGTGACCCTCTCCTGGCCGATGGACAACATCGGCCCCTCGCTGCCGAACCTGATGACGACGCTGGGGGGCAACCTCTTCGAGCTTCGCGACTTCTCCGGCCTCAGGGTGGAGGATTTCCGCCTCCCCCCGGCCTTCGCCGAGGCCGGTCCCGGCCCCCGCTTCGGACCCGCGGGCACGCGCCGCCTCTCGGGCGTCGAGCGGGGACCGCTGATCGGGACGATCGTGAAGCCCTCCGTCGGTCTCACGCCCGAGGGCACCGCCGATCTGGTGCGCGAGATGGCCGAGGCGGGGCTCGACTTCGTGAAGGACGACGAGCTGCAGGCCGACGGCCCCGCCTGCCCGTTCGAGGCGCGCGCCCGGGCGGTGATGGACGTCGTCGACCGCCACGCCGACCGGACGGGCAAGCGGGTGATGGCTGCCTTCAACCTCACCGGCGAGGTGGACGAGATGCGCCGCCGCCACGACCTGGTGCGCGACCTGGGCGGCACCTGCGTCATGGTCTCGATGATCCCCGCGGGGCTCACCGGGTTCCTGGCGCTCGCCCGCCACTCCGAGCTGCCGGTCCATGCGCACCGCAACGGCTGGGGGGCGCTCTCGCGGCATCCGATGCTCGGCTGGTCCTACGTCGCCTACTCGAAGCTCTGGCGGATCGCGGGGGCGGACCACCTCCACGTCAACGGGCTGTCGAACAAGTTCTGCGAGCCGGACGAGAGCGTCGCGGCCTCCGCCCGGTCCTGCCTGACGCCGCTGATGGAAGGGCACCCGATGCTCGCGATGCCCGTCTTCTCCTCCGGCCAGACCCCCGCCCAGGCCGCGCCCACCCTGGCGGCGCTGGGCTCGGCGGACCTGATCCATGCGGCCGGCGGGGGCATCCTGGGCCATCCCGACGGCCCGCGCGCGGGGGTCGAGGCGATGCGCGCCGCCTGGGAGGAGGCGATGGGGTGAGCGCCCCGCCTCCCGGCCGTCCCGCGGGCGGAGGCGGCGGGTCGAGCGGGCGCCATCCCCGTGTGGAGGCCGTGAGGTGAGCGCGCCCCGGCTGGCGTGGTATGGCGACGACTTCACGGGCTCGGCTGCGGTGATGGACGAATTCGCCCAGGCGGGACTGAGCGCGGCGCTCTTCACCGCGCCGCCCGACGCGGCGCTGGCCCAGCGGTTCGAGGGCTTCGACGCGCTCGGGCTGGCGGGGACGGCCCGCGCGCGGGGGCCGGCCTGGATGCGGGAACAGCTCCCGGCGGTGTTCGACTGGCTGGAGGCGACGGGCGCGGCGCTCCTGCACTACAAGATCTGCTCGACCTTCGACTCCTCGCCCGAGATCGGATCCATCGGGCTCGCGGCCGAGATCGGGCTCGCCCGGATCGGCGGCTGGGCGCCCTGCCTGACGGCGGCGCCCTCCATGGGCCGGTGGCAGTGCTACGGCACCCTCTTCGCGCGGGGGCCCGACGGGCGCACGCACCGGCTCGACCGTCATCCCGTGATGAGCCGCCACCCCTCGACCCCGATGGCCGAGGCGGACCTCGCCCGCCACCTGGCCGCCCAGACCGACCTCTCCGTGGGGCTGCTCGACCTGGGCGCGCTGCCCGGCGGGGTGCCCGAGGCGGAGCGGCGGGGCATCGTCCTGATCGACGCGCAGCGGGAGGCCGACATGGCCCCGGCGGGGCGCGTCCTGGCGGAGGGCGGCGCGCGTCTGCTCCTCGGCTCGCAGGGGGTCGAGATGGCGCTCGTTGCGCATTGGCGCGAGGTGGGCGCGCTGGGGCCG
>CAZWWR010000280.1:0-3267 GCA_964637265.1 uncultured Jannaschia sp.
CGATCACCGCCGCGGTGCCGAGGCCCGACTTCTGCTCGCGCAGCCAGTCGAAATCCATGATCGCGTCGTCCATCGCGTCGGCCGGCAGGAGCGGCACCGAGGAGCCGCCGGGGATCACCGCCTTCAGGTTGTCCCAGCCGCCGCGGATGCCGCCGCAATGGCGATCCACCAGCTCGCGGAACGGGATCGACATCGCCTCCTCCACGACGCAGGGGCGCTCGACATGCCCCGAGATGGCGAAGATCTTGGTGCCCGCGTTGTTGGCCCGGCCGAAGCCCGAGAACCACTCCGCCCCGCGGCGCAGGATCGTGGGCACCACGGCGATCGACTCGACGTTGTTCACCGTGGTCGGGCAGCCGTAGAGCCCCGCGCCCGCCGGGAAGGGCGGCTTCATCCGGGGCATGCCCTTCTTGCCCTCGAGGCTCTCGAGCAGCGCCGTCTCCTCGCCGCAGATGTAGGCGCCCGCGCCGTGGTGGAGGTAGAGGTCGAAGTCCCAGCCCGACTGGGCCGCGTTCTTGCCCAGCAGCCCGGCCTCGTAGCATTCGTCGACGGCCGCCTGCAGCGCCTCCTTCTCGCGGACGTACTCGCCGCGAAGGTAGATGTAGCAGGCATGCGCGCCCATCGCGAAGGAGGCGATGAGGCAGCCCTCGATCAGCGTGTGCGGATCGTGGCGCATAATTTCCCGGTCCTTGCACGTCCCGGGCTCGGACTCGTCGGCATTGACCACGAGGTAGGCGGGGCGGCCGTCGCTCTCCTTCGGCATGAAGGACCACTTCAGCCCGGTCGGGAAGCCGGCGCCGCCCCGGCCCCGGAGCCCGCTCGACTTCACGATCTCCACGATCTTGTCGCGACCCAGCTTCACCAGATCGCCGGTGCCGTCCCAGTGGCCCCGGGCGCGGGCGCCGGCGAGGCTGCGATCGTGCATGCCGTAGAGGTTGGTGAAGATGCGGTCCTGATCCTTCAGCATCGCCCTACTCCCTGTTCCGCTCCCGCAACGTCCGGACCGCGACGATCACCGCCCAGGCCAGCGCGCCGAGCGCGGCGAGGTCGGCCAGCACCATCCACCGCGCCGGGATGCCGTACCGTGCCCCGAGATACTGCACCAGCACCCAGAGACCGATCGTCGCAAGGATCACGGCGCCCACGGTGCGGGAGCGGGCCTGGACCATCCGGTCGCGCTGGGTGGGGCCGGTCATGGCATCCGCTTGAACAGATGGCCGGGCGGCGCGTCAAGGGAAGGGGCGAGGCCGCGGTCGAGGCCGCGACACGGGCGCGCGGCCCCCGGGGGAACTACTGGGCGCCCCGTTCCAGCGCGATGCGCCTCACCGTCAGGTCCGCGTCGTGGTCGCGCCCGTAGGCGACGAGGCCGATCCCTGCGACGCGGGACGGCGCGATGCCGGGCGCCATCCCCTCGTGGGAGGGGCCGAACGCCTCGAGGGGAAGGCGGTGCGCCTCCCAGCGGGGGCCAGCGACGAAGGACGCGCGGTAGGAGTGGAACACGCGCGCCGCATCGCGGGGGCGCAGGAACACGTAGTAGCGCTCCCCGTTGCCCCGCGCCTCGACGACGAGGGCCCGAAGGTCGTCGGGGAGGGGCTCGGCGAGGCGCCGGCGGACCTGGATGAAGCCGCCGTCGTTCTCGGTGCTGACCCGCCCCGCGAGGTGGACGGCGCCGCCATCGCCGGGCAGCATCTCGGCCCCGCCTTGCGAGACGCCGCCCATGACGCCGTCCGCGACGTAGCCCCAGCGCGCCGAAGCCTCCGGATCGGCGAAGTCCTCGAACGTCTCTTCGGCGGCCGCGGAGGTCACGAGAAGAAACGTCCAGACCGCGGCGGCGAGGAGGGCCGGCCCCGAGGCCGGCCCTTGCGGCATCTCACTCCGCCTCGTCCTGGCGCTGCGAGAACTCCGTCTCGCCGCCGGCCGACAGGACCCTCGCCTGCGAGATCCACTCGTCACGGCGCGCGCGGCCCTGGAAGCCCTCGAGGTTCCGGTCGACCCAGGCGAGCTCCGCGTCCGACCAACGGGCGATCTGGTCGTAGTGATACACTCCCATGCCGTTGAGCATGTCCTCGAGCTTCGGGCCGATGCCGCGGATGCGCTTGAGGTCGTCCGCGCCGCCGTCGCGGGGGGCGTCGAGAGTCGGAGGCTTCTCCCCCTTGTCCTCCTCGGCGGACGCTGCGCTGCCCGAGCCTGCCGTGGCGGACGGGGGCTCGGCCGCCTCGGGGATGTCCTCCCGCGCGGCCGCCGTGTCGGGCACGGAATCCTTGCCCGCGGAGGTCGCGGTGGCGGGAGCGCCCGGCGTCTCGTTGTAGCTCTGGACGTGCTGGTCCGCCGTGGGCGCGGGGCCGGTGCCGCCCGAAGGCGCCGCGTCGTTCCGGTCTGCCTGCGCCCCGCCGGCGGCCGGATCGCCAGGGTTCGCCTCGGGCGGCTCGGGCGAGACCACCGCGCCGGAGAGCGGGGCGGGGTTCACCATCGGCTTCGGGTTCGTCGTGGCCCCCACGGGCCGCGCGACCGCCGGGTCGGCGGCGTTCACCGGCGCAGGGCCGGGGATGCGCGTCGCCGGCGTCGGCTCCGCCACGCCGCCGACGCCCGGTCCGGGCGAGATGGCCTTGTTCGTCTGCGGGTGGGCGACGTTCGGGCCGAAGCTGTCGGAGATGCGGGACCGCTCGATCTCGGTCTTGTGCGGGGAAGGCACGTTGAGGTCGCGCGGGGTCGGCGATGCCGGCGAGCGGGCCTGCCCGGGCTCGCCGCGATGGGCGAGGTCGGCCGTCGGGGCCTGGACGCCGAGCTTCGACCGCGGGGCCGAGAGCGGGCGGGCTATGGTGAGGCTGGCCACGGTCGCCGCCACGATGCCAATGATGGCGCCGCCGAACAGCGCCTGCAGCACCGACCACTCCCCGTTGACGAACAGGGCGGCCGCGAAGGCAAGGCCGCCCAAGGTGCAGACGGCCCAGCAGGCCGCGATCGTGCTGAGTGTTCCAGCAGGTTTGTCCATGACGTCTCCCTTTCCGGGGGGGCCGCCCGGCCAAACGCCCGCCCCGACAGATATCCGGGCGGCGCGCGGATGCGGCCTCCCGAATCGGGAACGTAGGGTGCCCCGCGGCGCCGTCACGGGGGAACTGTCCCGGAGGGGCGTGCGGCCGGCCCGCCGGGCGGTGGGCCCGACGCGTTCAGCCCGTGCCGTCTGGCTTGCCCTTGGCGGTGTCGCGCGGGTCCGTCCGCTCGGCGTCCGTCTGCGCGTCGTGGCCGCCGCCCGAGCCGATGAGGGAG
>CAZWWR010000281.1:0-3267 GCA_964637265.1 uncultured Jannaschia sp.
GATGGCGGCGCAGGATCCAAACGACATCGCCTCCGGGAAACCCGGGGCGGTTCAGCGGCAAGACCCGCGAGCCTGCGACGGTGCCGGCCGTGGCGGCGGCGAGAGGACCGGCCGCACCCCGGGCAGGCGGATGTCGCCTCCGAGGCACGGGCGTGCACGACCACCGCGCTCCCCGAGACCTCGATGTGATCCGCTCTCGGACCGTCCGGGAGAAACCGCTCACGCTCCGCCCCGCTCATCGCCGCCGCCTCAATCGAAGATCGCCGAGAGGTAGGATCAGCCACGGGCTGCGCGCACCAAACCCGCGACAGACCCCCGATTGCACGCCGATCCGGGGTCCCTCTCCCGTGCCGTTCGACAGCGCTCGGAGACGCCGTGCTCGGCGGTCACGCGCTCGACGCAGGCGCGCAAGCACGCGGGGCTCACCAGGTTCCCAGGGCCGCCTCCTTGAGGATCGGCTTCTCGAGCATGACGTCCGACACGGCGCGCCGGAGCCGGACGTCATCGGGCTCCAGCTCCTCCAGGCGTCTCGCCCGATCGCCCTTGAGCCCGGCCCTGCTCGTCGCGCCAGCGGACTTGCGTCATCTCCGTCACGCCGATCGAGCGGATCGCCTCCGCCACAGGCCGGACCTGTGCCGCGAGCACCTCCACCCGCCTCAGCTTGGCGACGATCTCCTCCGGTGTGCGCCGCTTCCTCGTCATCGCTCGGTCCGCCTCACGGCTCGAAACCGTGCCTCAGGGAGGGCCCCTTTGCAGCGGGCAGACCACGCGGCGACCCCATGGCGGGGCGTCCGACACGAGGCGATGGTCCGCCATCGCGTCGAGGGTCCACCGTGCCGCCTTGGCGGCGGGTTCGGCCGCACGTAGGTCGGCCACGGGGATTTGGTGGCCGGCGGCGCTCTGGTGCGGCCACCCACTCCTGAGCCGGCAGGGCACGGGCCGGATGAGGCGGCCCTCGGAGCGTAGGCGGCCGCCCTCGCGCCGGGCGGGGCCGATCTCGATCGGCCAGCCGTCGGATCGAGTGAACTCGTTTTCAGGTCGACGAACATCATGGTGGGACCTTTCGGTGGGAGGGATCGGCCCACCCAAAAGGGGGCCGGCCCGTAAGCGGTCAGGGAGGATGTCGGACAGGCCGTCGCCGCGGTTGCCCGGGGCATCGCCGGACCGCGGGCCCGTCTTCGGATGGCGGAGCGTGAGGGGGCCGCACGTTCTGACCACGGCGCCGGGCCGATGACGGCGCCTCGTGTCCACGCGGCCCACGACCGCCGACCGATGGGTTCGGCGCGACCGCCGTGCGGGTGCCGGACCGGCTCGGCCGGGCAGCGGACGCATGAGCGCATGGTCGGCCGACATGCGGACGCCTTCGAGAACCCTGCCCTTGGCGAGCGCGGGTCGAAGTTCGGGCATGGGCGGCCCGGTGCGACCGCAGCCGAGAGCGCTTGCCTGTTCGGAGGTTGAGCGTGAAGCGCGTCGTGGGCCGCCGTGGCCCCAGATTGCGATCAGGCGAGCGGCGGTCGACCGTTGAGCCAGCGCCGGCACGTCACGACGTTGGCCGGGGTGACGGCGGCGCGGGCCCGGGCGAGGCCGACGATGCGGATCGACCTGCCCCGTCCGCGCGTTCTGGTGGCGAGGAAGTGCTCCATGCCCGAGCCTACGGCCGCGCGGCGGGCGGGGCCGCGGCTCGACTGCCGGCTCAGGCGTGCAGGTGCCCTCGCCCGCAGGGACGTTGAGCCGGCACCTCGATGCCGTAGAGCGGGGGATCGGACGGTCGCCGGCGCCGCGACGGCCCGGGCCGGTGCGGCGGCGGTGCCTCCTGGCCGCTGCCGATCAGGGCGGCCTGGGTGCGGTTGGAGGCCCCCAGCTTGCGCAGCACCTGGCGGACATGGACCTTGACCGTGGCCTCGGACATGTCGAGCTCGCGGGCGATCTCCTTGTTGCTCTCGCCCCGGCAGAGGCCGCGGAGCACGACGCTCTGGCGCTGCGTGAGGGAGAAGCGCGCACCCAGCGCCGACGCCCGCGCCGCGTCGGACGGCCCGGCCTCGTCGCCGGTCAGTGGCTCCACCGCCCGCGGCGCGTCGGCGAAGTCGGCGGAGTTGGCGTCATGCCGCAGCAGGCGCTCCTCCTCCGGCGGGCCGACCGGCGAATGGCAGGCGGCGAGCACCGAGGGCGGAACATAGGCGCCGCCGCGCAGGATGAAGGACAGCGCGTCGAAGGCGACCTCGGGCTCGAGGCTTGTGGGCAGGAAGCCCCGCGCCCCGGCGCGGAAGGCCTGCAGGATGTCGCGCGGGGTCTCCGTGTCGGAGAGCACGACCACCGGACGCTCCTCGTCGAGCCCGCGCAGGACCCGGATCGCCGCCTCCCAGCGCGGGTCGGCGAACGACCCGCCGACGCTCAGGACCACCATCGAGGCCTCGCAGCGCACGACCGCCTCCAGCGGCTCCACCGCGTCGGTGCCGATCACCCGCCCATCGTGCCGGCGCGCCCATTCCGAGAGGCACCGGATCACCGCGGCACGCCTGAACCCGTGACCGTCCACGACGGCCAGCACAACCTCGCCCATACTCGTCAAACCCCTTCTGGAACCACTTCGGCCCCTCGCGACGGAGACGCGGTCGGGGCGAACGCGACCCGACGAAGCCGATAGCCGGGTGCCGAGCCAAGCCCCGGTTGAAATCTCCCTCTCAATGTTGACCTATGGTAAACAACTCTGCCCCGCGATCAAGCCCGCAGGCGGGTCCCGGGGCGTTTGGCGATCCCGTTTTCGTGACGGCGTCAGACCTCCCTCAAGCCCCGGCGGAGCGCGGCCACGATCGGCTCCAGAAGGTAGCCCATCAGCGTGCGCTCCCCCGTCACGATCAGCACCTCCGCCGTCATGCCGGGCACAAGGGCGAGGTCGCCGAGCTGCTCGGCGGGCACCTCGACGCGCGCGGTGAAGTGGGGGCGCCCCGTCGCCTCGTCGCGCACCGAGTCGGGCGAGACGGAGGCCACGCGCCCGACGATCCGCGGCGCCTGACGTCCCGGAAAGGCGGGCAGGCGGACCTGGGCCTCGAGCCCCTCGCGCACCACGTCCACGTCGAGCGGCGAGACGCGCGCGTCCACCAGGAGCAGGTCGCCCGTGGGCACGATGTCGAGGATGGGCTCGCCCGGACCGACGACCCCGCCCGCGTCGGGGAAGCGCAGGTTCGCGACGACCCCGGCCGAGGGCGCCAGCACCACGCGGCGGACGAGCACGTCGCGCCCCGCCGCGAGGGACTGCTCGATCTCGGC
>CAZWWR010000282.1:0-3224 GCA_964637265.1 uncultured Jannaschia sp.
GTCCGGACCGGGCCACGGCACGGGCCGCGCCCCCCGAGCCGGCGACGGACGAGGTCGACCCTCCCGCGGCTGAGGCGGCGGAGACGGCGGAGACGGCACCCGAGGATCCCCTGAGCTCCGCGGTGGCGGGCGCGCTGGCCGAGGCGCTAGGAGGCGAGGCGGACGATCCGCCCCCGGGCAGCCCGGAGGGCACCGCGCCGTCCGGTCCGCCCCTCACGGGGGGCGAGCGCGAGGGCTTCCGCCTCGCGGTCCAGGGCTGCTGGGTCGTCGATCCCGGCGCGCCGGCCGCGCGCAGCATCGTGACGCTGGGCTTCTCGATGACCCGCGAGGGCCTGCCCCGCACCGACACGATCCGCCTGCTCGGGTCGGAGGGCGAGGGCGACGCGCAGCGTGCCTTCGAGGCCGCCCGCCGCGCGGTGATCCGCTGCGCGCGCGGCGGCTATCCGCTGCCGTCCGATAAGTACGAGCACTGGCGCGAGGTGGAGATCACCTTCGACCCCACGACCATGCGGCTGAGATGAGGCGCCGGTCCGGCGCCCTCACGAAGCCGTGGCTTGCCGGTGCCACGCCATGCGGGAATGCTGGGGCGTGGAAGGGGCGCATGGTGGACATCCGCGGCGTCTTGCCCCTTACCTGCCGCCCGGTCCGCCCCCTCCTCCGGTGGCGCGCGCGATGAGGCCAGACCCGATGCACCGTCCCCGCACCCTCCTTCCGCCGATCCCGCCGCGGGCCCTCGCGCTGGTCCTCCTGGCGGCTCTCGGGCTGGCCGCGGCCTCGGCCCTGCCCGTGCGGTCGCAGGACGCGCCGGGCCCCTTGCGCATCACCATCACGGACGGGGTGATCGAGCCGATCCCCGTCGCCATCCCGTCCTTCGTCGCGCGCGACGCGGGCGCCGAGGATCTGGCCGGAGACATCGCGCGCGTGGTCGCGGCCGACCTCACCGGCACCGGCCTGTTCCGCGAGATCCCCTCCGACGCGCACATCGCGCGCGTCTCCTCCTTCGAGAGCCCGGTGCAGTGGCAGGACTGGAAGGCGATCAACGCGCAGGCCCTGGTGACGGGCTCCGTCTCCACCGACGGCGACCGGATCACCGTGCAGTTCCGGCTGCACGACGTCTTCTCCGAGGCGCCGCTGGGCGACGGGCTCCAGTTCCAGGGGACGCGCGACGGATGGCGGCGGATGGCGCACAAGGTCGCCGACGCGGTCTATTCGCGGATCACCGGCGAGGGCGCCTACTTCGACAGCCGCGTGGCCTTCGTGGACGAGCGCGGGCCGAAGAACGCCCGGGAGAAGCGCCTCGCGGTGATGGACTACGACGGCGCCAACGTGGCCTACCTCACGGGCGCGGAGTCCATCGTGCTGGCGCCGCGCTTCTCGCCGGACGGGCAGCGCCTGATCTACACGTCCTACGAGACGGGCTATCCCCGCATCACCGTTCTCGACCTCGCCACCCTGTCGCGGAACGTGGTGGGGGCGCCGGACGCCAACATGTCCTTCGCCCCCCGCTTCTCGCCCGATGGCGGCCGGGTGATCTACTCGGCCGAGGTGGCGGGCAACACCGACCTCTACCTCCTAGACATCGGGACGTCGGCCACCACGCGGCTGACGACCGCGCCCTCGATCGAGACGGCGCCCTCCTTCTCGCCCGAGGGCGACCGGATCGTGTTCGAATCCGACCGGTCGGGCACGCAGCAGCTCTACGTCATGCCGGCCGCAGGCGGCGAGCCGCAGCGCATCTCCTTCGGGGAGGGGCGCTACGGCACGCCGGTCTGGTCGCCGCGCGGCGACCTGATCGCCTTCACCAAGCAGAACGCCGGCCGGTTCCACATCGGCGTCATGCGGCCCGACGGCTCCGAGGAACGGCTGCTCACCGGCGCCTTCCTCGACGAGGGGCCGACCTGGGCACCCAACGGGCGGGTGGTGATGTTCACCCGCGAGACGCCGGGCGCGGCGGGAGCGCCGGCGCTCTACAGCGTCGACGTGACCGGGCGGAACCTCCAGCGCGCGGCCACGCCGGCGGCGGCCTCGGATCCGGCCTGGGGCCCCCTCCTGAACTGACGAGGCAGACGATGCGAACGCTTCCCCTCCTCCTGTGCGCGGCCCTCGCCGTCTCCGCCTGCGGCGATCGTCTGGGCTCCGGCGCGGGCGACGTCCCGGGCCTGGGCGCGGGCGCCGTGGACACGGCCGGTGCCGCCATCCCCGGCAGCGCCGACGACCCCACCTCCGTGGCCCATTTCCGCGAGCGGGTCGGCGACAGGGTGCTCTTCTCGGTCGACCAGGCGACGCTCGACGACCAGGCCCGCGCCACGCTGGCCGCGCAGGCCGCGTGGCTGCGCGCGAACCCGGCCTACTCCGCCGTGCTCGAGGGCCATGCGGACGAGCAGGGCACGCGGCAATACAACCTCGCGCTGGGCGCGCGGCGCGCGGCCTCCGCCCGCGACTACCTCGTGAGCCAGGGCATCCCGGACGGACGCCTGCGCACGATCTCCTACGGAAAGGAGCGCCCGCTCGAGGTGTGCTCGGAGGAGAGCTGCTACCGGCAGAACCGGCGGGTCGTCACGGTGCTGGCCGCGGGCGCGGGCGTCTGATGCGCGCCGCCGCCCTGCTTCTGGGCTGCGCGCTGACCCTGCCCGGGGCGCCGGCGGCCGCGCAGGGCGCGGACGGCGACACGCTGGCCGACATCCGCCAGCAGCTCGCCGTCCTCCAGGTGGAGCTGAGCGCGATGACCCGCGAGCTCTCGACCACCGGCGCGCCGGGTGTGAACCTGCCCGGCGCCTCCGCCGGGGTTCTGGAGCGGGTGGACGCCATCGAGGCCGAGCTCCGTCGCCTCACGGCGGCCACCGAGGCGGCCCAGTTCCGCATCGAGCGGATCGCACGCGACGGCGGCAACCGGATGGAGGACCTGCGGTTCCAGCTCTGCGAGCTCACCCCCGACTGCGACATCGCGACGCTGCCCGCGCCCGCGCCCCTCGGGGAGGCGGCGGAAGGCACGGACGGCGCCGGCCCGGGCGGCGCTGCGACGGTCGAGGGCGGGTCGGGGCGCCCCGTCCCGCGCCCCGCCCAGGGAGAGAGCGCGGTGGGCCTCGGAACCCTTCCCGGGGGGCCTGAGGCCGTGACGCCCGTCGCTCCCGCCACCCCGGCGCCTGCCGGCCCCGGCGCACCTGCCGCCCCGGAGGCGGCGCCCGAGCTCGCCGCCATCGCCGAGGCGGCGGCGGAGGCGCGGG
>CAZWWR010000283.1:0-3219 GCA_964637265.1 uncultured Jannaschia sp.
CGAGCTCCTGCAGTCCCTCGCGCTGGCCGAGGCCGAGCTCGCCGAGGCCCGCCGCGCCGGCGCCCGGGACCTCGGACGCGAGGCCGTCGCCGCCGAGCTCCTCCGCCGCGCCCGCGCCGAGGCGCGAGACGGCTGAGCGGTCGTCGGTCCCCCCGCACCCGTGCCGATCCGGGGGAACTTTCATCAACGTACGGGGCACCCGAAACCCGCCCCGTCTTGCGGATCGTGGCGCCGGCACGCCGGGCCCGACGCCGCTCGATCCTGTGTCGGGAAGGCACATCCGGCGTCTTCCGGAAGCGTTCCACCCCTCGGCACGCATGCCCCGCGGATACGCACCCGGCCGGTGGGGGACGCCGCCCGCGGAACACACTCGAGCGAACCGCCCCCCAGCCTGTAGCGAAATCGCGCACGGCAGGCCGGCCCGCAGCGCGGCAGGGGCGGCCCGCGGTTTCCCGCCCGCGCGAAACCTCCTAGCCTCGCGGGCATGATCACTCCCCGCCTCCTGATCTACGTCGACGAGGTCGCGCGCTGCGGCACGATCCGGAAGGCCTCCGCCAAGCTCAACGTCGCCGCCTCCTCGATCAACCGGCAGATCATCGCGCTCGAGGAGTCGCTCGGAACGCCCCTCTTCGAACGCACCCCCCGGCGGATGCGCCCCACCGCGGCCGGCGAGGCCCTCATCGGGCACGCCCGTGAATCGATGGCCGCGCAGCGCCGGCTGCTCGACCACATCGACGCGCTGAAGGGCATGCACACCGCGCGCTGCTCCATCGCCACCGTGGGCGGCCTGACCCGGGATCTCCTGCTGCAGGCGATCGGCGACTTCCGGGCGGAGCGTCCGGGAAGCCGCTTCGACCTGACGGTGACGAACGCCGAGCGGGTGGCGCAGGCCGTGGCCGAGGAGGAGGTCGACCTCGGCGTGGCCTTCGACCTTCCGCCGGCGCCCCGGCTCGTCACCGTCTACGAGCGTGCGAGCCCCTGCGGCGCGGTGGTGCGCCCCGACCACCCGCTCGCCCGCCGCCGCCGCGTGCAGCTCCAGGAGCTGCTGGCCTACCCCCTCTTCCTGCCGAGGGCCGGCGTCTCGGTTCGCGAAACGCTCGAAAGTTTGGCAGGACGCCTCGGACTTTGGCTCGACCCGGTGATCGAGTCGGACAGCTTCGACCTGCTGGCGCGCTTCGTGCGGTCGGCCGAAGGCATCGGCATCCTGAACCGCGTCGACGTGCGGGTGGGCGTGGCGGCGGGCGATCTCGTGTTCCTGCCGGTCGCGGAACTGAGCGGATACACGCAGAAGCTGGCGGTGGTGCATGGCGACAGGCGCCCGCCCTCGCCCTTCGCCGCGCTCGTGGCCGAGCGCCTGCGCAACGTGATCGCCGCCCTCTGATAGCGAGCGTTGCGCGCAAGGCAACGGATCGACCTCTTTTCGATGCTTCCAGCATGGTTAACGCCCGGTAATCATCTGGGTGACGGCGCGGCAGGCCGGACACGCGCCCAGCATGGAGGGACCGTTCCCATGGCGACCGAACACGCAGCGACCACGGAGACGACGGAGCACAAAGAGCGCCGAATCGCCGCGAAGGGCGGCGTGAAGATCGGCGGCGCGTCGGTGGCCTACACGGCCATCCTCGCCGCGCTGGTCGCCGTGATGGCCCTGATCCCGGCCTCCGTCGTGGTCGGCGGCATGGGCGGCGCCTGGCCGCTCCACGACGTGATCCACTCCACGGTGGGGATGCTGCTCGGCCCCGTGGCCGGGCCCATCGCCTCGGGCGTCGGCACGCTGCTCGGGGGCGTGATCGCGCCGCACACGAGCCTCGGGCCATGGGGCTTCCTGCTGGGCGCGGGCAACGCCTTCGCGGTGGCGATGACGCTGATGCCCGGGCGCTCCCGCTGGTACGTGCCATTCGGCATCGTGCTGGCGCTCAACGTGATCTACTTCTTCCAGTGCACCGCCTACGGCATCCCGGTCGGGCTGTGGTTCTCGAACGTGTTCACGGTGCAGGTGGCGCTGGTTCTCATCGCCATCCCGCAGCTGCGCAACTGGGCGATCGAGCGCATCCGCACCGGCGGCATCTCGATCAAGACCTACCTCGCCTTCCTGCTCGTATGCTTCTTCGGCTCGACCGCCGGCGCGCAGATGCTCTGGGTGATCGGCTTCGCCACCAACCCCTGGCCTGCCGAGGTCTGGAACGTGCTGATCCTCATCATCTTCGTGGAGCGCACGGCCTTCGCGGCGGTGGGTGCGATGATCGCCGTGGGCGTCGTGCGCGCGTTGCGCCGTTCGGCCATCGCGCGGTCCGAGATGGCGGGCTACTGATGGCCCTCGACGGGGGCGGCGGCGCCCCCGTTCTCCGCTTCGAGGGCGTGGGCTTCCGGTACGGCACGTCCGAGATCCAGGCCCTCGACGGCGTCACCCTCGAGGTGCGCGAGGGCGAGTTCGTGGGCCTGATCGGGCCCACCGGGGCGGGCAAGTCGACGCTCTGCCAGATGCTCAACGGGATCGTGCCGCAGTTCCACGGCGGCGCCTACCGGGGGCGCGGCACGGTCGCGGGGCACGACACGGTGGACGTCCCCACGGCCGTGATCGCCCGCTCGGTCGGCATGGTGCTCGAGGACCCGGAGACGCAGCTCACCGCCGTGACGGTGGAGGCCGAGGTCGCCTTCGCGCTCGAGAACCAGGCCATGCCGACGCCCGAGATCTGGGCCCGCGTGGGAGAGGCGCTCGACCTCGTGGGCCTATCCGGGCTCGAGAAGAAGCACCCCGCCCACCTCTCGGGCGGCCAGAAGCAGCGCCTCGCCATCGCGGCGGCGCTGGCGCTCCGGCCGCGGATCGTGGTGCTCGACGAGCCCACCTCGCAGCTCGACCCCCAGGCGGCGACCGACGTGTTCGCCATCCTGCGCCGCATCAACCGCGAGCACGGGATGACGGTCGTCGTGGCCTCGCACGCGGCCGAGGAGCTGGCCGCCTTCGCCACCCGCGTGGTGATGCTCTCCGAGGGCCGCGTGGTGGCCGACGGCCCGCCGGGCGAGGTGTTCGCCCGGGTGGACTTCCTCGCCGGACGGGCCGTGCGCCCGCCCGACGTCACGCAGACCGTGGCGGCGCTGGCCCCGCGCCTCGCGGGGGCGGAGGCAGACGCGGCTGAGCAGCCCCCGAAGGGAGACGGGGGCGACAGGACACCGCCCGGCGCCCTGCCCGTCACCCTCCCGGACGCGCGCCGCTGGGCC
>CAZWWR010000284.1:0-3214 GCA_964637265.1 uncultured Jannaschia sp.
TCGGGGCGGCGATGCTGGCCGGCGCGGCCGCGTCGCCCGGTGCGGGCCTGGCGCAGGACGCGCTTCTGCGCGACGTCCGGATCGTGGACGTGGAGGCCGGCCACGTCGGCCCGCCCGGCCCCGTGCTGATCCGGGACGGCCGGATCGCCGCGATCGGCGGGCCGCAGGACGGAGCGGCGGCAGGCGTCGGGACGGTGATCGACGGGGCCGGCGGCTACCTGATCCCGGGGTTGTGGGACGCCCACGTGCACGTCTTCTCGGCCCCCGACGAGCCGGACTGGGCGCTGCCGCTCTACCTGCTCCACGGCGTCACAGGCATCCGCGACATGGGCGCGCTCTGGCCGATCGGGGAGCAGCGGGCCCTGCAGCGGCGCATCGAGGCGGGCGAGACGTTCGGGCCGCGGCTCGTGCTGTCGGGCGCCTGGGTCGACGCGAGCCCGGGATCCTGGCCCGGGATGTTCCTGGCCGACACGCCGGAGGAGGCCGGCGCGGTGGTGGAGCGGATCGCGGACGAGGGCTGGGCGGCGGTGAAGTCCTACTCGATGCTCGACGAGGCGACCTACCTCGCGCTCGCCCGGGCGGCGGAGGCGCACGGCCTGCCGCTCGTCGGCCACATCCCCGAACCGGTCGCCCTCGGGACCGCGATCGACGCGGGCCAGGACGGGATGGAGCATTTCGGGCGTGTGACGAAGGCCTGCGCCACGCGCGAGGCCGAGATGGTGGGCGAGATCCGCGAGGCCCTCCTGCACGGCGCGGATCTCGGGGCGGTGATGGCGCGCATGGCCGGGCACAACCGGATCGTCCTCGACAGCTGGGACGCCGCGCTGTGCGAGGAGGTGCTGGCCCGGATGGCCGAGGCGGGGCTGCACATCAGCCCGACGCTCGTCGTCGCCGACTTCTACACCGGGAATTGGCCGGACCCGGACGCGCCGCGGATGCGGATGCTGCCCGCGGAGGTCCGCGCCGGGTGGGACCGTCCGGACTTCCGCCTCGAGGCGATGACCGAGGAGTTGCGCGCGCTGGCCGACGCCTCGATCGCGCTCGACCGCCGCACCTTCGTGATGGCCCACGAGGCGGGCGTGCCGATCCTGGCCTCCACGGACGCCTCCTTCGCCAACCCCTACTTGTTCCACGGCGCGTCGCTGCTCGACGAGCTCGACCTCTACGTGGCGGCCGGCCTCTCCCCGCGGGAGGCGCTCCTCACGGCCACGGTCGCGCCCGCGCGCTTCCTCGCGGGCGAGGCGGCGGCCATCGCGCCGGGCGCGCGCGCCGATCTCGTGCTCCTCTACGCCGACCCGCTGGAGGATCTCGCCACGCTGCGCCGTCCGCGGGCGGTGATCGCGGGCGGACGGGTGCTCGACCGCGCGGCGCTCGACGCGCTGGAGGCCGGGCTGCTGCGCGCCGGGCGGTGAGGCGGGGCGGTCAGCCGCCGGGCGGCGGGAAGCGGACGTCGGTCACCCGGGCGACGAAGAAGGGGAAGTAGGCGTCGGTGCCGAACTGGTTGCCGGCCTCGACCCGGGTCGGCAGGCGGAAGCCGCCGAATTCGCGGAACTCCGAGAGGTGCCCGCCGAAGGGCTGGAGCCGGTAGACCTTCTCGGGGTTCGCGTCGCTCCACCGGTCGAAGGAGACCCGCACGGGCCGCCCCTCCGCATCGACCTCGACGGTCACCGCCTGTTCCAGGTCCCCGTGGCGGACCACGACCCGCGCGGCGTCCCGCGAGAGGGGTTCCCAGCGGATCCCGGGCCCCGGCAGCAGCGCGGCCGGCGTCCAGAACACGGCCTCCGCGACGTAGCGCCCGAAGGCGGCGCGGCGGTGATCGCGCGTGCCGCCGAGCCGGGCGACGGGCACGAGCCCGCCCAGCCAGAAGCGCGTCCAGCCGGCGGAGTCCGACCCCGAGACCCGCATGGGCCAGGATCCGGCCGCCATCTTCCAGACGAAGCCCTCGGGTGCGGCCAGCACTTGGCGCGCCTCCATGTCGAGATAGCCGGGCTCCTCCTTCGTGCCGAGCGAGAAGCGGCCCTCCATCTCGATCACCGCGACGGTGCGCAGGGGCGTGCCCTCGGCGATCGCGTAGCCGAGGTAGCGCCGGGCGGGCTCGGGCAGGTCCGCGATCATCGCGGGGGCGAAGCGCGCGGGCGCCTCCGGCTGCAGGGCGACGAGCCGGTCCATCTCGGCCCGGTCCGCGCGGTGATCGAGCAACCGCCAGCCGAGCATCGACGCGAGGCCCGCGGCGAGGAGGGCGAGAGCCGAGAGGAGGAGAGACCGCATGCCGGACACCTTCCGCAGGACGCCGCCCGCCGCGGCGCCGGGCCCATCCTAGCCGGTTCCGGCGCCCCGCGCGCGGGGTCCGCCGACGGACGCGGCTATGCGGCGATGGCGCTCCCGCCGGCCTCGCCGTCACGCGGGCTCGGCACTCGTTCGGGGGGGCTCGCGGGTCGGCGCGCCGGCGTCTGCGCCGCCATGCGCGACCGTCGCTCGGTGGCGGGAGGCATGGCGATGAGCGGGCCGCCGCTCGTGCGGCGTGCGCGAAGGCCCCGACGGGGCGGGGGCGGCCGTCCCGGGCGGGGCTTGCCGTGGGGGCGAGGCTGGACGAACCCGCCGGGGCGATCAGGTTGCGGCCGAAGCCGGGGGCTCGGGGCGGGACGGCGCGGGGGAGGGGGTGCATGCGGTTCTGGACGCTGATCGGGCTGATCACCCTGCTGTCCGCGGTGGGGCTCACCTACGAGATCGCGGCCGGGCGGGTGCTCGCGCCGTTCTTCGGGGCCTCGCTGCTGACCTGGACCACCGTGATCGCGGTCGTGCTGGCGGGCTTCGCGCTCGGCAGCGCGTTGGGCGGCCTCGTGGCCGAGCGGCCCCGCGCGGCGGCGCTGCACGCGGTCCGGCTGTCGCTCGTGGCGGCGGCGATCCTCATGGCGCTGTCGCCGCTCGTCCTCGGCCTCGTCCACGCGGCCGGGGCGCGGGGCACGGCGGGCATGGCGCTGGCCGTGGTGGTGGCCTTCTTCCCGGCCTCCGTGCTCGTCAGCCTGCCCTCGCCGCTCCTCGCCCGCCTCGCCGTGGAGGCGCGGCCCGGCCGGGAGGGATCCTCGCTCGGGCTGGTGCTGGCGGCGGGCTCGCTGGGGGCCATCGCGGGGGCGGTGCTCGCGGGGTTCGTGACGCTGCCGCTGGTGGGCGCCGCGGCGACCTTCGCGGGCTGCGGGGCGGCGGCGCTTGGGTG
>CAZWWR010000285.1:0-3210 GCA_964637265.1 uncultured Jannaschia sp.
ACCCCCCGCGCCGCGACGGCCCCCACCCCGGGTGCCGGTCACGCGGGCCCCGGCCACGCCGGGCCGACGGGTCCGGGCCGGGCCGGAGCCCGCGGCCCCCGCCCTATCCGGCCGCGTATCCGTCCAGCCCGTCCACTTCCTGACCGTCGTGCAGCGCGTGGTCCGCGGGAGAGAAGCGGGGGGACGCGAACTGGTGCTGATGCCAGTACGGGTAGAGGAGGGGGGGCCTCGAGACCGCGTCGAGCCGGGCCCGGGCCTCCTCCGGCAGGGCGAGGTCGCAGGCGCCGAGCGTCTCGGCGAACTGGTCCTCGCTCCGGCCTCCCACGACGAGCGAGCAGACCGCAGGGCGGCCGAGCAGCCACGCGAGCGCCACCTGCGCGGGGGGCGCCCCGAGCTCGCCCGCCACCTCCCGCAGGACGTCCACGATCCGCCAGAGCCGATCCCAGTCCCGGATCGGCGGCTCGGTCCAGCCCTGCCGCTGGCGCGACCCGTCCGCGAAGCCCTCGGCCGAGTGCTTCCCCGTCAGCAGCCCGGCCGCGAGCGGGGACCAGACCATCACCCCGAGCCCCTGGTCGACCGAGAGCGGCAGCAGTTCGTACTCCGCCTCGCGGGCCTCGAGCGTGTAGTGGATCTGCTGGCAGGCGATGCGGTCGAGCCCGGCCTCGCGCGACGCGGAGAGCCCCTTCATCGCCTGCCATGCCGACCAGTTGGAGATGCCGAAGTACCGGACCTTGCCTTGCCGGACGAGCGTGTCCATCGCGGACATCATCTCCTCCATCGGCGTCCGTCCGTCCCATTCGTGGATCAGGTAGACGTCGATGCGGTCGCGGCGGAGGCGCTTCAGGGAACGCTCGCATTCCCTCAGGATGTGCCAGCGGCTCGCTCCCTCGTCGTTCGGGCCCTCCCCGATGCGCATCCGCATCTTGGAGAGCACGAGGACGTCCGGGTCCCGCGTGGCCATGACCTCGCCGACGATCTCCTCGGAGAGCCCGCCGGAATACATGTTGGCGGTGTCGAGCAGGTTCACGCCGCGGTCGAGGCAGGCATCGACGAGGCGCCCCGCCTCGGCCGCGCCGGCCGCCCCCACCGCGCCGAACGGGCCCCGCCCGCCGAAGGTGAAGGTGCCCATCGAGAGCGCCGATACGCGCAGGCCCGAGCGGCCGAGATGGCGATACTGCATGGTTGGTCCTCCCCGCGGCGGAGCGTGGCACCGCGGGCGGGGGCGTCAAGCGGCGATGCCGGGCGGGCTCCCCGCATCCGGACGATCCGGCCCGGATGTCCCGTGGAAGCGGCGCCGACGGCGCGGGCCGGACGGCCGGGACGGACACGCCCGTATGCCGTACAAGAGAGCGTCGGCGGCACCTGTCGCCGCGCGGGAAGGGCGGCCGCACGCCTGGGCCCCGTGCGTCAGCACTCCGGCAGGTTCACCGCGATGCCGCCGCGCGACGTCTCCTTGTAGCGGTCCGACATGTCGCGCCCCGTCTCGAGCATCGCCTGGATGCAGTTGTCGAGCGGCATGAAGTGCTCGCCCTCCTCCCTCAGCGCCAGCGCCGCCGCCGAGACCGCCTTGATCGCGCCCAGCGCGTTGCGCTCGATGCAGGGCACCTGCACGAGCCCGCCGGCCGGGTCGCAGGTCAGGCCCAGATGGTGCTCGAGCGCGATCTCCGCGGCGTTCTCCACCTGCTCGGGCGTGCCGCCCAGCACAGCGGCGAGCCCCGCGGCCGCCATCGCCGAGGCCGAGCCGACCTCGCCCTGGCAGCCGACCTCGGCGCCCGAGATCGAGGCGTTCGCCTTGATCAGCCCGCCCACCGCCGCCGCCGTGAGCAGGAAGTCCCGCGTCGCCTCGCGGCCGCCGCCGCCGCACATCTCCCGCCAGTAGCGCAGCACCGCGGGGAGCGTGCCCGCCGCCCCGTTCGTCGGCGCCGTCACCACGCGTCCGCCGGCGGCGTTCTCCTCGTTGACCGCCATGGCCCAGACTGAGAGCCACTCGTTGGCCGCGTGCGGCGTGGGCGCCGTGGCCGCGAGCTTGGCCGCGATCCGGCTCGCCCGGCGCCGCACCTTCAGCCCGCCGGGCAGCGTGCCCTCGGTCTCGAGCCCCCGGTCGATGCAGGCGTTCATGGCGGTGGCGATGGCGTCCAGCCGGTCGTCGAGGTCGTTGATCCCGCGGGCCAGCTCGTTGGCGCGCTTCATCCGGGCCACGGTGAGCCCGGTCTCGCGCGCCATGGCGAGCATCTCGCGCGCGCTGCGGAACGGGTGGGGCACGGGGCGCGGCTCGAAATCGGACGGCGGCTCGCTCGCGTCGGCCAGCTCCGCCTCCGACAGCACGAATCCCCCGCCCACGGAGAAGTACACCTCGCGCAGAACGGCCTCCCCGTCCTCGCCGAGCGCCTCGAAGGTCAGCGCGTTCGGGTGGCCCGGAAGCGGCGCGCCGGGATCGAACACGAGGTCCGCCTCCGGGTCGAAGGCGATCCGCCCGAGGCCCGGCGGGTCGAGCCGGCCGGTCTTGCGAAGCCGCGCCAGCAGGATCTCGGCCTCGTCGGGGTCGAGGGTCGCGGGCTCGGCGCCCAGAAGGCCGAGGCAGACGGCCCGATCGGTGTGGTGGCCGCGGCCCGTCAGCGAGAGCGAACCGTGCAGCGTGACCCGGATGCGGGCGGGGGCGTGGCCGTGAAGCGCGCCGAGGAAGCGCCCGGCGGCCACCATCGGGCCCGTCGTGTGCGAGGAGGAGGGGCCGAGGCCGGGCTTGAAGAGGTCGAGGACGGAGATGAACATCGGCGGGCTCGGTCGGGGTCGGGGGGCGGCCCCGGCCCGGGGCCGGGGCGGGCGAGCTATGGCACGGTCACAGCCCCGCCGCCAACTCGGACCGCCCCGCCTCCAGCAGCGCGAGGAGGTGCGGCGCGAAGGAGCGCCAGACGTCGATGCGCCAGGCCTCCTCCCCGTCGCGCCACAGGATCACCGAGACGTCGGCATAGGCCGTGCGGACCGCGCGGCCGGTGCGGATGCCGTCGAGGTCGCGCGCCACGCCGATGGCCAGCAGGTCGGCCGCGCCCGCGCCCTCGATCCGCCAGGAGAGGTCGCGGTCCGAGACGTCGACGGCCGAGTGGGGCACGCCCGCCCCGGCCGCCTCGGCCACCAGCGCGGGGCCGGTGCCGTCGGGGCCGCACAGGAGCCACTCGTCGGGGCCGAGGCAGACCACCTCCCGCTCCCCCGCGG
>CAZWWR010000286.1:0-3172 GCA_964637265.1 uncultured Jannaschia sp.
CGTCCTCTTCCACATCGCCTTCCAGACCGGGTTCTGCACGCTCTTCATGCGCAACTTCATCCGCGCCCTGCCATACGAGCTGATCGAGGCGGCGCGCGTCGAGGGCGTGGCCGAGTGGCGCATCTTCTGGTTCGTGGTGCTGCCGCTGATGAAACCCGCGCTGGCCGCGCTCGCCGTGCTCATCTTCACCTTCATCTGGAACGACTACTTCTGGGCCGTCGTCCTCACGCAGGGGCCGGACGCGCAGCCGGTGACGGCCGGGATCACCAGCTTCAACGCGCAGTACCGCGCGGCCTACCACCTGATGAGCGCGGGCAGCATCGTCGCCGCGCTCCCGCCGGTCGCGATCTTCTTCCTCATGCAGAGGCACTTCATCGCGGGCCTCACCCTCGGAGCCGTCAAATGAGCGTCAAGGTCGCCATCGTCGGGGCGGGCTCCACGATCTTCATGCGCCACATCGTGGGCGACATGATGCACCGCGAATGCCTGCGCGATGCGCATATCGCGCTGATGGACGTGGATCCCCGCCGCCTCGCCCAGTCGGAGGCCGTCGCCCGCGCCCTGATCGACGCGATGGGCGCGCCCGCCCGCGTGACCGCGCATCCCGAGCGGGCGCCCGCGCTGGACGGGGCCGACTTCGTGGTGGTCTGCTTCCAGATCGGCGGCTACCGGCCCTGCACCGTCACCGACTTCGAGCTGCCAAGGCGCGCGGGCGTGGAGCAGACCATCGCCGACACGCTGGGCGTGGGCGGCATCATGCGCGGCCTGCGCACCGTTCCCGTCCTCTGGGAGGTGGCGTCGGACATGGCGCGCCTGTGCTCCGACGCGCTGATGCTCCAATACGTCAACCCGATGGCGATCAACACCTGGGCGCTCGCGGCGCGCTGGCCCGCGCTCCGCCAGGTCGGGCTGTGCCACTCCGTGCAGGGGACCGCCGCCGCGCTCGCCCGCGACGCCGGGGCGACGCCCGGCGAGGTCCGCTACCGGGTCGGCGGGATCAACCACATGGCGTTCTTCCTAGAGTTCTCGGGCCCCGGGGGAGACCTCTACCCCCGGCTCCGGGAGGGCTACCGCGCCGGCCGGCTCGGCCACGCCCCCCGCGACAACCCCCGCTGCCCCGACCTCGTCCGCTACGAGGTGATGGAGCATCTCGGCTACTTCGTGACCGAATCCTCGGAGCACTTCGCCGAGTACGTGCCGTGGTTCATCAAGCCCCACCGCCCTGACCTGATCGATCGGTTCCGCATCCCGCTCGACGAGTATCCCCGCCGCTGCGAGGAGCAGATCGCCGAGTGGGAGGGGCAGGACCTCACCGCGCTGGCGCCGCCCGAGCCGAGCCACGAATACGCGGCCACGATCATGGAGGCGGAGGTCGCCGGCGTCCCCGCGGTGATCTACGGGAACGTCCCCAACCACGGCCTGATTTCCGACCTGCCGGAGGGCTGCGCGGTCGAGGTCCCGTGCCTCGTGGACGCCAACGGCGTGCAGCCGACCCCGGTGAGGGACATCCCGCCGCAGCTCACCGCGCTCATGCAGACCAACGTGAACGTGCAGCGCCTCACCGTGGAGGCCCTGCTGACCGAGGATCTCGAGCACGTCCGCCACGCCGCCATGCTCGACCCGCGGACCGCCGCGACGCTCACCCTGGGCGAGATCCGGGGCCTCGTGGACGAGCTGCTCGCCGCCCACGACGCCTGGCTGCCGGCCTGGGCCCGCAGGCCGAGGGCAGCATGACCGCGCCGACCTTCCCCGACCTGGCGGAGGCCTCGGTCTTCGTCACCGGCGGCGGCTCGGGCATCGGCGCGGCGCTCACGGAAGGGTTCCTCCGGCAGGGCGCCCGCGTCGCCTTCGTCGGGCGCTCGGACTACGCGGCCTTCGCGGACGCGATGGAGGAGGCGACGGGCCGCCGCCCGCTCGCGCTCCGGGCGGACATCACCGACACGGAGGCGCTTCGCGGCGCCATCGACGAGGCCGCCCGGGCCCACGGCCCCGTCACGCGCCTGATCAACAACGCCGCCAACGATCAGCGCCACGCGACGCTCGACGTCGACGAGGCCTTCTACCGCTGGTCGCTCGACATCAACCTCAAGTGCTACTTCTTCGCCTGCCAGCACGTGATCCGGGGCCTTCAGGCGGCGGGGCAGGGCGGCGCGATCGTCAACACCTCCTCGATCTCCTACATGATGGGGAACGGCGGCTACCCGCTCTACACCGCCGCGAACGGGGCCATCACCGCGATGACCCGCAGCCTCGCCCGCGACCACGGGCCGGAGGGCATCCGGGTCAACGCGCTCGCCCCCGGCTGGGTGCTCACGCAGAAGCAGCTCGACAAGTGGGCCACGCCCGAGGATCTGGCCGCCCATCTCGCCCGGCAGTGCCTGAAGGAGCACCTCGCGCCAGAGGACATCGTCGCGCCGACGCTGTTCCTCGCCTCCGAGGCCAGCCGCATGATCACGGGGCAGTGCATCGCCGTCGACGGCGGCGTCGTCACGGTGGCCGCGTGAGGGGGCCCGCCTCCGCCATCGCGGAGTGGATCGCCGTCGACTGGGGGACTTCGTCCCTGCGGGCCTGGGCGATGAAGGACGGGCAGGTTCTCGGCGAGGGCCGCTCGGAGGACGGCATGGGGCGCCTCGAGCCGGACGGGTTCGAGCCCGCCCTGCTCGCCCTCGTGGACCCGTGGCTGGGCGAGGAGACGACCGAAATCCTCGTCTGCGGCATGGCCGGCGCGCGGCGCGGCTGGCGGGAGGCGGCCTACCGCACGGTGCCCTGCACCCCGCTCGGGCCCCCGCCCGAACCGCTTCCCGGCACCGATCCGCGGATCGCGGTCCGCATCCTGCCCGGCCTGTCGCAGGCCCGCCCGCACCCGGACGTGATGCGCGGCGAGGAGACCCAGATCGCCGGCGCCCTCGACCTGCTGGGGGAGTGGGACGGCGTGCTCTGCCTGCCCGGGACGCACTGCAAGTGGGCGGAGGTGAGCGCGGGGGAGGTGACGTCCTTCACGACGTTCCTCACGGGCGAGCTCTTCGCGCTCCTCTCCGAGCGCTCCACGCTTCGCGATGCGCTCGCAGGCGAGGGGTGGGACGAGCCCGCCTTCCTCGCCGCCGCCTCCGACGCCCTGTCCCGCCCGGAGGCCGCCTTCGCGCGCCTGTTCCGGCTCCGCGCCGCCGCCCTG
>CAZWWR010000287.1:0-3155 GCA_964637265.1 uncultured Jannaschia sp.
TCCGCAACGAGGGCCCCGCGGGCGGCCCCGGCATGCGCGAGATGCTGGCCACCACCGCCGCGCTCTCGGGCCAGGGGATGGGCAAGAAGGTCGCGCTGATCACCGACGGGCGGTTCTCGGGCGCGACGCGGGGCTTCTGCGTGGGCCATGTCGGCCCCGAGGCCGCGCATGGCGGGCCGATCGCCCTCGTCCGGGACGGCGACGTGATCACGATCGACGCGGTCGCGGGCGAGCTCTCGGTCGCGCTGTCGGACGAGGATCTCGCCGCCCGGCGCGAGGCGTGGACGGGGCCGAAGCCCACGATCTACGCCTCGGGCGCGCTGTGGAAGTACGCCCGCCTCGTCGGACCGGCGGCGAAGGGGGCGGCGACGCATCCCGGCGCGGCCGAGGAGGCGCATGTCTACATGGATCTCTGACCTGCCCCGTTTCGGGGCAAGTCCCGGAGGGCCGGAACCCCGAATGTACGAAACGGGGACGGCCCTTCCCGCTCCCGACCGCGATCGGCCCCGCCGCCGCCGCGGCACCCCTGGCCCGTCCGACGCGCCCGCGGGATGCGGCAGCCCGGCCGGGAGCGGGAGGGGTGCGATGTCGAAGACCTATGCCTCCCAGACCGTGGCGTTCACCGCGCCGAACGTGCCGGTCGGGCCGGAGCCCCCGAGGTGCCGCGGGCCGAACGGGACCTAGAGCCGGCTACCGCCCGGGCCGAAGGCGACGCCGTCGCCCGACATGGATCGCCCCGGCTCGACGCCGGTGCGGCAGGCGGTGATCTCCACGGCGCCGCCGGGCACGCGTAGAGATCGTCGCAGGCGACCGCGTCCCGGACGGGCTCGCCCGGCAGGGTCTCCTTCGGGGTGAGGGAAGGATCCCGGTTCGCCGGACCGGCGTGCCGGAGGACGTCGCGCCCGACCGGCATCCCGTCGTCGGCCTGCGCGCTCTCCGGGCAGGCGAGCGCGTCCAACGTGTCGGCGCCTGCGATCTCCTCGGGGGTGAACCCGAAGCCCTCGGACGCGACGTCGTCGAGCGCGCCGGGCGCGAACTGGCTCGCCAGAGTACGGTCGAGGACCCGGGGGCCGCTCAAGGTCCGGGCGACATTCCGGTTCCCGGCGATGGTCCCGGATCCGCCCCCGGTCCGGCGCCGGCAGGGCCGGTCGCTCCGGACGAACGGGCCCGGGTCCCGTCATGCGCCCCTCGCCCTGCCCGAAGCCGCGGTGTGACGGACCCGCGCCCCGGGCGGGTGGCGCCCCGGCCCGGCCCACCCGGCAAGGGCCGCCACCCTGCCCGACCCGGCAAGCTGGTCCTGCCGCCCCCGCCGCACGCCCCCGCCGCGCGCCTCCCGGGGAGGGCAGTCTGACGCGGCGTCCGGGGGTGACGCGGGGGTGGCGATGCGTCAAGCAGCCCTCCGGAGGAGGACCGCCATGTTCGACGACACGCCGTATCCGCACCTGCTCGCCCCGCTCGACCTCGGCCACGTGACGCTGCCCAACCGGGTGCTCATGGGCTCGATGCACACCAACCTCGAGGAGCGTGGCGACTGGTCCCGCGTCTCGCGCTTCTACGCCGAGCGCGCCGAGGGGGGCGTTGCGCTGATGGTGACGGGGGGGATGGCGCCGAACCCGGAGGGCGGCGTGTTCCCCGGCGCGGCGGGGCTCCACACCGGGGGGGACGTGGCGAACCACCGGCGGGTGACGGAGGCCGTGCACGCCGCCGGCGGGCGGATCGCGATGCAGATCCTCCACGCCGGGCGCTACGCCTACGGGCCGGACTGCGTGGCGCCCTCGGCGATCAAGTCGCCGATCTCGCCGTTCCGTCCGAAGGAGCTCGACGCCGAGGGCATCGAGAAGCAGATCGCGGACATCGCCACCTGCGCCGCGCGCGCCCGCGAGGCGGGCTACGACGGCGTCGAGGTGATGGGCTCGGAGGGCTACTTCCTCAACCAGTTCCTCGTCACGCGCACCAACCGGCGCACCGACGAATGGGGCGGACCCTACGAGAACCGGATGCGCCTGCCCGTCGAGGTGGTGGCGCGCGTGCGCGAGGCCGTGGGCCCGGACTTCATCGTGATCTACCGGCTCTCCATGATCGACCTCGTGCCCGAGGGCTCGACCTGGGAGGAGGTGGTGCGGCTGGCCCGCGCGGTGGAGGCGGCGGGCGCCTCGATCATCAACACCGGCATCGGGTGGCACGAGGCGCGGGTGCCCACCATCGCCACGAGCGTGCCGCGGCGCGCCTTCTCCTGGGTGACGAAGAAGCTGATGGGCGAGGTCGGCGTGCCGCTGATCACCTCGAACCGGATCAACACGCCCGAGGTGGCCGAGGAGGTGCTGGCCGAGGGCTGCGCCGACATGGTGTCGATGGCGCGGCCCCTGCTGGCGGATTCGCACTTCGTGGCGAAGGCGATGCGCGGCGAGGCGGCGACGATCGCGCCCTGCATCGCCTGCAACCAGGCCTGCCTCGACCACACCTTCGAGGGGAAGGTCAGCAGCTGCCTCGTGAACCCGCGCGCCTGCCACGAGACGGAGCTCGAGTACCTGCCCGCGGAGGCGCCCAAGCGCGTCGCCGTCGTGGGCGCGGGCGCGGCCGGCGCGACCGTGGCGATGATCGCGGCGCGGCGGGGCCATTCCGTGACGCTCTGGGAGAAGGACGACCGGGTGGGCGGGCAGCTCCTGATGGCGGCCGCGATCCCGGGCAAGGAGGAGTTCCACGGGCTCGTGGGCTGGATCGAGACGATGCTCGACCATCCCGGCATCGAGCTCCGGCTCGGGGAGGCGGCCGAGGCGGACGCGCTCGAGGCGTTCGACGAGGTGGTGATCGCCACCGGCGTGCGGCCGCGCGATCCGGGCATCCCGGGGCAGGAGGCGGAGAACGTGCTCTCCTATGTCGACGTGCTGCGCCACGGGGCCGAGGTGGGCCCGCGGGCCGTGATCGTGGGCGCGGGCGGGATCGGCTTCGACACGGCCGACTTCCTGACCCACGAGGGGCCGTCGCCCACCGTCCACCCGGAGATGTGGCTGGCCGAGTGGGGCGTGGCCGACCCGGAGGCGCATCGCGGCGGCCTCGACCCGGAGGGCCCGCGGCCCGAGCCCTCGGCGCGGCGGGTGACGATGCTGCAGCGCAAGCCCGAGCGGCTGGGCAAGCGGCTGGGCAAGACGACGGGC
>CAZWWR010000288.1:0-3147 GCA_964637265.1 uncultured Jannaschia sp.
CCGTCGAGGTCACCGCGAGCCACATGGGCGACGCGCCCGTCCTGCCGGGTCTGCTCGACCGGATTCCCGAAGGCGGGGAGATCGGCTCGGTCACCGCGGACGGCGCCTGACGGCCACGCGACGCTGCCACGACGCCATCGCCGCGCCCGGCGCCCATGCCGTCGTTCCGCCCCGCAAGAACGCCAGGCCCTGGAAGCCCGACACACCCGGCGCCCGGGCCCGCAACGAGGCCCTGCGCGCCTCAAAGCATCTCGGCCGCGCGCTCCGGCGCCGTCTGACCGGCCACCATCGCCGCAACCGCGCCGAGACCACGACGAACTGCGTCAAGCTGCCCGGCCGGAAGCTCATCGCCCGAGACCTCGACCGCCAGACCGCCGAACTCCAAGTCCGCATCGCCATCCTCGACCGCCTCACCGCGCTCGGCATCCCAGTCCCGCAGCCCGCGCAGCAGCGCCCTACCCAGGACAGGGGACGTGCAACCCTCGGCAGCTCAATGAAACAAGGCCCTATGAGACGAATTCCTCACGAGATCCGTGCAACAGAGCCACAGGGTGGCCATGGCGGCGATCCGGCCGGCCTTCGCTGCCCTCGCATCCGCAGGGCCGCGGCGGGCCCGGGGGCCTGATCCCGAGGCCGCTCAGCCCATCAGGGCGCGGATCGGGCCCCGCGCCTCGCGCACCGCCTCGGCGCCGCGCGCCATCGCGTCGGTGCCCCTGTGAAAATCCATCACGCCGATGTCCGCAAGGTCGGGCGTGACGACGAGGTCGGGCGGGTCGGTCGCGACCCGGATACGGGTCACAAAGGTCTGCATGGTGAAGAGCGAGTCGCCCAGGATCTCGGCGTAGGTCGGACGGCGCAGGCCGGGCGGGGCCGTCTGCCCGTCCGCCCCGTCGAGCCCCGCCGGCGGGCCCGCCCCGGCGAGCCGACCGAGCCAGCTCGACCGCGCCTCCTCCGGCGGGCCGGCGCGCGCGTCGGGCTCGACACCGGTCTTCATGACGGAGGGACGGCCCGGCACCAGCTCGCCCGCCGTGTTGACGGCCAGGATCACCTCCGCTCCGAGCGAGCGCGCCAGGGTGATCGGCAGCGGGTTCACGAGCGCCCCGTCGAGGTGCCAGCGCCCGCGGAGCATCACCGGCGTCAGGAGCCCCGGCAGGGCGATCGAGGCCCGCACCGCGTCGATCATCGAGCCGTGGGTGAACCAGACCTCGCGGCCGGTGCCGTACTCCGTGGCGACGGCACCGAAGCGCGGCACGGCGTCCTCGATGGCGACGTCGCCGATGTTTCGGCGCACGAAGTCGACGATGCCGCGCCCCTCGATCAGGCCCCCGCCGCCGAAGCTGAGGTCGAGGAAGCGCAGCATCCCCGCCCGCGTCATGCCGCCCGCGAGCTCCTTCAGGGCCGGCAGCCGGCCGGTCGCATAGGAGGCGGCGACGAGCGCCCCGCTCGAGCAGCCGCAGACGACGTCGATCGGGACCTCCATCTCGCGCAGCGCCTCGAGCGCGCCGATGTGGCTCCAGCCCCGCGCGCTGCCCGCCCCGAGAACCACGCCGATCCGGCGCCGATCGCTCATCCCCGCTCACCCCCTTGCCCGTCGAGCCGGCCTCGCCCGGCGGGCCGCCGCGCGCAAGGGCTCACCACGGGCTGGCGGCGGACCGACCGACTCCCGCGCTTAAGGGCCAGGGCGCAGCCGGTGGAGATCCCGGGCGGGCCGTCTCGGCGGGCAGGCGGGAGCGCGGCGCCCGGAGCCGGTCCATCGTGGCCGCGGGCGTTCGGACCGCGGGGTCGGTGGGAGCGTCGTCGGCTCCACCACGGCGTCGGGGTGCCGGGTGGACTCGATGGCCTGCGCCGATCGCATCGGGACCTCGGGGAAAGGCGCCGGCCGTCGAGGACCGGGCCTCGTCGGCCGATGGCACGAGCACGTCGAGCCACGCCGCGGCGCGCTCGCGCGGCCCTCTCGCGCCGATCGGTGGGACGACCTGCGTCGTGAGGCCCCGGGCGATCTCTACAGGACCTTCGGCGGGCTCGTGCCGGAGGTGGGCCCGCTCGCGGTGGACCTGCGAGACGAGGCCGAGCTCGTCGACCCACGCCGGCGGGCCGAGGAGCGGCTCGGTGAGGCGGTCGAGCCCGGCCGCGGGCACCGTCCCCTCCGCCGTCCCGCGGCGGATGCGCTCAGCCGCCGCCTCGGATGCGGCGCGGATCGCCGCGGCGCCATGCAGTCCTCCGCGGCCCCGACGGCGGCGGCGTGGACGATCCGATCCACGGCCGCAGGGAGCGCGGCGTCGGATGAGCTCGTCGCGTCCATCCGGCTCCGGATGCGCCGGTCATGGGCCCGTCGGAGCCCCTTCAGGACCGGCACGGCGCCCATGGCGGACGAGAGGCCCCTGGCGAGCCGCAGCCGGGGGCCGCGCCCGCCCATCCGGTCGGTGTGCATCGCCCGACGGCCCATGCGCGCTCCCCGGGAAGGCGTGCCCGCTCTCCGGGCGCGGGCCCTACCGATGCGAGGGCGGGGCGCTATGCTCTCGAAGGTCCGGGCCGGCGGAGCCACGGGCGCGATCGAGGGAGGCTCACCATGACCGACCGCGCGGACCTCTTGGTCGTCGGGGGAGGCATCAACGGCACCGGCATCGCGCGCGACGCCTCCGGCCGGGGCCTGTCCGTCGTCCTGGCGGAGATGGACGACCTGGCCTCGGCGACCTCGTCGGCCTCGACCAAGCTCTTCCATGGCGGGTTGCGATACCTTGAGTATTTCGAGTTCGACCTCGTCCGGAAGGCCCTCGTCGAGCGCGAGGTGCTGCTGCGGGCGATGCCGCACATCGCCTGGCCGATGCGGTTCGTGCTGCCCTACCACCCCGACCAGCGCTTCGAGGGGGACACGCCGACCTCCAGGCTGCTGCGCACCGTCATGCCCTGGATGAAGGGGCGCCGACCGGCCTGGCTGATCCGGCTCGGGCTCGCGCTCTACGACGGCATGGGGGGGCGCAAGGTCCTGCCGGGCACGCGCACGGTCGATCTGAGGTCCGACCCCGCGGGCGCGGCGCTCAAGCCCCTCTTCGAGCGCGCCTTCGAGTACTCCGATTGCTGGATCGAGGATTCGCGCCTCGTCGTCCTCAACGCCCGCGACGCCGCCGAGCGCGGTGCCGAGGTCCT
>CAZWWR010000289.1:0-3144 GCA_964637265.1 uncultured Jannaschia sp.
CGACCTGGGGGGCGGCGGCCGCCTACGCGGCGCTGATCGCCGCCACCTTCGCGCAGGCCCTCGCGGGCCGGCCGTTCCTCCCCCTCTGACCCCCGACCCGTGGAAGAGCCGACATGACGCCTTCGCCCCGCTCAGCGCCCTCGCCCTCCCCGCCGCCGCGCAGACCACCGCCGCGGACGTGCAGGGCCGCTGGCAGACCCCGCCGGTCGCACGGCCCGCCCCGGGGGGCGGGCCGTCGGCCCACATCCGACAGACCATCGCCTTCACGCCCGAGCGCGAGGTCGTCACCGTTACGGCGTTCGGTGACCCGGGCGGGCCGTCCCGCCCTTTGCCCATATCGCCGAGGGGCCCTGGCGCGTCGTCGTCGAGCACGAGAGCGTCGACGGCGCGCTGGCCATCGACCTGACCGACGAGGCCTCCGAGGTCACGATCTCCGTGGGCGCGCGTGAGCTGCGGGCCGCGATCGGCCTGGCGGACTGCCCTCTGGCGATCGCCGACTGCGTCTCCGCCCCGCCCTTCGAGGTCGCCGACTGCATCGACCTCGACCTCACGCTCGTCGACCGGGGTGGGGCAAGCTGCTGGTTCGCGGCAAGGGCGGGCCTTCGCGGAGAACGTGCTGCGCAAGTTCGCGCGCTTGGTGGGCGATGCGGGGCACGACCACCTCACCTCGGAGGTCTTCTTCGCGTGGGAGATGTCCTGTGGGTAGGCGAGCCTTGCCACCTGGGCGACGCGGCTGCGCATGGCGGGCGGCTTCGCGCAACGGCTCTCGGCGCGCGATCCGAGCACCGAGGTCCCGCCCCGGGGGCCTATACCCGCGCTTGGGCCACGCCGTGGGGCACTGTACATCTACGAGCCTGCCCAGGTCGCGGCGCTGCTCGCGGCCGCCGGTCGGCCTGAGGCGGAGCGCGACACCGTCACCGGCACGTTCATCGCCGTGGCGGGGGCCTCCGGCTGGACGGACCACGCCTGCGTCTTCGCGCGGCTGCACGCGGCTCGCGCCAGCTGTCCCGACATGGTTCTGTGCCAGAAGGGATCGAAGGGCGCCGAGCGCATCGCCGCCGCTTCGCCTCGAACACGGCTCCCGTCTATGTTGCCCGCCGGGTGGTGCGGCTGCCGGTGACGGGCCGGTAGGCGTCGCGGGTCTCTCGCTCGTAGCCGTTAGTGGCGGCCTCGGCCATGAGGCGCAGCGCGTCGGCCTTCTCCTGCGCACGGCCCCACGAGTGCGGACCGGACGGAGGGTGGGGGCAGGGGGTCCGTTGGATACCGCAGACCCACGACGAAGGAGGGGGGCGAGGATATGCCGCGAAAGCCCCTTGCGGCCGCCCGCAGGTCCGCCAGGCAGGGGGCCGCGACCGATCCGGACGGGTGACGGACGGGCTAGGCAGGGGGATGTCCCGGCGCGTCCCCCGGCCCAGCGGCGTCCCAAGCGCCCGGAGAGCGGCGAATCCCCGAGGCCGGGGCACGGGCCTCTCGACCGGGCGCGCCGGGGCTCGGGGAGGGGCGCCAGCCCCGACCAGGGCGCGAGAGCGGCCGAGCGACCTGCGAGGACGCGAAGGTCCGGATCACAATGGCTACGGATGTGCGGATCGGGAACGATCCGACGAACAAAATCGCCCCGACCGAGGAAGCCCGGATACGGTCGGCCAAATCCATGCCGCTTGCCGTATGACCCTGCGATCCCGGCAGTTCGGCCTTTCGATCCGCCGGTCGCACGCTTCCAGTCCGCCGTCTCACCGGTGACTCCGACCATAGCCTCAAGACCGGTCACGCAACGAGACCGGAACCGGACCGACCCGTCGGGCCAAGCTTGTGGCGACCACCGTTCCATCGGCGTCCGCAAGGAAAACCCGCTTTACTTCCCGCGCCTCTTGATAAAGAGATCGGCCACTTTCTTTACCAAGGACCGGGAATGCGCCGCAAAACCGGACAGCACGTCGAGACGATCGCCGGCGGCGAGACCGTCCGCGCCTTCGTGCCCGCGCCGCTGCCGCCCGTGCCGCCGATCGAGGCCGCGTCGCTCCTGCGGCTCCTGAACGACGCGCAGCGCGCTCTCGGCCGGCTCGACGGGGTGACCCTGCTCCTGCCGAGCCAGGAGCTGTTCCTCTACATGTACGTCCGCAAGGAGGCGGTGCTGTCCAGCCAGATCGAGGGCACGCAGTCGACGCTGACCGACCTGCTGCTCTTCGAGGAGAACGCCCGCGCCGGCGCGCCGGTGGACGACGTGCGCGAGGTGTCGAACTACGTCGACGCGATGATGCACGGGCTCGCGCGGCTGAAGGAGTTGCCCCTGTCCCTGCGCCTGATCCGCGAGATGCACGAACGCCTGCTCGACTCGGGCCGCGGGGCGACCAAGGACCCCGGCGCGTTCCGGCGCTCGCAGAACTGGATCGGCGGCACGCGGCCGGGCAACGCGCTCTACGTGCCGCCGCCGGCGGACCGGGTGGAGGACTGCTTGCGCGACCTGGAGGCGTTCATCCACGAGGACGCCTCCGACCTGCCGCCGCTGATCAAGGCGGGGCTGATCCACGTGCAGTTCGAGTCGATCCACCCCTTCCTCGACGGGAACGGCCGGATCGGGCGGCTTCTGGTGACGCTCTACCTCTGCGTCTTCGACGGGATGGAGCATCCGCTGCTCTACCTCAGCCTCTACCTCAAGGAGAACCGCGCGACCTACTACCGGCTCCTGCAGGAGGTGCGCGAGCACGGGGCCTGGGAGGCGTGGCTGGAGTTCTTCCTGCGCGGCGTCACCGAGACGGCGAACCGGGCCTTCGACGCCGCGCGCCGGATCGCAGCTGTCTTCGAGGCCGACCGGGCGCGGATCGCGGAAGGGGGCGCGGCGTCCCATTCGGCGCTGCGCGTGCACGAGCTGATGCAGCGCAACCCATACGCCGCCGCCCCGCGGCTGGTGGCCGAGACGGGCCTGACCGCGCCCACGGTCAACGCCGCGCTGCGGGAGCTGGAGCGCCTGGGGATCGTGGAGGAGATCACCGGCCGCGCGCGGGGCCGCGTCTACGCCTATGCCGCCTACATGCGGATCCTCGGCGAGGGGACCGGCGCGCCCGTCGAGGGCTAACCGCCCTCCTGCGGTGTGTCGTTCGGGACGGCCCGACGTGGGGCCGCCCCGGCGGGGTGGGGGTGCGCGTC
>CAZWWR010000290.1:0-3139 GCA_964637265.1 uncultured Jannaschia sp.
CGCGCTGCTGCTCGCCGCCCGACATCTGCGCGGGGTAGTGGCCGGTGCGGTGGCCCAGCCCCACGGCGTCGAGCTCGGCGCCGGCGCGCTCGAAGGCGTCCGCGTGGCCGGCGAGCTCGAGCGGGGTGGCGACGTTCTCCAGCGCGGTCATCGTCGGGATCAGGTGGAAGGACTGGAACACCACGCCCATATGATCCCGGCGGAAGCGTGCGAGCGCGTCCTCGTCCATGGCGCCGAGGTCCTGGCCCAGCGCCTCCACCGTCCCGCCCGTGGCGCGCTCCAGCCCGCCCATCAGCATGAGGAGAGAGGACTTGCCGCTGCCCGAAGGCCCCACCAGCCCCACCGTCTCCGCCCGGCCGACCTCGAGAGAGATGCCGTGCAGGATGTCCACGCGGCCCGCGTTGCCGTCGAGCGAGAGGGCGGCGTCGTGGAGGGAGAGGACCATGGAGCGGCTCCGGGCTGCGGGGAACAGCCTCGGATATGGGGCGGCGGCGCTCGCGCTCAACCTCGCGGCCTGGCTCGGCGGCCCCGCGCAGGCACAGGAGGCCGCCCGGGTGCTCGCGCTGGGCGACAGCCTGACGGCGGGCTACGGCCTGCCGCAGGGGGAGGGCTTCGTGCCCGAGCTGCAGGCGTGGCTCGACGAGAACGGGGTGGAGGCGGAGGTCGTGAACGCGGGCGTCTCGGGCGACACGACGGCCGGAGGGCTGGCGCGGCTCGACTGGGCGCTGTCGGAGGGGGCCGACGTCGCGATCGTGGCGCTGGGCGGCAACGACATGCTCCGCGGGGTGGCGCCGGAGGTCAGCCGGGCCAACCTCGACGGCATCCTCGACGGGCTGTCCGAGCGCGGGATCCCGGCGCTCCTGATCGGCATCGAGGCGCCTGGCAACTACGGGGCGGACTACAAGGCCGCGTTCGACGGGATGTATGCCGAGCTGGCCACGGAGCACGGGGTGCTGCTCGAGCCGTCCTTCCTCGGGCCGCTGACGGAGGCCGCGCCGCTGGAGGAGGCCGTGCGGCGCTTCATGCAGCCCGACGGGATCCATCCCAACGCCGAGGGCGTGGAGGTGATCGTGGACGCCTTCGGCCCGCGCGTGGCCGAGCTCGTGGGCCGCGCGCCGGGCGAGGGCTGAGCCCGCGCGGGGCGCATCGGGCGCGGCGCAGGGAGGACGGCGCGCCCCGGCGGCCGCCTCGCTTGCCGCAGGCGCCCCCGGCGGGCATCTAGGGCCTCATCACGCCGGAAGGGAGGCCGCGCATGTCCCACATCCTCGCCATCGACCAGGGGACGACCTCGTCCCGCGCGATCGTGTTCGGTCCCGACATGGCGCCCGTGGCCTCCGCGCAGGAGGAGTTCCAGCAGCACTTCCCCCGGTCCGGCTGGGTCGAGCACGAGGCCGACGACCTCCTCGACACCACGCGGCGGACGGTGCGCGAGGCGGTGGAGCGGGCCGGGCTGTCGGCGGGCGACGTGGCCGCCATAGGCATCACCAACCAGCGCGAGACGACCGTCCTGTGGGACCGCGAGACGGGGCGCGCGCTCCACCGCGCCATCGTCTGGCAGGACCGGCGGACGGCCGAGCTCTGCGCGAAGCTGCGGGACGAGGGCCACGAGGCGATGGTGACGGAGCGCACCGGCCTCCTGCTCGACCCCTACTTCTCGGGAACCAAGCTCTCCTGGATCCTCGACCGGGTGGACGGCGCCCGGGAGGCGGCGGAGGCGGGGCGCCTCGCCTTCGGGACCGTGGACTGCTTCCTGATCTGGCA
The DNA here is from genome assembly GCA_964637265.1 of uncultured Jannaschia sp. Classification (GTDB taxonomy): domain Bacteria; phylum Pseudomonadota; class Alphaproteobacteria; order Rhodobacterales; family Rhodobacteraceae; genus Jannaschia. Next base: position 1,762 of record CAZWWR010000290.1, read on the forward strand.
CCTGACCGGCGGGCGGGTCCACGCCACGGACGCCACGAACGGGTGCCGCACGCTCCTCTACAACGTGCGGGACGGGGAGTGGGACGAGGAGGTGTGCCGCCTCCTGCGGGTGCCGACGGCGCTCCTGCCCGAGATCCGCGACTCGGCCGGCTCCTTCGGGACGACCGACCTCCTCGGGGGGGAGACGCCGATCCTCGGCGTCGCGGGCGATCAGCAGGCGGCGACGATCGGGCAGGCCTGCTTCCGGCCGGGGATGATGAAGTCCACCTACGGCACGGGCTGCTTCGCGCTGCTGAACACCGGCGACGCGCCCGTGCCGTCGACGAAGCGCCTCCTCACCACGGTCGCCTACCAGATCGACGGGCGGCGCACCTATGCGCTCGAGGGGGCGATCTTCGTGGCCGGCGCGGTCGTGCAGTGGCTGCGCGACGGGCTCGGGGTGATCGAGAGCGCGGGCGACACCGCAGCCCTGGCCGAGCGGGCCGACCCGAACCAGAGCGTCTACCTCGTGCCGGCCTTCACCGGCCTCGGCGCGCCCTGGTGGGATCCGGACGCGCGGGGCGCCCTGTTCGGCCTCACCCGCGGCACCGGACCGGCCGAGCTTGCCCGGTCGGCGCTCGAGTCGGTCGGCTACCAGACGCGCGACCTGCTCGACGCGATGGGGGCCGACGCGGACCTCTCGGACACGGTGCTGCGCGTCGATGGCGGCATGAGCGCGTCGGACTGGGCGATGCAGTTCCTCGCCGACATCCTCGGCGCCCCGGTGGACCGGCCCGCCATGCTCGAGACGACGGCGCTGGGCGCGGCGTGGCTCGCGGGGATGAAGGCCGGCGTCTGGCCCGGCATGGAGGAGTTCGCGGCCCGCTGGGAGGCCGAGCGGCGCTTCGAGCCGTCGATGGGCCAGGAGGAACGCGAGAAGCGTCACGCCGGCTGGCGCGACTCCGTCGGCCGGGTCCTGACGCGGGACTGACGCCCGCTCCGTGCCGGACGCGGGGGAGCCTCGCGGTCCGCACGGCGTGGGGCGGCCGACCCCGAATGTGCACCGGGTAGCGTGGCGTTGGGCTGCACGGTCCCGGGGCGGACGGAGGCGTATGGAGGGGACCGGCCGGATGGTGCCGGTCGACACTTCCCCGCCGCCCGCACGATGTGGACGGCCCGCCACCTGATCACGCCGCACCAGCCCCGGGCGATCCCCAAGGACGGGCGGCCCCGCAGCCTCAGGCGTCGGCTCTGGCGAGGGCCTCGAACAGGCGCGCGACGGCCTCGGCGCCCGGGTCCACGTGTCCGGCGAGCTTGTCCTCGCCGACATAGGCCGCGCGCCCGGCCCGGGCGCGGGTCATGCCGGCGGTCGCCGTGGCGCCCTCGCGGGCCGCGTTCT
>CAZWWR010000291.1:0-3120 GCA_964637265.1 uncultured Jannaschia sp.
TGAAGGGCCCGCGTCCGCGCCGTGGCGGCCCGCCGGCCCGAATCCGCCGACGGGAGCCCGCGCTGCGGCCCATGGGGGCGCTCCGGCCCGCATCGAGGCGCCCCCCGGACCCGTCAGCCGCTCGCCGAGAGCCGGAGGAAGTCGCGCAGGGCGGCGACCTGGGGGGAGAGCTCGGCCTCCGCGGCCCATGCGATGCCGACATCCATCGTGGGCACCGGCTCGATGACCGGGACGGCCTCGATCCGGCGGCCCTCGAGGGACCAGGGCCGGTAGACCATGTCGGACAGGATGGCGATGCCCATGCCGCCCGCCACCATGGAGCGCACCGCCTCCACCGAGGAGGTCCGCAGGATCGTCGCCGGGCGGTGGCTCGACCGGCTCCAGTAGCGCTGCGCCGTGGCCGACGCCTCGTCGACCGTCAGCATGATGTAGGGCTCCCGCGAGATGTCGCGCAGGGTCGCCCGCCCCGCCTCCAGGAGCGGGTGCTGGGAGGGCAGCCAGAGCCGGCGCGGGGAGCGGATGAGGGTCTGGTAGGCCACCTCCTCGGCGTTGACGAGGTTGGAGGTCAGCATCACCGCCGCGTCCAGGCGCCCGGCCGCCAGCCCCTCCTCGATGGCGGCCCGGTCGGCCTCCACGAGGTCCACCTGCACCCCGGCATGGGCTGCGGAGAAGCGCGCCAGCAGCGGCGGCAGGAAGTAGCCCAGCACCGTGTAGGTCGCGGCGAGCCGGATCGGGCCCGACACGTCGCCCCGCTTCTGGGGCAGGCGCATCGCGTCGTGATAGGCGCGCAGCGTGGTCCGCGCGCTCTCGGCGAAGAGGCTGCCCTCATAGGTCAGCGTGACCCCCGTCGGGTGCCGATCGAGGAGGCGCGAGCCCACCGCCGCCTCGACCGCGCGGATGGCCACCGTGACGGCCGACTGCGAGACGTTGAGGTCGCGCGCCGCTCGCGAGACCTGCCCCGCCTCCGCCGCCGCCACGAAGTAGCGCATCTGCCTGAGCGTGATCTCCATGCGATCCGCAGAACTCCGCCATCGCCTCGCCGAATGCCACCCATGCCAGGGTCCCTTCCGCTCCCGGGAGAGGACCACGCGTCGTCAGGGGGTTGCAAGGCGTTTCGCGTCCCGGTCGCATCTGCTCGGGGTCGATGGCCATTCGCCCGGGCGATGATGCGCCGCGAAACTCGGCATTTTACATCGCCCCGCGGCCGCCGCGACACTCCTCCCGACCCTGCGACGAAGCCCAGCGGAGGCCCCCATGACGAGAGCGACGATCCTTGCCCCGGCCGTTCTGGCCCTCGCGGCGGCGCCCGCGGCGGCCCAGGACGCCGCCTGGTTCCCCTACCCCGTCGAGGTCTGGACGGAGGCGTTCGACATGGACTCCGCCCGGGAGCCGCTCGACTACACTCCCCTCGAGGCCGCTTCCGAGGCGTGGGAGATCTGCGTCTCCTTCCCGCACATGAAGGACGCCTACTGGCTCGGCGTGAACTACGGCGTGGCCTCCGAGGCCGAGCGGCTGGGCGTGGCGCTCCAGCTCGTCGAGGCGGGCGGCTACACCGAGCTCGCGACCCAGGTGGCCCAGATCGAGGACTGCGTGGCCGCGGGCGCGGACGCCGTCGTCATCGGCGCCATCTCCTTCGACGGGCTCAACAACGTCGTGGCCGAGATCGCCGACCGGAACATCCCCGTGATCGATGTGGTCAACGGCATCTCGTCGGACCGGATCGCGGCCAAGTCGCTCGTCTCCTTCGGGGAGATGGGGGAGAAGGCCGGCGCCTTCCTCGCCGAGCGCCATCCGGAGGGCTCGGACCCGGTGCAGGTCGTCTGGTTCCCCGGACCCGCGGGGGCGGGCTGGGTCGAGGCCGGCAACACGGGCTTCCAGGCCGCCGTCGAGGGCTCGGCGGTGGAGCTTCTCGACACGCGCTACGGCGACACCGGCAAGGAGGCGCAGTCCGACCTCGTGGAGGACGCGCTCGAGACCTATCCGGAGGTGGACTACATCGTCGGCACCGCCGTCACCGCGGAGGCCGCCGTGCCGATCCTGCGCGCCCGCGGGCTCGACGGGGAGGTGGACGTGGTCTCCTACTACTACACGCCGGGGGTGGATCAGGGCATCCAGCGCGGCCAGATCCTCGCGGCACCCACCGACTCGCCCGTGATCCAGGGCCGCATCGCCGTCGACCAGGCCGTGCGCATCCTGGAGGGACAGGAGCACGAGCGCCATGTGGGCCCCGAGATCTTCGTGGTCACGCAGGAGAACCGCGAGGGCTTCGACCCGACCTCGACGCTGGCGCCCTCCGGCTTCCGCCCCGTCTTCCGGGTCGAGTGAGCCCGCCGCTCCTCGAAGCGTCGGGGCTGACCAAGCGCTACCCCGGCGTCACGGCGCTCTCCGGCGTGGACCTGACGGTGCGCGCCGGGGAGGTCCATGTCCTCTTCGGCGAGAACGGGGCGGGGAAGTCCACCCTGATCGGCATCGTCTCGGGCGCCGTTCGGCCCACCGAGGGCACGCTCGCGATGCGTGGGGCGCCCGTGCGCTGGGCCGGCGTGCACGACGCGCGCGGGCGCGGCGTCTCGGCGGTGTTCCAGGAGTTCTCGCTGGTCCCCTCGATGAGCGTGGCGGAGAACATGTTCCTCGGCGCCGAGCGGAGCCGCGGCGGGCTCCTGCGCCGGGCCGAGATGCGCGCCGACGCCGCCCGGATCCTCGATGAGATGGGCTTCCCGCTCGACCCCGACGCGGAGGTGGCGGGGCTGTCGCGCGCCGAGCGGCAGATGGTCGAGATCGCCAAGGCCCTGCGCTCGGACCTCTCGGTGCTCATCCTCGACGAGCCCACGGCCTCGCTCACCGACCGCGAGACGGACGCGCTCTTCGCCCTGGTGGCGCGGCTCAAGGCTGAGGGCGTGGGCATCGTCCACATCACGCACCGCATGGGGGAGATCGCCCGGATCGGCGACCGCGTGACGGTCCTGCGCGACGGGCGCGTGGCCGGCACCCACCCGGCCGACGCCCCCCGCGACGTGCTCATCGCGGAGATGACGGGCCGCGAGGCCGGGGCGCTCTTCCCCGCCATCGCGCGCGCGCCGGGCGAGGCCGTGCTGCGCCTGACGGACGTCGCCACGCCCGACG
>CAZWWR010000292.1:0-2765 GCA_964637265.1 uncultured Jannaschia sp.
GTCGAGGACATGATCAACACGGTCGTCCGTCAGATCGCCTTCTACGACTTCGAGTCGAAGCTGCACGCCGCACGGCGCGCGGGCGAGCTCACACCGGAGGACATCGGCACGCTCTGGATGTCGGTGCAGGGGGAATCGCTGGGGCCGGCCTTCGAGTTCATGGATGGCTACGAGACGTTCTGGTCCTACGTGCCCCACTTCGTCCACTCGCCCTTCTACGTGTATGCCTACGCGTTCGGCGACGGGCTGGTGAACGCGCTGTACGCGGCCTACGAGGCGGAGCTCGAGGGCTTCCAGGACCGCTACATCGAGATGCTGCGCGCCGGCGGCTCGAAGCATCACCGGGAGCTCCTCGCCCCGTTCGGCCTCGACGCGGCCGATCCCGCCTTCTGGGACAAGGGCCTCGGGATGATCTCCGGGTTCATCGACGAGCTCGAGGCGATGGAGAGCTGACCCGGCCGACGGCCATCCGCGGCACCCCGCCCAGCAGAGCCCGACCCGCCGGAGCGCCCGCATGACCGACCGCATCCGCCCCGCCGCACGGACGGTCCTCTCCGACGGCTGGGGCTCCCTCGTCCGGCACGAGTTCGACTATCGCCGCGCCGACGGCTCGTGGGAGCGTCTCTCGCGCGAGGTGTACGATCACGGGTCCGCCGTCGCCGCCCTGCTGCACGACTCCGGGGCCGATACCGTGCTGCTCGTCCGCCAGTTCCGGCTGCCGGTTCATCTGACCGGGGGTCCTGGCTTCTTCCTCGAGGCCCCGGCGGGGCTCCTGGAGGGGGCGGAGCCCGCGGATCGGATGCGGGCCGAGCTGATCGAGGAGACGGGGTACGTTCCGACCAGGCTCGATCGCCTGACGGAGATCGTCGCCTCGCCCGGATCCTACACCGAGCGGGTGGTCTGCTTCTTGGGCGCCTACGACCGCGCGGCGCCCGTGGGCGACGGGGGCGGCGCCGCCGGAGAGGGCGAGGATATCGAGATCGTCCACATGCCGCGGACAGAGGCCCTGCGCGGCGTCGCGACGGGTGAGATCTCCGACGCCAAGACGGTGATCCTCCTGCAGGCGCTCGCCCTCGGATGGGCTCAGGGGCGCCCGCCCGCGGAGGCGTAGGCCGCGTCGATCACCGCCTGCGTGCCGCGGGCGTCCTCGAGCGTCCAGGGGAACGCCGTCTCGCCACGCAGTGCGACCGCGAACGCCTCCAGCTGGAGGACGTACTGGTTGACCTCCGGCCAGACCTCCACCGCGACGCCCGATTGGCGGCGGAGCTCCAGCCGCGCCTCGCCGAAACTGCCCGCGTTGAAGGGCGCGGAGAGGCGCAGCGTCCCCTCCTCCCCGTGGAACGCGATGTGCTGCCAGGGCCACATTCGCATCGAGACGGTCCAATGCGCGGTGAAGCCCGGGAAGACCGCGTCGACCCGGCTCGTCACGTCGCAGCCCGCCTCCCACTCGATCGCCGCGCTGACATCGTGGGGCTCGGCGCCCGTGGCGAGCCGCGTCGCCCCGACGACATAGACCCCGATGTCGGGAAGGGCGCCGCCTCCCGTCTCGGCCCGGTTTCGGATGTTTCCCGCGTCCGCTGCATTGTTGTAGCCGAACACCGCCTCGACATGGCGCAGGCGTCCGACCGCCCCATCCGCCAGCAGCGCGCGCACCCGGTGCCACTGCGGGTGGTGGGCGATCATGAAGGCCTCCGCGCAGAGCAGGCCGGTGCGATCGCGCATCTCGATGAGCGGGTCGATGGCCGGCGCCGACATCGCGAGCGGCTTCTCCACCAGCACGGGCTTGCCCGCCTCCATCGCCCGGAGCGCCCACTCCACGTGCAACACGTGCGGCAGGGGAACGTAGACGGCATCGATCCCCTCGTCTTCGAGCAACGCGTCATAGGTGGGTGCCGCCCGAACGCCGGGGGCGAACTCCTCGAACGGGCGGACGCGGGCAGGATCGCGGCTGGCGACCGCGGCGAGGGTCTGACCACGCGCAAGCATCATGGCCGGCGCCATCCGCCTCCGCGCGAAAGACGACGCCCCCAGGATTCCCCATCTCAACATCGTTCCCCCACGTCCGCCGACCACCCCGTCTCGACCCTATCGATGCCGGCCGCACCCGTCACCAACCCTCCCCTGCCTGCCGCGACGCGTCGGGGCTGCCGGGCCACCGGGAAGCTCGCTTGCGCAGCGCCCCCCCGTAAACTAAACGCCGAACTTGGAGAGGTGGCCGAGTGGTCGAAGGCGCACGCCTGGAAAGTGTGTAGGCGGGAAACCGTCTCGAGGGTTCGAATCCCTTCCTCTCCGCCACCTGCCCCCGCGAAAGCGTTCTCCCGATCGGGCTGCGGCCGGATTTTTTAGAGAGTTACGCAGGGCCTTGTTGCGCAAGGTCAGGGTTCAGGCCACCATCTCCTCCGCCGCCCGTAGATCCACCGAGACGAGCTGGCTCACCCCCTGCTCCACCATCGTCACCCCGTAGAGACGGTCCATCCGGGCCATCGTCACCGCGTGGTGCGTGATGATGAGGAATCGCGTCTCGGTGCGCCGGGTCATCTCGTCGAGCAGGTCGCAGAAGCGCCCCACGTTCGCGTCGTCGAGGGGCGCGTCGACCTCGTCGAGCACGCAGATGGGCGAGGGGTTGGCGAGAAACACCGCGAAGATCAGCGCCAGCGCCGTCAGCGTCTGCTCGCCCCCCGACAGGAGCGACAGCGTGGAGAGCCGCTTGCCCGGCGGCTGGCACATGATCTCGAGCCCGGCCTCGAGGGGATCGTCCGACTCCA
>CAZWWR010000292.1:2851-3117 GCA_964637265.1 uncultured Jannaschia sp.
CGAGGGCGAGCCGCGCCTCGCCGCCGCCGAACAGATGCCGGAACAGGGTGCCGAAGTTGCCGTTCACCTCGTCGAAGGCGGCGCGCAGCCGGGATCTCCCCTCCCGGTTGAGCGAGGCGATCCCGGCGCGCAGCTCCTCCACCGCGCCGCCCAGGTCGGCCCGCTCCGCGGCCAGCGTCTCGGCCTCCTCGCGCACCGACGCCGCGTCCTCCTCCGCGCGCAGGTTCACCGGGCCGATCGCGTCGCGCCGTCGGGTGAGGGCGGCG
>CAZWWR010000293.1:0-3097 GCA_964637265.1 uncultured Jannaschia sp.
CCAGCGCCTCGGCCGCGTCGAAGAGATCCTCGAGCCCCTCGACGCGCAGCACGCCCGCTCGCCTCAGCGCGGCGTCGTAGACGGCGTCCGCGCCGGCGAGCGCACCGGTGTGCGAGGCCGCGGCCCTCGCCGCCGCGGGCGAGCGGCCCGCCTTCACCGCCATCACCGGCTTCACGCGCGCGACCGAGCGCGCCGCCGACATGAACTTGCGCGCGTCCGTCACGTGCTCGAGGTAGAGCAGGATCGCGCGGGTGGCGGCGTCGGCGGCCAGGTGGTCGAGCAGGTCGCCCATGTCGACGTCGGCCATGTCGCCCATCGAGGCCGCCACCGTGAACCCCAGGCCCCGCGCCTCCGCCCAGTCGAGCATGGCGGTGACGATCGCGCCGGACTGGGACAGCAGCGCGAGCGAGCCGCGCCGGGCGGGCAGATGGGCGAAGCTCGCGTCGAGGCCCACGCCGGGCACGATCAAGCCCAGGCAGTTCGGCCCCAGCACCCGGAGCGTGTGGGGCCTCGCCGCATCCAGCATGCGCTGGCGCAGGCCACTCTCGACATCCACCCCCGCGGTGATCACGACGGCGGCCTTCGCACCGTGGGCGCCGAGTTCCGCGATGATCTCCGGCACCGTTCGGGCGGGCGTCACGACCACGCCGAGATCGACCGGACCCGGGACGTCCGTGATCGAAGCGTGGCAGGGCCGCCCGTCGATCTCGCGCCAGCGAGGGTTCACGAGGTGCACCGGTCCCGCGAAGCCCGCTCCGAGGAGGCGCCGCAGCACGACCGCCCCCAGCGAGCCCGCACGGGCGCTCGCCCCGATCAGGGCGACGGATCGCGGCGCGAGGAGGCGGTCGAGGTTCCGGATCGTCATGGCCAGTCACCCTCCCCCGAGATGCTCGAGCGGCAGGGCCGGTGAGCCCTGCGCCGGGGACCTGCGCTCTTCATGGTGGTGATCCTCATCAGACGCCGAGGATCGCACGGAGAGGGACGCGACGTCTCCCGGCGGTCGAGACATCCTGGCCGCCAAGGCGCCGTACGGAGCCAGGCGACGGACGCGCGACCGGGGCGACGCTCATCCCAGGGCCACGTCGAGCACCATCATCGTGACGAGCCCGCCCATGAGGCCCGCGGTGGCGGCGTCCTGATGGCCATGGCGGTGGGTCTCGGGGATGATCTCGTGGCTGATGACGTAGAGCATCGCGCCCGCCGCGAAGCACAGGCCCCAAGGCAGGATCGCCTCCGCTGCGGCCACCGCCAGCGCGCCGGCCGCCCCTGCGACCGGCTCGACGAGCCCCGTCAGGGCGGCGACGGCGAAGGCGCGCCCCTTCGGGTAGGCCTCGCCGCGCAGGGCGACGGCCACGGCGAGCCCCTCGGGCGCGTTCTGCAGCCCGATGCCGACGGCCAGCGCGGTGCCGGCCGCGACGTCGCCCTCGCCGAAGCCCACGCCCACCGCCATGCCCTCAGGCAGATTGTGGATCGTGATGGCCAGCACGAAGAGCCACACCCGGCGCAGGCTCTCGGCCCGCGGCCCCTCGCGGCCGCCCACGAAGTGCCGATGCGGCAGGGCCCGATCCAGCCCGAGGAGCGCCGCCGCGCCCAGCAGGACCCCCGAGCCCGCGATCGCCGCCGGGGTCCAGGCGCCGCCGTGCAGCCGTTCGGCCGCGGCGAGGCCGGGCAGGATCAGCGAGAAGAAGGACGCGGCCAGCATCACGCCGGCCGCGAAGCCCAGGAGCAGGTCCCGCCCCGCCTCGGACACGCCGCGTCCCGCCAGCACGGGCAGCGCACCCACCCCCGTCATGAGGCCCGCCGCGAGGCTTCCGACGATGCCAAGGGCAACGGGTGAGTCCAACGCCACGAATCCCGGGGGCGCGGCCTCAGCTGGCCTTCACCTCGATGCGCCGCTCCTCGCGCCGCGCCTCCTCGCTCTTGGGCAGGACGACGCGCAGCACGCCGTCCTTGAAGCTCGCCTCGATCCGCTTGGGATCGGTGCCGTCGGGCAGCCGCAGGCTCCGTCGGAACGAGCCGAAGCGGCGCTCGCGGTGGACGTGGCCGCCCTCGCGGGCCTCGTGCTCCTCGCGCTTCTCCCCGCTCACGATGAGGGCGTCGCCCGCCAGCCGGATCTCGACGTCCTCCCTCGACAGGCCTGGCAGCTCCAGGGCGAGCTCGAAGGCGTCGGAGCGCTCCACGAGGTCCATCGGTGGGGCCCCGGCCGAGGACGCGCGCGCGGCGGGCATCGCGCCGAAGGGCCACAGATGGGCTGCCCGCCGGGCGAAAGGGTCGAAGTCGTCGAACAGCCGGTCGATCTCGTCGCGCAGCGAGGTGAGCGGCGACCAGCGCTCCGGAGATGCCCCCGCGGGGGCCGGCGGGGCCGCCGTGGTCTCGGCGGCCGGGCGGGGCTTCGTGTCGGTTTCCATGGGATCTTCTCTCCTGCATCGGAAGCGCGGCAGGCCATGCGCCGCGCGCGCGATCTTGCCGGAGGGCCGGCGAGGGCGGGTTGACCTCGCTCAAGGCGACGGGGCGCGATCCGGGCGGAGCGCGCCGATCGCCCCCACGCGTGTCTCATCGGGGCCCGTCCTGCTCCGTCGTCGTGTGGGTTCGACCACCGCAGGGGCTACGCCCTGGCCGCGGAGGGCGCGCTGGGAGATCATCGGGCGGAGACATGGAGGGCGATGATGCAACGATCGCCCGAGGTCGTGCTGGACCCGGACGTGCACCGGGCGGCGGTGTTCGACCTCGACGGGGTCCTCGTGGACAGCGCCCGGCTGCACATGGCCGCCTGGAAGGAGGCGTTCGACGCCTTCCTCGCCGCCCACCACCCCGGGCAGCCCCGCTTCGGGGAGGCCGACTACCTCGCCCATGTGGACGGCCGCCCGCGGCGTGACGGGGTGCGGGCGTTCCTGCGCTCCCGCGGGATCGCGCTGCCGGAGGGCGCGGCCGACGACCCGCCGGGCGCGGCCACGGTGGAGGGCGTGGCGGGGGACAAGAACGCCCGCGTGCTGGAGCGGCTGGAGCGGGACTCGGTCCCCATGCCGGGGGCGGCGGCGCTGCTCGAGGCGCTGCGGGGTGCGGGGGTGCGCGTCGCCGTGGCCACGTCGAGCGCCAA
>CAZWWR010000294.1:0-3047 GCA_964637265.1 uncultured Jannaschia sp.
AATCGCCCAGCTTCGCCTCCGCGCCGTAGCGCATCGCCCGCCACTTGTTCTCGGCGAGCAGGATCCGCCGGTAGCACCGACGCTGCACGTTCGAGTGGCGCAGATCCTGGAGGCGGGGTCGCAGAGCGCAGGCGCCCGCCAGCACATGTCGTCCCTGCCCTCCGCCGCCGCGTGGTCTTCCGGGCCCGCGGCGCAGCGTGCCGCCAAGACCCCGCATCGACACGGCGCCACCGTCTCCGTCCGGCGCGCCGGCCCTGCCCCGGCGGGCGTTCCTACGCGCCCGGGCGGCGCCTTCGCCTTTCGATCCAGCGCCGCGCGGCGAGCAGGTGGGCGCGCCGGCGCCCGATCCGGCGGTCCCACGGATAGGGCATTAGCGGCCATCCGTCCGCCGTCCGTCCCCGGTAGTAGTTCGGGACCGCCGTGCCGTCGTCCATCTCGAGATGGAACGGAGGGGTGGCGGCCGCGGCCTGGGGCGGCACGATCCATCCCCAGTCGGCCTGAAGCTTGCGGCCGTGGGCGGCCTCCTCGGCGCGAAAGCGCATGAAGTCGCGCGCGGCTGCGTGATGGTCGATCAGCGTCACGCCCTCGGCGGCGAAGGAATGGATCACCGCCGCGTTCAGCTCCGTCAGCGCCCGGTCCCGCCACAGCGGGTCGCGCCCCTCCGGATCGAGGCCGAAGCTGCGCGCGGCGGGCTCCAGCATGTCGTAGCGCCACGGGTCGACGAGGTTCCGAGAGGCGATCTCGGTCGACATGTAGAAGCCGTTGAACGGCGCGCAGGGATAGTCGATCCCGCCGACCGTGAGGATCATCCCGGTGATGCACGGCACGGCGTACCACTCCAGCCGCAGCGCCGAGAAGGCGTCGTGCGCCGGATGGCGCAGGGGCACCCGGCGCACGGCGTCCGCGGGCAGGGCGCGGTGCACGCGGCGTCCGTCGGCCGTGACGATCGGCACGGGCAGCAGATCGAACGGCGTGCCGTCGCCGCGCCAGCCCGAGGCCTCCGCCTGGCGCGTCGCCTCCACATGGGCCCGGTCGCCGACCACGTCCCCGCCCCGGGCGATGTGCCCGGCATAGCGGCAGACCTGCTCCGCCGGCAGGTGAGCCGGAAGGGCACCGGGCCGGACCGGCGCGAAGACCGTGATCACGGAGCGGACGCGACCGCCGTTGAGCGCCCGGCGCATGTGCTCCTCCACCTCCCCGGCGATGGCGTCCGGATCGGTGACGTGCCGCCGGTCGCGCAGCTCGAGCGAGCGCCAGAGCAGCCGCCCGATGCACCGCGAATGATTGCGCCATGCGATGCGCGCCCCCCAGGAGAGCTCCTCGGGCGTGTGGACGTAGGTGCCCGTGCGGCGCAGGGCGCGCTCCGCCTCGGCCAGCCTGCTGCGGGCGGCGGCCGCGCCGATCCCGGCCTCCTCGTGGTACTGGCGCAGGAAGGCGCGCGCCTCCTCGATGCGGGCGCGCCGCGACAGCCGGCGCAGCCTGCGCGCCAGGGGAAGGTGCCCCGCCGCCGCCGGATCCCGGCGCGCCCGCATGCGCCAGAGGGGGCTGATCACATCAGCCCGTCGAACTGGCGGGCCGCCGAGCGCAGAGGCTTCCGGTTGATCCGCCACACCGCGGCCAGCGCGCGGCGCTTTTCGCGGCGGTAGCCCCGCGACTCGGTGCCGGGCTGGCGGAAGGTGTAGCGGCCGTTGCGCGGATCGGCACGCAGCCCGGAGAGGATCGGAGCCGCCGGGCCGAAGAGCATCTCCTCCAGCACGGGCGTCTCGTCGAGCAGGGCGAAGCCGTTGAAGCGGACGCGGTCGAGATGCGCCTCGTGGCGCTCGAGGAAGTCGGCCGTCGCGGCCATGTCCGCCTCCGTCTCGCCGGGATAGCCCGCCATCATCGTCGCGCGCACCGACAGGCCCGCCTGATGCGCGTCGCGCAGGAAGCGGGCGTTGCCCTCGACGCTGGCCCCCTTGCGCATCGCGTCCAGGATGCGCTGGCTCCCGGACTCGAGGCCGAAGCTCACGCGGCGCATCCCGCCGCGCACCGCCGCCCGCAGGTCCCGCAGCGCGAGGCCGTTGTCGGGCCGCTCGTCGACATGGACGGTGCCGATCCATTCGGCCCCGGGGACGCGGGCGGGCACCTCCCCGGCCAGGGCGCGCAGCATGTCCGGCCGGGAGTTGAGCTTGAGGTCGAGGAACAGGAAGTTGCGCGTCGCGTGCCGGCGCGCCTGCTCCTCCATCTCGGCCAGCACGTGGCCCACCGACCGCGAGCGGAACGACCGGCCGTTGGCCGAGACCACGTCGGAGCAGAAGGCGCAGCGCGCCCACTGGCAGCCCCGGCCCGTCATCATCGGCACGATGCGCACCGGATAGCGCTCCCAGGGGAAGTCGGTGAAGTCGGCGAAGGGCGTGTCGTCGAGGGGCCGCAGCGGCGGGGCCGGGCCGGCGCGCCGGCCGTCCGGCAGGACCACCCCGGAGTGGCGCAGCAGATCCTCGCCCGCGGACACCGCGCGCACCAGCGGCCCCACCGACAGGTCCGCCTCGCCCCCCATCACCGCGACGAGCCCCGGGATGGTGCGCCAGGCCTCCGCCACGTCGCGGATGTTGAGCATCGGCCCGCCGAGCACCACCGGCACGCCCCGGGAGGCGGCCAGCGCGGCGATCGCGCGGACCATGTCGTGATGCATCAGATAGGCCGACACGAGCACCATGTCGGCGCCCCGGTCGAGGGCCGGCCGCACCCGGTCGAGGACCACCCGGTCCGGCCGCTCCCGCCAGACCGAGCGCGCCCGCCGCACCGCGTCCCGCACCGGCCGGAGCCGCCCCTCGGCGGCGACTTTGGCCTGCCGCCATGCGTGGTCGAGCAGCGTCTCGCGCCGCTCGCGCTCGGCCGCCGGGCGCCCATGGTCGACCGGGCACAGCACCTCCACCGCATGCCCCTCCCGACGCAGCGCCGCCGTCAGCAGACCGACGGCCAGCGTGGGGAAGCTCGAGAAGGCGTTCAGGTCGAGCAGGAGGGTCCGGAGACGCCCGCCGCCCGGCCCGGCGGGCGCGACGGCTCCT
>CAZWWR010000295.1:0-3031 GCA_964637265.1 uncultured Jannaschia sp.
CGTCCTCGCCCGGCTCGGCCGGCTCGTGGAGGCGCGGGCCGAAGCGCTCGCCCGGCTCGAGGCGATGGACGTCGGCAAGCCGCTGTCCCAGGCGCGCGCCGACGTCCGCGCGCTGGCCCGCTACTGCGAGTTCTACGGCGGCGCGGCCGACAAGCTCCACGGCGAGACGATCCCGTTCCTGCACGGCTCCACCGTGCTCACCCTGCGGGAGCCGCACGGCGTGACGGGCCACATCGTGCCGTGGAACTATCCGATGCAGATCGTGGGCCGCTCGGTGGGCGCCGCGCTCGCCGCGGGCAACGCCTGCGTGCTGAAGCCCGCCGAGGAGGCGTCGCTGACCGCGCTCGCCTTCGCCCGGCTGGCCGAGGAGGCGGGGCTGCCGCCCGGTGCGCTCAACGTCGTGCCCGGGCTCGGGGAGGAGGCGGGCGCGGCGCTCTGCCGGCATCCGGGCGTCCACCACCTCAGCTTCACCGGCTCGGCGGAGGTGGGCGCGCTGGTGCAGGCGGCGGCGGCGGCGAACGCGGTGCCGGTGACGCTCGAGCTCGGCGGCAAGTCCCCGCAGTTGGTGTTCGCCGATGCCGACCTCGACGGAGCGCTGCCCTTCCTCGTGCGCGGCGGGCTGCAGAACGCGGGCCAGACCTGCTCCGCGGCGAGCCGCATCCTCGTGGAGCGCCCGGTGCTGGCGGAGGTGCGGGAGCGGATGGCCGCCGCCTACAGGGCGCTCCGCGCCGGCCCCGCGCTCGACGACCGCGACCTCGGCCCGCTCATCTCGGCTCGGCAGAAGGCCGTCGTGGACGGGTTCCTCGGCCGGGCGGACGGGCTGGAGCGGGTCGCGGAGGGCGCGGTCGCGGGAGGCGCGCCGGAGGGCGGGCACTACGTCGCCCCGGTGCTGCTCGAGGGGCGGGACGCGGGCCACGAGCTGGCGCAGGCGGAGATCTTCGGCCCCGTCCAGCTCCTCATGGGGTTCGACGGCGAGGAGGAGGCCGTGGCGCTGGCCAACGGGACGGATTACGGCCTCGTCGCGGGGGTCTGGACTCGGGACGGGGGGCGGCAGATGCGCATGGCCCGCGCGCTCCGGGCGGGGCAGGTCTTCGTGAACGACTACGGTGCCGGCGGCGGGGTGGAACTGCCTTTCGGCGGGGTCGGCCGCTCGGGCCACGGGCGGGAGAAGGGGTTCGAGGCGCTGCTCGGGTTCACCCGGACCAAGACGGTGGCGATCCGGCACGGGTGAGCGCGGGTCCGGGGGGCGGTGTTCGCTGCGGTGCAGCGCGTTGAGGCCCCGGGGGCGGGTTCTGCCCCGTTTCGGGGCAACTTTCCGGGCCGCGGATCCCAAAATGGGGCAAACCGGAACGCGGGCCGGTGGCGGCTACGGCCAGGGGTCGAGGGGGACGGGACCGGCCGGGGTGAGGGCCCAGGCGCGGCGGCCGTCGATGCGGGCAGCGGTCGCCGGGTCGCCGTAGCCCGCCCCGCTGTCGAGGTTCAGCCGGTTGCCGTGGTGCCGCGCCGAGTCGAGCGCCGTGTGCCCGTGCACGACGAGCCGGCCGTGGTCGCGCGTGTCCGAGAGGAACGGCTCGCGGATCCAGACGAGATCGTCCTCCGCCTGCAGGTCGAGCGGCACGCCGGGGCGGATGCCGGCATGGACGAAGACCTGCTCCGGGGTGACGTGGGTCAGCGGGCGGGAGGCGAGGAAGTCGAGATGGGCGCGCGGGACGGCCTCGCGCGCCTCGGCCAGCATGCGCGCCCGTCCGCTCCCGCTCGTGCCCGAACGGAAGAAGGACGGCCGCACACCGTAGGAGGCGAGCGTCGCCGTGCCGCCGAGGCCCGGGTGCAGCCACGTGGCCGCGGAGCCGATCGCCGCGTCGGTGACGACGCCGTCGCGCAGGGCGCGGAGGAACATGCGGTCGTGGTTGCCCATGAGCACCTTCCACGGCCGCCCGGCCTCGAGCCCGTCGATCAGCAGGTCGAGCACGCCGCGGGAATCGGGGCCCCTGTCCACGAGGTCGCCCAGGAACACGATCTCGGCATCGCGGCCGCCATCGGCCTCGATCAGGCGGAGCAGCCGGTCGATCTCGTCCGGCCGCCCGTGGATGTCGCCGATGGCGTAGATCACGGCGCTCAGACCGCGAAGCGCAGGGGCGCGACGTTGAGGAACTTGCCCGTCTCGCGCAGCCGGTCGAGCACCTCGGCCGGGGGCTGCTCGTCGAGGTAGAGGAGCGCCATCGCGTTCTCGCCCTTCTCGTCGCGGCCGAGGTTGAAGTTGGCGATGTTCACGCCGCCCTCGCCCAGCACGGTGCCCAGCGTGCCGATGATGCCCGGCACGTCGCGGTTGGTCGTGTAGAGCATGTGCGCGCCCACTTCCGCGTCGATGCCCACGCCCTTGATCTGGATGAAGCGCGGCTTGCCGTCCGAGAACACGGTGCCCGCCACCGAGCGCGTGCGCCTCGGCGTCACCACGCGGAGCTGCACGTAGCCGTCGAACACGCCCGTCTTGTCCTGCGTGGTGGTCGAGAGCTCGATGCCCCGCTCGCGCGCGATCACCGGCGCGGAGACCATGTTCACGTCCGGGTTCACCGTGCGCATCAGCCCGGCGATGGCGCCCGCGTTCATCGCCTCCAGGTTCAGCCCGGCGGCCACGCCGTTGTAGAGCAGCTCGATCTGCTCGATGGGCTCGTCGGTGAGCTGGCCCGCGAAGGCACCCAGATGCTCCGCCAGCTTGAGCCAAGGCCCCATCACGCGCGCCTCCTCGGCGGTCACCGAGGGCATGTTCAGCGCGTTCGTCACGGCGCCCGTCAGGAGGTAATCCGACATCTGCTCAGCCACTTGCAGGGCGACGTTCTCCTGCGCCTCGGTGGTGGACGCGCCGAGGTGCGGCGTGACCACGACGTTGTCCAGCCCGAAGAGCGGGGACTCGGTGGCGGGCTCGGTGGCGAACACGTCGAAGGCGGCGCCGGCCACGCGGCCCTCGCGCAGCGCCTCGGCCAGCGCCTCCTCGTCCACCAGCCCGCCGCGGGCGCAGTTGACGATGCGCACG
>CAZWWR010000296.1:0-3025 GCA_964637265.1 uncultured Jannaschia sp.
ACCTGCGGATGATCCGCCGGGTGGCCGAGGTCTATGGCGGGCGGGCCGGCACGCTGGGCGGCTGGCGGCTGGCCCGCACGGTGATGGCGCATCTGGTCGCGACGGGCGCCGTGGCGGTGGGCGACGACCTGATCCACTCGGTCGCCGGGGGCAGCATGCTCACCCGGCTGTCGCGCCGCTTCGGCGAGGGGCTCGTGAACGGCGCGCTCACGGCGCGCGTCGGCCTCGCCGCGATGGAGGTCTGCCGCCCCCTGCCCTTCGCCGCCGTGGAGCCGCCGTCGATCACGGCGCTGATCGGCCGCGCGCTCACCGGGCTGATGGCCCGCAAGGACTGACCGGAAGGACGACGCCATGGAGACCCTGGCACAGGACCTGCGCACGATGGTGCGCACGCCGCTCACCGACGAGCACGTGCGCATCCTCCGCCGCGCCGGCACCGAGGAGGAGACCCGAGCCGGCGAGCCGATCTACCGGCTCGGGGATCCGATCGACCGCTTCCTCTACCTCCTGGAGGGGGAGGCGGAGGCCGTCGACCCGATGTCGGGGGGACGCTACGGCGACGCCTCGCTCGGGCCGGGCCAGTTCGCGGGCGAGATCGCCTTCCTCACCGGGGGCCGGACGATCCTGCCGATGCGCGCGGTCGCCGACTGCCGCTGGATCTCGGTGCCACGGCGCACGATGCTCGACCTGATGGCCCGCCACCCGGAGATGTCGGACATCGTGGTCACGGTGTTCGCGGCCCGGCGGCGGCGCCTGCTCGAATCCAACCAGGCCGCGCTGACCCTCGTGGGCATCGAGGAGGACCGGCGCCTGCGCGAGATCGCGAGCTTCGCCGGGCGCAACCGGATCCCCGTCCGGACCGTGGATCCGCACAGCGACGAGGCCCGCGCCATCGGCGTCCGCTGCGGCGTGGATCCGGGCACTCCGGTCGTGCTGTTCGGGCCCGAGCGGGTGGTGGAGGAGCCGACGCCGGCGGCCATCGCGCAGCTCTACGGGATGGACATGGAGTTCGACCCCGACAAGGTGTTCGACGTGCTCGTCGTCGGCGGCGGCCCGGCCGGGGTGGCCGCCGGGGTCTATGCCGGGGCGGAGGGGCTCTGCGCGCTCGTGGTCGAGGACGCGACCATCGGCGGGCAGGCGGGCACCTCGAGCCGGATCGAGAACTACATGGGTTTTCCCACCGGCATCTCGGGGGCCGACCTGTGCTGGCGGGGGGAGGTGCAGGCGATGAAGTTCGGCACCCGCTTCGCCGTGCCGCGCCGGGCGCGGGCACTGGAGCGGCGCGAGGACGGGGCGTGGTGCGTGACGCTGGACGACGGCACCACGGTCTGCGCGCGGGCGGTGATCGTGGCCTGCGGCGTGCAGTACCGGCGCCTGCCGCTCGACCGGCTGGAGGAGTTCGAGGGCGCGGGCGTCTACTACGCGGCCACGGACGTGGAGGCGCGCTTCTGCCGCGACGCGGAGGTCGCGGTGATCGGCGGCGGCAACTCGGCGGGACAGGCGGCGATGTTCCTCGGGCGCTACGCCCGCCACGTGCACGTGCTGGTGCGGGGCGAGGGGCTGGCCGACTCGATGTCCTCCTACCTGAGCCGGCGGCTCGAGGCGGCGCGCAACGTCACGATTCACTACTGCACGCAGGCCACGGCGCTGCACGGCGCGGATGCGCTGGAGGGCATCACCATCCGCGACCGCGTGTCGGGGCAGGACTGGGAGCTGCCCACGCGGGCGCTGTTCGTGATGGTCGGGGCGGCGCCGAACACCGGCTGGCTGGACGGCCACGTCCGCACCGACGCGCGGGGGTTCGTGCTCACCGGCGAGGCGGTGGGCGCGGGCTCCCCCTTCGCCACCTCGGCTCCCGGCATCTTCGCGGTGGGCGACGTGCGCGCGGGCTCGGTGAAGCGCGTGGCGAGCGCGGTCGGCGAGGGCTCGGTTGTCATCTCGAAGGTGTGGGATCACATCAACGCGTGACGGGAGCGGGCCCCGGCCCGGGCGGCTACTCCCGGCCGCGGCGCATCAGCGGCAGGAGCACGAGGCCGGCGGTGGCGAGCAGGGCGAAGAGGCTGGCGAGCGTCATGGGGGGTCCTCCTGCGGCCATGGTTGCGCCCTGGATGTGAACGGAGTGTTAACGCCCCGTCCGGGGGCCCGCGCCCCGGCTTCGCGGCCCCGCCCCGCCTTCCCGCCGCGCGCTTGCCCGCCCGGCGCCGCCGCGCCTATAAGGCCCGCGACATGGAACGGCTCGGTCACCGGATACGAATTCGCCGCCCGGCGGCCTGACCTTCGGGGCGGGCCGGCCGGGCTTCAGGCGCATGCCCCGCGCGCCGACCGAACCCCTCCATCGCAGGACGCATCCCATGCCCGACGACGCCGCCACGCCCAGTTCCGACTCGGCCTCGCCCGACTACAAACCGACCCTTAACCTCCCCCGCACCGACTTTCCCATGCGCGCCGGCCTGCCCGCGCGCGAGCCTGGCTGGCTCGAGCGATGGGCGCGGATCGGCGTGTACGACCGGCTCCGCGAGAAGGCCGAGGTCGAGGCGCGGACGCCCTTCACGCTCCATGATGGCCCGCCCTACGCCAACGGGCACCTCCATATCGGCCACGCGCTCAACAAGATCCTGAAGGATTTCGTCGTCCGCTCGCAGCAGATGATGGGCCGCGACGCGCGCTACGTACCCGGCTGGGACTGTCACGGCCTGCCGATCGAGTGGAAGATCGAGGAGCGCTACCGCAAGGCGGGCCGCGACAAGGACGCCGTGGACGTGGTGGAGTTCCGCCGCGAGTGCCGCGCCTTCGCGGACGAGTGGATCGACGTGCAGCGCGAGGAGTTCCAGCGCCTGGGCGTGACCGGCAACTGGGCCGATCCCTACCGAACGATGGACTACCGCGCCGAGGCGGTGATCGCCGAGGAGTTCCAGACCTTCCTGATGAACGGGCTGATCTATCAGGGCTCGAAGCCCGTAATGTGGTCGCCCGTGGAGCGCACCGCGCTGGCCGAGGCGGAGGTGGAGTACCACGAGCGCAAGGT
>CAZWWR010000297.1:0-3018 GCA_964637265.1 uncultured Jannaschia sp.
CGGTGGGGCGGCGGGGCCGGGCGCAGCGATGGGGTCAAGGGATCAGCCCTCGGGCTGCTCGTCCAGGATGGACTGGATCTCGGAATCGGCCTGTGCCAGCGCGTCCTCGGCGGAGACGCGTCCCGCCCAGACCTGCTCGATGGAGGCGCGCAGGATCCGCTCGATCTCCGCTGACTGCCAGACGTTGGGCTGGCTCACCGCCGCGCCCGACTCGACCGCCTCCACGAAGGGCGCGGTGAAGGGGTCGTCCGTGTCCATCGCCTCGAGATCGGCGAGGTTGCCCGTGAGCGCGCCCAGCGCGGCGAGCATCTGGCCGGTGCAGGACATCTCCTGCCCCTCCTGCGCCGTGTTCAGCCACGACAGCAGCGCCCAGGCCTCGTCGGTGACGTCCGAGGACGCATCGACGGCCCAGAAGAAGGAGTAGAGCATCGTCCCGCCCTCGCCGCCGTCATGCGGGATGGGGGCGACGCCCACGGTGTCGGCGAAGGCGTCGCCGAATGCGTCCTGGAAGGCCGACTTGTTCCAGTTTGCCATGATCGCCATGGCGGCGCCGCCGGCGGCGAAGTCGTCCGTCTCGACGGCCGTCGACGTGATCCCCTCCTCGAAGAGCTCCGCCTGCTTCGACAGGATCTCCACGGCCGTCGGATCGTCCACGTTCGAGGTCCGGAAGTCCTCCCCGAAGGGCTGCACGCCGGCGGCGTAGAGCTGCGAGAAGAACGGGTGGACGGCGTTCGCCTCGGTCGGCCCGTAGGTGTAGCCGGCGACCGTGATGTTGCCCTGGTCGTTCGTCTGGGTGATGGCCGCCGCGGCCTCCTTCAGCTCGGCCCAGGTCGCCGGCGGCTCGGAGTAGCCCGCCTCCTCCAGCAGCGTCCGGTTGTAGACCAGCTGATAGACCGAGAGCTCCGTCGGGAACCCGTAGAGCGTGCCGCCGATGGTCGCCGCACCCACCGTGCCCTCGCCGTAGCCCTCGCGGATCGTGGCCGCGACCTCCTCGGGCGGCTCGGCCAGCACCCCCGCGGCGGCGAGCTGGGGCGCCCAGATCGAGTAGATGTTGTAGATGTCCGGCGAGGTGCCGCCCACGCGGGCGGTCAGGATCGTCTGCAGGAAGTCGCGGTAGCTCGCCTGCTGGTGCTCGATGGCCAGCCCCGGATTCTCCTCCTCGTACTGGCGGAAGCAGGCCGTCAGCGGCTCCATCTGCGCGTCGTTGTAGTGCGTGGCGATGGTGATCGTCGTCTCCTGCGCCGCGGCGGGCAGCGCGAGCGTGAGCGCGGCGGTCGAGGTCGTCATGGCGATGATGCGGGTCGTGGACATGCGGGTTCTCCCTGAGGGACCTTGCGTTCGGCCGGCTTGCGTCTCGGCGCGGGGCTCTGCGGACACGCTAGTGCGGAGCCCGCGCTCATTCCAATGCGACGCTCGCGCCCGCGATCGCGTGACCTCGGGGCAACCTCGCCGGCCCCCGCCTTGCCCGGCCCCGCACCATCGGCGAGACCTGCGCGCCTGAGCCAGGGGAGAGACGACGCATGGCCACGGCCGCCCTCGGCCCGGCGCGGGACGACCTCGTCCGCGCGGCCGAGCTCTACCGCGAGGCGATGCCCCCGGGGCGCCTGCGGACCTTCGACATCACGCCGCTCGACCGGCTGGGCGTGCCCGTGCTAACGGCGACCTTCGCGGGCGAGGGCGGCTTCCTCAACGACGGCTTCGGCTACGGCGCCACGCCCGAGGAGGCGCTCGTGGGCGCGCTGGGCGAGATCTCGGAGACCGCCCATCTGGATGCGGCGCTGCGCCGCGCGCCCGTGGAGGTGGCCTCCTTCGACGAGATGACGGACCGCCACGGCGCGGCCCGGGTGCTCGACCCTCTGACGCTCTGCCTGCCGGCGGGCTCCTGCTACGACCCAGCCGCGCCGCTCGCCTGGGTCGGCGTGACCCGCTGGCCGGACGGGGAGGGGGGCTTCGTGCCGCTCGAGTCCGTCGCCATGGCGCCGGGGCAATGGGCGCGGCGGGCCGGAGGGGCCCGGTGCCTCTTCCGGCCGATCACATCCGGCCTCGGCGCGGGCACGACGGACGCCATGGCGCTCGCCCACGGGCTGCTGGAGCTCCTCCAGCGGGACGGCAATTGCACCGCGATCCGCGCGATGGACCGCGGCGTGGCGATCGAACTCGACGCCGTGCGGGACCCCGGGCTCGCCGGCCTGCTGGAGGGCTTCCGCGAGCGCGGAGTGACGCTGCAGGCCAAGCTCGCCTCGACCGAGTTCGGGCTGGCCAACCTCTACGTCCAGGGGACCGGGGCCGAGACGGCGTGCTCGCTCGCGCAGACGGGCTGCGGGGAGGCGGTCCATCCCGACGCCCGGAGCGCGCTGCGCAAGGCCGCGCTGGAGTTCGCGGCGTCGCGCGCGCGCAAAACGTTCATGCATGGGCCGCTGGAGGGCGTCCGGGCGGTGGCTCCGGAGGGCTACCTGGAGGAGTATGCGGGCCTTCTCGACCTCGGCGCGGAGGAGCCGAGGGCGCTCGCCGAGATGACCCGCTGGGAGGGGCTCGACGCCCCCGCCCTTCTGGACGCGCTGCGTGAGACCGTGCTCGCGGTGAGGGAGACGGTGCCCCTGTCCGCACTGCCCTCCGGCGGGCCCGAGCTGCGCGATCCGGAGGAGAGGCTGGCCGACGTCGCCGGGCGCCTCGCCGCGGAGGGGCTGGAGGTCTGGGCCTTCGACGCCTCGCCCGGGCGCGAGGGGCCGCGGGTGCTGAAGGCCGCGGTTCCGGGCCTGGAGGGCGAGACGATGTCCTACCATCGGATCGGCGAGCGCGGCGCTGCACGTCTGATCCGACGCGGGACGGGTCTCGTCCGGCGAGAGGGCGGGCATGGCCGGGCCCGCATCCGACTGACGCCTGAGGCGGAGGATCGGCTCGGCGGCCCCGTGTGGCTCGACGCGGCCCGGACCGACGAGATCGTCGGCACGGCCTATCCCCTCTACCGCGAGCCCTCCTCGCACGCGGTCCAGATGGCGAAGGCCGGGCGTCCGGCGG
>CAZWWR010000298.1:0-3012 GCA_964637265.1 uncultured Jannaschia sp.
ACCGCGAGGGCCGCCATCGGCCAGCCGAGCCGGACCTCGGGCGCCTGCGGCACGCCGAGCGTGCCCGCGGGCCGGCGCAGCCACCACGCGGCGAAGCCGGTCACCGCGAGCGCGGCGCCCAGCAGCGCGGCCAGAGTGTTCTGCGCGACGTTGAGCCAGCCGTAGGCCTCGCCCCGGTGGAAACTGATGCCCCAGCTCACCGCCCGCGCCACCGGCGGGTTCTCGGCGAAGGCGACCCGGGCGAGGACCGCGCCGGAGTACCGGTCGAGCACGACCTCCGACTGCTCGGGGCGCGCAGTCGAGGCGGAGCCGACCCAGACGCCGGCCTCCGCGTCGCGGGCGGGGCGGAGCTCCCACGGGCCTGCGATGCCCTCCGCCTGCGCGCGTGCCAGGAGCGCGTCGAGCGGCAGCGGGGCCTCGCCCGTGGGCGTCGAGCCCGGGACGTCGCCGCCCCATTTGAGCGAGCGGGAGGCCTGGCCCGTCGCCCCCTGCACGGCCTTCAGCCCGCCGCCCCAGACATCCGTCCAGGGCAGGCCCGTGACCAGGATCGGCACCACCAGCACGGTGGCCAGCATCCCCGTGAACAGGTGCGTGGAGCGCCACCACGTCCGGCCCCGGCCCTCGGGCAGGACGATCAGGTTCCGCCGCCCGCGCGGCCACCACAGGATGGCGCCGGTGACGAACATCACGATCGCCCAGTGGGCGGCGAGCTCCACGAACTTCGTGCCGACATCGCCCAGCAGGAGCTCGCCGTGGAGCTTCTGCACCTGGCGCATGAACATCCCGTCGCGTTCGAGCGCGCCGGTCACCTCGGCGGTGTAGGGATCCACCCAGGCGTAGTTGCGGGCGCCCTCGGGGCCGTCGAACTCGATCCGCGTCGCGGCCTGCGGGTCGGCGGATACCGTGACGCCGCGGATGCGCGTGGCGCCCTCGCCCGCCTCCACGGCGGCGATCTGCGCCTCGAGCGGGTTGGTCTGCGGGGCGGCGCCGGGAGGGGGCACGACCACCTGCATGTCGCGGTAGGCCCAGGCCTCGAACTGCGCCTTGTAGAGGTAGAGCCCTCCCGTGAGGCTTAGCAGCAGCATGAAGGGAAGCACGTAGAGGCTGGCGAGGAAGTGCCACTTCCAGATCAGCCTGTAGAGCGCGCCGCCCGTCGCGGCGGGCGCGGTCGCGCGGGCGGCGCCCGCGTTCGTCATGTCGGTCATCGTGTCCGTCGTCCTGTTCTCGTGTGGTCCGTTCCGGTCGGGGCGGGTTCACACGGAGGCGGGCGGGGCCCGGCCCGGCGGGCGCAGGTGGCGCGGCGTCCGGGGGCGGAGGCGGGGGGCGGTCCGGGGCCGCCTGGGAAGCGCCCGCGCGAGGCGCCGGCAGCCGACGAGGGGCGAGGACGCGCCCGTCGGTGTAGGTCCCGGCGTGCAGGGGCCGGTCTCCTCGAGTTCGACGGGCCGCCCCTCCGCGTCGACCGCGATCGTCTGGAGGGTGTCGCCCACGCAGATCACGATCGTGCGCACCGCGCCCGGCAGCACCTCCGCCCCCACCGCCGCGAGGCGGGGGGCGAGCACGGCCGCGATCACCACGGCGGCGAGGAGGAGCACGAGGACGCGTCGCATGGGCGGATCCTGAGGGCCGGACTGGTTGAGCAGCCGTTAAGGCCGCTGCCGCGGTCGCGCGGACGTGCGGAAAGCCGCTCGGCCCGGCGGCCGTTCGTCTCCCCCTGGGCGCGTCCCCGCAGGCCGGCGCGCCCGGCCCCTCGGACCCGCCGGACCGGCAGCGCCCGCTGGGTCACGGACGCCTCGCGCCCGATCCGTCATTCGCAAGCGCCGCGCGACCGGCCCGTTCGGACCGGCAGCGCGGGCGTCTCCCCCGACGGTGCGGCGCGGCTTCCGGTCGCGTCACGAAACCGTCATGCCGCACGCGTAGGCCCCGCCCGGCTTCGAAGGGGGTGTCGGATGCGGGTGATGCTGAACGGGCTGGGGCGGATCGGGAAGCTCGTCCTGCGGGAGCTCGCGGCGCGCGCCGGGCCGCTGGAGATCGTGGCGCTGAACGATGCCGCGGGAGACGCCGACACCCACGCCCTGCTCCTCGAGTTCGACAGCGTGCACGGCCGATGGGACAGGCCGGTGCGCGCGGAGGGCGGCGCGCTCCTCGCCGGGGAGGCCCGCTGGCCGCTGACCTCCCACCGCGATCCGGCGGCTCTCCCGCTCGACAGCGTCGACCTCGTGCTCGAGTGCACCGGCGCCCACCGCACGGAGGCCGCCCTGCGCCCCTATGCGGAGGCCGGGGCGCGCGTGCTCGTCTCGGCGCCGGTCCGGGGGGCGGGGGCGCTCAACCTCGTCCACGGGGTCAACCACGACCTCTACGATCCGGACACGCATCGCGTCGTCACGGCCGCCTCCTGCACCACGAACTGCCTCGCCCCGGTCGTCGCCGTGCTGCGGGGGGAGTTCGGCATCCGCCGGGGCTCCTTCACCACGATCCACGACGTGACCAACACCCAGACGCTCGTCGACCGCCCACACGGGGACGCCCGCCGCGCCCGCTCCGCGCTGCTCAACCTCGTGCCGACCACCACGGGCTCGGCGAGGGCCATTTTCCAGATCTTCCCCGACATGGAAGGCAAGCTCGCCGGCCACGCGGTGCGGGTGCCGTTGCTCAACGCCTCGATCACCGATTGCGCCTTCGAGCTTGAGCGGGAGACCACTGCCGAGGCGGTCAACGCCGCCTTCCGCGCGGCCGAGGCGGGCGCGATGGCGGGCGTGCTGGGCGTGGAGGACCGCCCGCTGGTCAGCAGCGACTACCGCGGCGACCGGCGCTCGGCGGTGATCGACGCGCGCTCGACCGTCGTGGTGGAGGGCACCCACCTGAAGCTCTATGCGTGGTACGACAACGAGATGGGCTACGCGATGAGAATGTGCGACATCGCCCGGATGATGGCCGGGGCCGGGGGCGGGGCCGGGGCATGAGCGGCGGCGCCGTGCCCGCATGCCGCCCCGGCCGCGCGCCGTGACCGCGCCG
>CAZWWR010000299.1:0-3006 GCA_964637265.1 uncultured Jannaschia sp.
GCCCCGCCGGCGGGCCCCCGGGGCTTGATCGGCGCGCGCGGCCGCCGCATCGTGGCCCGCCGGCCGGAGGAGGGCGCGGGATGACGGAGGTGGCGATCGTCGGCGGGGGGATCATGGGATCCTCGCTCGCCTTCTGGCTCACCGAGCTGGGGCACCCGCCCGGATGCGTGACCGTGATCGAGCGGGATCCGAGCTATGCCGCGGCCGCCACGTCGCTGACCAACAGCTGCATCCGGCAGCAGTTCGGGAATCCGCTGAACGTCGCGGTTTCACAATTCGGGGTAACTTATCTGAGGTCGTTTCCCCGATTGTGCAGGGATCCGCGGGTCCCTCCGGTGCGGCTCCACGATTTCGGCTACCTCTACCTCGCCGCCGACGAGGCCGGCGCCGAGCGGCTCCGCGCCGCCTGTGAGGTGCAGCGGGCGGCGGGGGCCGCGACGATCCTCCTCTCTCCGGACGATATCGCCCGGCGCTGGCCGTTCTACGCCCTCGACGGGATCGTGCTGGGCTCGTGGGGCTCGCGCGACGAGGGCTACTTCGACGGCGGGACGCTGTTCGAATGGTGGCGCCGCCTCGCGCGGGAGCGGGGCGTCCGGTTCCTCCACGACGAGGTCACCCACGTCTCCGCCCGCGGCGGCCGCGTCGAGGGGCTGACTCTGGCCCATGGCGGGCCGCTCCCGGCCGACATCGTGGTGAACGCCGCCGGCACGCGGGCGCCCCGCGTGGCCCGGCTCGCCGGGATCGACGACCTGCCGCTCGAGCCGCGCCGCCGCTACACCTGGGTGTTCGAGGCGCGCCGCCCGCCCTCGCACGACCTGCCGCTCACGATCGACCCGTCCGGCGTCCACGTGCGCTCGGACGGGGAGTGGTACATGGCCGGCGCGGCGCCCGTCCCCGACCCGGCGGTGGAGCCGGACGACTTCGCCGAGGACCCGGCCGTCTGGGAGGAGAGGATCTGGCCCCTCCTCGCCGCGCGCGTGCCGGCCTTCGAGGAGATCCGAGTGCGCCGTTCCTGGGCCGGGCACTACGACTACAACACGCTCGACGCGAACGCGCTGATCGGGCCGCACCCGGATTGCGAGGGCTTCTGGCTGATGACCGGTTTCTCGGGCCACGGGCTGCAGCAGTCGCCCGCCATGGGCCGCGGCCTCGCCGAGCGGATCGTCCACGGGCGCTACGTCAGCCTCGACCTCTCGCCGTTCGGGCCCGACCGGATCGCCCGCGCGGAGCCGTTCCCCGAGCTGGCCGTGATCTGACCGGGGGAGGCCGAAGGAGGCCGGGATCGCCCAGCGCGCCCAGCGCGGCAGCGGCATCGCGGCGCTTCCGCCTCTCGCCGATGGCCTAGGCGGGCTCCTCGACGGCGCGAGGCCGAGCCGACCTGCTCCCCGCCGCTCGCCCCGCGCACTGCAGGCGGGCAACCAAGCAGGCCCCGACCGGCCGCACACGCCGTTCCGGCGTCACCCACGGCCCGGACCGGACCCAGCCCGGTGTCCGCGCTGGAGGATCGAGGTGCCGGCCGGCGCCGGGGCGACGGCCTGAAGCGATCATGGGAAGCGCGACCTGCAGTCTTGCCCCGGCCCGGGATCGGGGGGCGTCGGCCGTGCCGGCGCCGGTCCGGCCCGGTGGGCCGGCGATTCCGCAAGGGTGGCTCCCAGCGGGGGAGGCGCTCGGATGTGACGGGCATGAAGTGCCTGCCACCCCGGCCGCAGAGCCGTCCCCCGGTTCGGCACCGCCACGGCTCGGCACTCCGGATGGACGGATCCCGAGTGTATCCGGAGTTTTCGCGTGACCGCATGAGGTCACGCCGCTGCAGGCCACCTGCGCGGTCCTCGACCCCGGGTCTGCCAATCCGTCAGCGGAACGCGACCGCCCCCGATCCGGCCGGTCTCGGCGAGCGCACCCCCTTCGGGAGGCGGGGCCGGTCCATGCTCCGCGGGTCGGACCTCACGCAGGCGGGCCGCGCGGTGGGACGATGCGGCAGGCCCGCCGGTCGGTGCGTTCTCACCCCGTGCGGGGCTGCGCGAATGCGCGTTCCGGGTGCCGACGAGATGGCCAGGAGACCGAACGGAGGCCCGCCGACTCGCCGGTCATCGCATGACGGCCCCCTCCGCTCGCAATCCCGCCGGGGCGCGCCTATCCTGCCGACCCGCGGACGCCACCGGGGGACGCGACCCGGCGCCACCGGCCCGAACG
Organism: uncultured Jannaschia sp.; assembly: GCA_964637265.1. Lineage (GTDB taxonomy): Bacteria > Pseudomonadota > Alphaproteobacteria > Rhodobacterales > Rhodobacteraceae > Jannaschia. The sequence goes on from CAZWWR010000299.1 coordinate 2,194, forward strand.
ATCAGACGGAGGATCCCATGCGCCCCACGCCCGCCCTGACCGCCGCGCTCTGCGCGCTCCTCGCGCTGATCGCGCCCGCCCCGGCGGCTGCCGCCTCGGCCGATGCGCGCTACACGCTCTCGCTGCGGGGCATCGACGCGGCCGGCATGACGCTCGCGGGCCGGGAGGAGGGGGATCGCTACGCGGTGTCGGCGCGGGTCCGCGGCACCGGGCTCGTCCGCCTGCTGACCAACCTGCAATACGACGCCACGGTGCAGGGCCGCTTCGGGCGCGGCGGGTGGAGCCCCGGCCGCTACCGCGAGCAGGACGACGACGACGCCGTGGAGATCACCTGGGGCAGCACCGTGACGAGCGTGCGGACCCCCCCGCGCGACCGGCCTCGGGACGTGGATCCGGCGGCGCAGCGGGGGGCGGTCGATCCGCTCACCGCGCTGTGGGCGACGCTCCGTCCGCAGCCGGCGGCCTCGGCCTGCGCGCTCTCGCTCGAGGTCTACGACGGCTCCCGCACGGGGCGGTTCCGGCTCGGCTCGCCGCGCGCGGAGGGCGACGGCCTGCGCTGCGCGGGGAGCTTCCGGCGCACCGGCGGCTACAGCGACGACGAGCTGAGCGAGGGGCGCGAGTTCGGCTTCACCGTGCATTACGAGCCCGCGGGCGGCGGCCTCGTGCGCGGGAGCAGGGTCCGGATGGACACGACCTACGGGCCGGCCGAGATCCGGCTGCGGTGAGCGGCGCCGGGCCGTCGGCCCCGGGGAGGGCCGCCCGAGAGGCGGCGCCCGGCGCCGGCCTGCCGATCGAGGAGGCCCTGCCCGCCCT
>CAZWWR010000300.1:0-2998 GCA_964637265.1 uncultured Jannaschia sp.
CGGCGGTGGGGCGGGCGATGTTGACGGGCCCGTCCGTTGCGGGGGCGGTGCCGGCGAAGTCGAGCGTCATCGTCTCGCCCGAGACCGTGAGGGCGACCCGCACGGGAAGCGGCGCGTCGGTGATGCCGTCGTTGTCGAGGTGGTCGGCTGCCTCCCAGCGCCCGTCGGGCAGGGCGGCGAGCGCGTCGCGCATCAGGCGGTCGGCCCGGTCGGTGAGGGCGGCGAGCGCGGCGGCCAGGGTGGGGGTGCCATGCTCGGCCAGGAGCTCGGCCAGGCGGCGGGCGCCGAGGTCGAGCGCGCCGAGCTGGCCCGCGAGGTCGCCCTCGGCGGAGGCGCGCAGGCGGGTGTTGCGCAGGAGGATGGCGCGGATGTCCTCCTGCATCTCGCCCCCGCGCAGCAGGCGCACGGGCGGGATCACCACGGCCTCCTGGAAGGCGTCGGTGGCGCCGGGGTTGTAGTTGCCCGGCACGCCGCCGCCGAGGTCGTGCCAGTGGCCCACCGAGGCCAGCCAGCAGAACAGGCGCGGCCCCGACCCGTCGTTGTGGAAGACGGGGCGCACGAGGCGCATGTCGTTGAGGTGGGTGCCGCCCTCGTGCGCGTCGTTGAAGATCCAGACGTCCCCCTCCGCGGGGCGCTCCGAGGGCGGCGCGTCGCGGGTGCGCTCGATCACCGCGCGCACCGCGAAGGCCATGACGCCCACGAAGACGGGCAGGCCCCGCGTGCCCTGCACGAGCGTGTCCCCGGTCTCGGCGTGGTAGATGCCGTGCGAGGCGTCGTGCGCCTCGGCGATGATCGGGTTGAAGGCGGAGCGGAACAGCGTGGCGTCCATCTCGTCGGCGATCCGCTCGAGGCGGCCGGAGAGCACGGCGAGCGTGACGGGGTCGAGGTCGGGCGCCTCGGGGGGCGGGCGGCTCATGCGGCGGCGGGCATGTGCAGCGCCATGTCGTTCCACACCTCCTGCGCCGCGATCAGGCCGCTGCGCACCTCGAAGCGGTCGACGAAGCGGATGCCCGCGAAGGGCGTGCCGTCGGGCCACTCGCCGCGCAGCGTGCCGCGGCACCAGACGGTCCCGTCCCGGGCCACGTCCCAGCCGTCGAACGACTTCGCCACGAAGCGGTAGCGGGGCCGCGACCAGGCGACGACCTCCTCGAGCGAGGCGAAGGGCGCGGCGCCCGGGAAGCGCATCGTGGCGCCCGGCGCCAGCAGGGCGCGGGCCGCCTCGAGGTCGCGCGCCTCCAGCGCGGCGAGGAAGCGGCGGACGGTGTCGCGGGGGTCCTCCATCGCGGGCAGGATGGCGCGCGCGCACCGGGGCGGCAAGCGGGATCCGCGCGGCGGCCCCGGCCCGGGGCAGGTTTCCCTTGCCCCGTCCGGACGGGCGGGGTTGGGTGGTCCCGCGGGGGCGGGCAAGACCCCCGGACAGCAAGGGAGACGCGCGATGCGCATGACCGTGACCGCCGGGCTGATGGCCGGCGCCGTGAGCCTGGGAGCCGCGGGCTGGGGGAGCGAGGCCGGGGCGCAGGAGGTGCTGACGGCCGTGCACGCCTTCCCCGAGACGCTGATCTACACGCAGAGCTTCCTCGAGTTCGTCGAGAAGGTGAACGAGCGCGGCGAGGGCGTCGTGCAGATCGACGTGCGCGGCGGGCCCGAGGCGATCGGCATGATGCAGCAGCCCGACGCGGTGCGCGACGGCATCGTCGACATGGTCTACACGCCCGGCTCCTTCTACGGCGGCGCGCTGCCCGAGAAGGACGCGCTCGTGGCCTCCAACCTCACGGGCCCCGAGGCCCGCGAGCGGGGCGGGATCGCGCTCATCGACGAGATCCATCAGGAGAAGATGGGCCTGAAGTACCTGGGCTGGATGGATTCGAACGTCTGCTACAACCTCTGGACGGTGAACGAGCCGGAGTTCGACGACGCCGGCAACCTCGCCGTCGACGGGCTGCAGCTTCGGGGCAACGCCGTCTACAACGCCTTCTTCACCGACTATCTGGGCGCGCAGGTGATCGACCTGCCCACCACGGACGTCTATTCCGGCCTAGAGCGCGGGGTGGTCGATGCCACCGGCTGGACGCAGATCGGGCTGGCCGACCTGCGCTGGGACGAGTTCGTCCGCTACCGGATCGAGCCCTGCTTCTTCTCGACCGACCTCGGCGTGATCGTGAACCTCGACGCCTGGAACGGGCTGTCGGAGGAGGCGCGGACGATCGTCGAGGAGGTCGCGGTCGAGCACGAGGCCGCCTCGGCGGAGCGGCTGGGCGCCATGGCCGAGGAGCAGCTCGCCGCGCTGGAGGAGGGCGGCATGACCACGGTGACGCTCGAGGGCGAGGCGGCCGCGAGCTACCTCGCCGCGGCGCGGGAGACGACCTGGAACCGGATGCGCCAGCTCATGGAGGAGAGCCCGCAGGGAGCCGGGAACTACGACCGGCTGATCGAGCTGTTCTACGACCCGGAGATGGACTGAGGGGGCCCAGGCAGCCCCGGTCCGGACGCGCGTCGTGATGCCGGTGTCCCGCCGAACGGGGGGCAGCTTCCCGGGCGTCGCCCGGCCCGTGGCCGCCCCCCGAGCGACGCACGCCCTCCGAGCCGGTCCGGTGCCCGAGCCGTGCGCGGAGCCGTGCCAGCGCCGGACGGGGGGGCGCCGCCGCCGCGGTGAGGCTGAGCGGTTTATGGTGGCAGGATCCTTCGAACGGTCCCGCCGGTGGCGTCCCTCGCAGGAGCGCCGGCCCGTGGGGCCGGTCCGGCGCTGGCACGGCGGGCCGTCCACAAGCGGACCCCTTGATTCCGTGCCGCTGGCGAGGGTCGCGGCGGCGCTCCCGGAGGTACGACATGTCGCCTCCGGCAATCGGCGGCGTGGCCGTCAGGGGTCCGGATCGGGCGGACCGGCTGCTGCCGCGAACGGCGACCCGGCCCCGGCGCGGCATCGCCGTGACGGTGAGACCCGGACGGCGGTCGGTGGCCGGGGGGTGGAGCCGTGCCAGCGCCGGGCCGGGGGGCGGCG
>CAZWWR010000301.1:0-2994 GCA_964637265.1 uncultured Jannaschia sp.
CGGGCGATGGGGGCCCGGGGCGCGGCCCCGCGCGGTGCCGGCCCGCGGGACCGTGCGGTGCTGCCCCCCCCGGCTCGAATTTTCCGGCGCGGGCCGCCGGGCGCCCTAGTCCGGCGCCTCGGGGCTGTACCAGATCGGCGAGGTCCAGGCTCGTTCCCGGATCGTGGCCGGCACGCCCTCGAGCAGCGGCAGGCCGTTGCGCACCGCGTCGTAGGTCGTCCAGCGCGGCGTCGGGATCTCGATGACCCGGACGTAGTAGAGCGCGGGCACGGCAGGGTCGAACGCGTCGTCCGTCCAGTGCGCGGAGAGCTCGGCCGCCCCGATATCGTTGGTGTACGTCGCGGTGGCGAGGTCGACGGTGTCTCCCACCGGGGGCACCCGCCCGTCCTCGCCCGCCACGCGGCCGCCCGACAGGGCGACGTCGACGATCCGCTCCTGCGGCGTCCCCTCCGCGTCGACCCAGCCCTTCACGATCTGAATTCGGTCGAGGTTCGCCCCCATCGGGTCCTTCGCGGCGTGGACCGAGAAGCTCGGCGGCCCGCTCTCCGGCCCCTCCGCGGGCCCGAGCGTGCCGCCCATCGGCACGCCCCTCGCGTAGCCCTCGAGCACCATGCTCACCGGATCTTCCGTCGCCGCCAGGCCGTGGCCGCCGAAGAAGCGCGGCTCGATCCGCGGCCCCGAGGTGACGAAGGTCTCGCGCGCGCGCATCGCGTCGAAGATCGCGCCCCGGGTGTTGCGCGGCGCCCACACCCCGGTGATCGAGCCGGGGTTCGCATCCGGCCCGCCGACCCAGCCGTCGATCTCGCCCTCGCGCCGCTCGGTCACCGTCCCGTCGGCGGGTCCGTGGCTGCCGATATAGGCGGCCTCGTCCACGTCTGAGGGCACGCCGTTGTGGTTGTCGGTGCCGCCGACGAAGCCGAGCCTGTAGGGGTTCGCGCCGAGCCGGGCCTCGTGGTCGAGCCCCTTCGTCACGGCCCAGCGGACGAAGTTCCGCCTCTCGTAGGTCCGCCCGCTGTAGGTCGCCAGGCTCTCGGCGTTCTCGAACCCGGCGAACTCGTCGGCCGGCCATAGCGAGGCCACGACCTCCGAGTTGCCCTTGATCTGCATCATCTCGATCAGCGGCTCCCACCTCGAGCGGGTCTCCGCGTAGGCCCGCGTCAGCGGGGCACCCGAGTTGTCCACCGGCTCGAACATCATGCCCTTCGAGCCGTTCGAGTTGTGCGGGATGGCGAGCAGCGTCGAGCCCGCCTCCTCCTGCGCCGCCATCCAGTCCCAGAGCTCCTCCTCGTCCTGCGTGTCGAGCGCGCTCAGCGGCAGGTCGGGCACGACCGTGTCGCGGAACAGCACGTTGCGGTGCATGTTCCCGGCATCGGGCGCCGCGGTCCACTCGAAGCCGATCAGGGTCGTGAAGCGACCCGGGTCGTAATGCGCCTGCGCGGCGGCGACGATGACGTCCCGCCAGGCCGTCCGCGTCGTCCCGGGGCCGGCGTAGAAAGGAGGATGCTGCGGATCGTTCGACCGCATGTTGTTCACGACGTAGCGCAGGAACCAGTCCGTCTGCTCCTCCGCGTCCGACAGCCGCCGCAGCTCCTCCAGCGCCTCCTGGTAGTGGCCAGGCGCGTTCGGCACCTGCGCCGAGAGCATCTCGCCGAGGAACTCCGCGTGATCGGTGACGGCGGCGAAGTCGAGCGGCCGGCCGATCGCGTGCAGCACGTCGTTGAGCGGGACGGTCTCGCCCTTGGCGAAGCGGTAGGCGTCCGAGGGCGTGAGCCGCGTGCCCCCGATATAGGCGTCGAGCGAGAAGGACGTGTGGACATGCGTCTCGCCGAAATAGGCGTCCTTCAGCGGGTTCTCGGGCACCGCCGCCTCGGCCGCCGCGTGCCGGTCCTCCTGCGCGGCCGCCGGAAGGGCGAGCGAGAGGGCCGCGGCGAGGGCCGGGATCACGGTGGAGGCCTGTCGTGCCATGCGGAACTCCTCGTTCGGGGCGGCGCAACGGATCGCCGGGACATGCGGGATCGTCGCGATCCGGTCGCGCTCCGACCGGCGGGTCCTCCTCCCCCCGGGGGGCGCCGGCGCTCCGCATGGGGTCGCGGTCCGTGCGGCACTCCTTCGCCGTCGGCGGCAAACGCTAGCCGGCGGGCCGCGTCGAGTCGAGTTTCCGTACCGGCCCGCAGCGTCCGCATGGGGTTCGGAGCGCCCGACGGAACCGTCCTCCGCAACCTCGTCCCGCCCGTAATCGAACGGCGTGGGCCCCGCGAGCCGGCGCATCCGCACCGTTGGCCCGCGGCGGGACGGCCTTCCGGAGGCGGCAGGCACGGACTGCCCGGCACCCCCGTCGCGGCGCCGGCCCGTCCGGGCGCACCGGGCTGCCGGGCCCGCGTCCCCCCCGGACGGAGCCGGAGGGCCTATGCACTTGAGGCCACGAGCGGTCCGCCTCAGATCCGCCGCGCGTAGACGTCGCCCGAGTTCGCCTCGTGGGGCAGGGCGGCGAGTTCCGCGCGCAGGGCCGAGGCACCGATCCAGCCGGCGTGTCGCAGCGCGTGCTCCTCCCCGAGGCTCAGGTTGTAGGCGTAGCGGCCCAGCGCCTCGAGCCGGTCGACGCAGCGCAGGGCGGCCTCCCGCTGGATCGTCGTGAACTCGAAGGAGAGCGCGGGCAGCGGCCGTGCGAGCCCCGCGAGCACCTCCGGCTCGTGCCCCTCCACGTCGATCTTCACGAAGTCCGGGGTGCCGTGCCGGGCGATCAGCGTCTCGAGCGTCGTGACCTCCACCTCGACCTCCCCGTCCCAGACCTCGCCCGCCCAGCCCGGCGCGCCTGCCGCCGCGGCCAGGAACCCGGGCGCGAGCGTGGCCACCGTCGGGTTCCGGGTATTGAGGTGGAGCCGCGCCCGCCCCGGGGCCGCCCCCGCCGCGCAGGGCAGGAGCACCGCGCGGGGGCAGCGGCGGTAGAGCAGCCGCAGCGCCCGGTACGCCGCCGGCTGCGGCTCGAGCGCGACG
>CAZWWR010000302.1:0-2989 GCA_964637265.1 uncultured Jannaschia sp.
CGCGTGCTCGCCCGCCCGCGGCATCCCGGGCCTCCGCCGGAGCCGCCCGACCCCGCCTCCCCGCGTCCCGGCGGGCCGGCGGGGGGATGAGCACGGACCTCCTCGTCGGCGTGTGCCTGGCCTACGTCGCCGGGCTCTTCGCCATCGCCGCGCTGGCGGAGCGGCAGGCGGGGCGGGGCCGGCTCCGGCTCCTGCGGGGGCCGTGGGTCTACACGCTGTCGCTCTCGGTCTACTGCACCGCCTGGACGTTCTACGGCGCGGTCGGCTACGCGGCGCGCTCGGGGCTCGAGTTCATGGTCATCTATCTCGGCCCGACGCTGATGTTCGTGGGCTGGTGGACGCTGCTGCGCCGCCTCGTGCGGATCGGGCGGGCCGAGCGGATCACCTCCATCGCCGACCTGATCTCCTCGCGCTTCGGCAAGTCGACCCCGCTCGCCGCGCTCGTGACGCTGCTGATGGTGGTCGCCACGACGCCCTACATCGCGCTCCAGCTCCAGTCGATCGCGGGCAGCTTCGCCGCCTTCGCGCCGGGGGGGGCGGGCGCGGGCACGGGCGCGGAGGCCGGGTCGGGAGGGCCGGCGGACGGGGTGACGGCGCTCTGGGTCGCGGCGGGGCTCGCCACCTTCACCATCCTCTTCGGGACGCGCCGCCTCGACGCCAACGAGCGCCACGACGGCATCGTCAGCGCCATCGCCGTGGAGGCGGTGGTGAAGCTGCTGGCGCTGATCGCGGTGGGGGTGTTCGTCACCTGGGGCCTGCTCGGCGGGGTGGGCGCGGCGCTCGAGGCGATCGACGCCTCGCCGATGTCGGACTGGACGGCCGCGCCGGGCCGCTGGGCCGGGCTCATCGCGGTGTCGGCGGCGGCGGTGCTGTGCCTGCCGCGGATGTTCCAGGTGATGGTGGTGGAGAACACCGACGAGCGGCACCTCGCGGCCGCGTCCTGGGCCTTCCCGCTCTACCTCACGGCGATGTGCGCCTTCGTGCTGCCGATCGCCGCCGCGGGGCTGGCGACGCTCCCGGCGGGCGCGAACCCCGATCTCTTCGTGCTGACGGTGCCGCTCGCGGCGGGGGCGGAGGGGCTGGCCCTGCTGGCGTTCCTCGGCGGCTTCTCGGCGGCCACGTCGATGGTGATCGTGGCCTGCGTCGCGCTCGCCACGATGCTGTCGAACCACGTGGTGATGCCGGTCTGGCTCGCCACGCGGGGCCGCGGCGGGGCGCAGCTCTCGGGCGACGTGCGCCATGCGGTGCTCACGGCGCGGCGGCTGTCGATCCTGGCGGTGATGGGGCTGGCCTGGCTCTACCACCGCCTCACCGGCGGCACGGAGGCGCTCGCCGCCATCGGGCTGCTCGCCTTCGTCGGCGCGGTGCAGGCGATGCCGGCGCTGGTGCTGGGGCTCTACTGGCGGGGGGCGACGCGCTGGGGGGCGGGGGCCGGCGTGGCGACGGGCTTCGCGGTGTGGCTCTGGACGCTCGTGCTGCCCACCTTCGAGGGCGTCGGCGTGCCGCCCGCGCTCTTTGCCGAGGGGCCCTGGGGCATCGGCTGGCTGCGGCCCGAGGCGATGTTCGGGCTGGCGGGCGATCCGCTGATCTCGGGCCTGTTCCTGTCGCTGGGGCTCAACGTCCTCGTGCTCTGCGCGGTCTCCCTGCTCACGGTGCCGAGCCCGCTGGAGCGGCTTCAGGCGGCGGCCTTCGTCCACGTGTTCGAGCGCACCCACGCGCCGCGGGGCTGGACGGGCGGCGACGCGGGCGCCGAGGATCTCCTCGTGATGGCGCAGCGCATCCTCGGGCCCGGCCAGGCGCAGGCGCTGTTCGCCGACGAGGCGCGCCGTCAGGGCCGCCCCGGGGGGCTGCCCGACCCGACGCCGGCGCTGGTGGACCGCCTGGAGCGGGAGCTGGCGGGCTCGGTGGGCGCCGCCACGGCCCACGCGATGGTGGGCGGCATGACGGGCGGGTCCCCGGTCTCGGTCGAGGCGCTGATGGCGGTGGCCGGAGAGACGGCGCAGATCATGGAGTACTCGGCCCGCCTGCAGGCGCAGAGCCGGGAGCTCCGGGCCACGGCGGCGCAGCTCAGGGAGGCCAACGCGCAGCTCACCGCGCTGGCCCGGCAGAAGGACGCGTTCCTGTCGCAGATCTCCCACGAGCTGCGCACGCCGATGACGTCGATCCGGGCCTTCTCGGAGATCCTGATGAGCCCCGGCGTGGAGGCGGACGAGCGGGAACGCTACGCCGGGATCATCCTCGACGAGAGCCGGCGCCTGACGCGGCTCCTCGACGACCTGCTCGACCTCGCGGTGCTCGAGAACGGGCAGGTCGAGCTGAGCCTCGAGACGGTGAGCCTCGGCGCCGTCATCGACCGCGCGGTGACCGCCTCGGCCTCGGTTGCGGGCCAGCGCCTCGAGGTGGTGCGCGACCGGGAGGCGGAGCGGATCGAGCTCGTCACCGACCCGGACAGGCTCGCGCAGGTCTTCATCAACCTCGTGACGAACGCCGCGAAGTACTGCGACGCCCCCGCCCCGCGGCTCGAGATCCGGGTCGCGCGCGAGGACGGCGCCGCCGTGATCGACTTCGTCGACAACGGGGGCGGCATCGCGGACGAGGACCGGCGGGTGATCTTCGAGAAGTTCGCCCGCCTGAGCGACCACGCGGCGGCCGGCGGGGCGGGGCTCGGGCTGGCGATCTGCCGGGAGGTGATGCTGCGCCTCGGCGGCACGGTCTCCTACCTTCCCGACGCGGGCGGCGGCGCGTTCAGGGTGCGCCTCCCGCTCGCGGTGCCGGGCCTCGCGGAGGCGGCGGAGTAGAGGCCCGGAAGGCGGCGGCGGAACCATTGGTTAACGTCTCTGGGCGAGAAGGGGCGGCGACTCGACGACGGGCTGACCCACCGCCGCATGACCGATCCCGACGCCCTTCCGCTGCTGCGCCGCATGGCCGGCGCCCGGCCTCCCGCGCCCGAGGGGGCCGCGCCGGAGGGCGCCGCGCAGCTCGGCGAGGC
>CAZWWR010000303.1:0-2979 GCA_964637265.1 uncultured Jannaschia sp.
CCGCACCAGCGGGTCGGACGGATCGGGCAGGCCGAGGTCCGGCGCGGGCCCGGGCTGCGGCGCGGCGCCGGGCTGGGCGGCGCCGATCATCAGGATCCGGAGGGCCTTCGCCGCCTCCGCCGCGCCGACGTGACGCGCGACGAGGTGGGCCGCGAGATGCGACGCGGCCGCCCCCCCGGAGCAGGTGAGCCGGTCGCCATCGTCGATGTAGAGGCGATCTGCGACGGGCTCGAGCCCCTCGAAGCGGGCGAGGAAGTCGTCGCGATGGAACCAGGAGACGCATGCGCGGCGCCCCTTCATCAGCCCCAGCTCGTGCAGGATGAACACGCCCGTGCAGATGCCCGCCAGCGGCGTGCCCCGGGCCGCTGCCTCCCGCAGGAACGACGTCTCCTCCGGACCGAGCGTCGGCACCTCGTCGATCAGGCCGCCGACGACGGCGAGGTAGTCCCAGCGGCCGCCCGGCCGGGCGCCGGGCCCCACCGACACGCCGCAGGACGCCCGCACCGGCGCGGTGCCCAGCACGGACCAGGCGCAGCGGATGGGGCGGGACCGGTCGTCCTCGTCCGCGGCCAGCCGCAGCACGTCGACGAAACCCGCGAACGCGGAGAGCGTGAAGTCGCGGGCGACGAGCAGGCCGATGCGGAGAGGCGGGCGGCGCATGACGCCAATCTACCACGCGGCGGTCGCAAATCGACTGTGTGGGAGTCGGGGCTCCTGCTATGATGCCGCGTCGCGCGAAGGAGCCCCGCCATGCGCTTTTCCGCCCTGTCCCTCGTCAAAGGCGCGCTCGACGGCCACCGGCACTGGCCGCGGCAATGGCCGGACGCCGAGCCCAAGGGCGAGTACGACACCGTGATCGTCGGCGCCGGCGGCCACGGGCTGGCCTGCGCGCACTACCTCGCCAAGGAGCACGGCATCACCGACGTGGCCGTGCTCGACAAGGGCTGGTTGGGCGGCGGCAACACGGGGCGGAACACCACCATCATCCGCTCGAACTACCTCTACGACGAGAGCGCGCGGCTCTACGACCACGCGCTCGACCTGTGGGAGGGGCTGAGCCAGGAACTCAACTACAACGTCATGTTCTCGCGCCGCGGCGTGATGATGCTGGCCCACAACGAGGGCGACGTGCGCTCCTTCCGGCGCCACATCCACGCCAACCGGCTCAACGGCGTCGACAACCGCTGGCTCACCACGGCGGAGGCCAAGCGCGTCTGCCCGCCGCTCAACGTCTCGCCCGGGGCGCGGCACCCGGTGCTCGGAGCGGCGCTCCAGTCCCGTGCCGGCACGGCGCGGCACGACGCCGTGGCCTGGGGCTACGCCCGCTCGGCCGCCGCCCGCGGCGTGGACATCGTGCAGAACTGCCCCGTGATCGCGATCCGCCGCGGGCCGGACGGGGCCGTGGAAGGGGTGGACACGGCGAAGGGGTTCATCCGGGCCAAGCGCGTGGCGGTCTCGGCGGCCGGGCACACCAGCGTGCTGATGCAGTCCGCCGGGGTGCGGATGCCGCTCGAGAGCTATCCGCTCCAGGCCCTCGTCAGCGAGCCGGTGAAGCCCTGCTTCCCCTGCGTGGTCATGTCGAACACGGTGCACGCCTACATCTCCCAGTCCGACAAGGGCGAGCTGGTGATCGGCGCGGGCACGGACCAGTACGTGAGCTACTCGCAGAGGGGCGGCCTCCCGGTGATCGAGCACACGCTCGCGGCCATCTGCGAGATGTTCCCCGTCTTCGCGCGGATGCGGATGCTGCGGATGTGGGGCGGGATCGTGGACGTGACGCCCGATCGCTCCCCGATCCTCGGGCGCACGCCGGTGCCCGGCCTCTTCGTGAATTGCGGATGGGGCACCGGCGGGTTCAAGGCGACGCCCGGGGCGGGCCACCTGCTCGCCCACACGGTGGCGACCGGCGCGCCGCATCCGATCAACGCGCCGTTCCGCCTCGAGCGGTTCGAGACGGGGCGCCTCATCGACGAGGCCGCCGCGGCCGCGGTGGCCCACTGATGCGCCCGTCCGCCGCCACGCGCCGGGCCCTCCCGAGAGACGTCTCGCGCTCCCCTGCCCCGGAGACCCTCCGATGCTCCTGATCCACTGCCCCTACTGCGACGAGACGCTGCCGGAGGTGGAGTTCGCCTATGCCGGCGAGGCCCACGTCGCGCGGCCCGCGGACCCGTCCGCGCTGTCGGACGCCGAATGGCGCGACTTCCTCTTCGTCCGCTCCAACCCGAAGGGCGTCCATGCCGAGCGGTGGCGCCACGTCCACGGCTGCGCGCGCTTCTTCAACGCGTTGCGCGACACCGTCTCGGACGTCGTGCTGGAGACCTACCCCGCCGGCGCGCCGCGGCCCGATCTCCACCGGGAGGCGGCGGAATGAGCTCGCCCTACCGCGTGCCCGGCCGCGGCCGGGTCGATCACGACGCGCCGCTGGCCTTCCGCTTCGACGGGCGGCGGGTGGCGGGGCTCCGCGGGGATACGGTGGCCTCCGCGCTTCTGGCCGAGGGCACCCACCTGATGGGGCGGTCCTTCAAGTACCATCGTCCGCGCGGCCCCGTCACCGCCGGCTCGGAGGAGCCCAACGCGCTGATCGAGACGGCCCGCGGGACTTCGGATGAGGCGGGCCGGGGAGGAGGGCGCTACGAGCCTAACACGCGGGCCACCATGGCCGAGGCCTTCGAGGGCCTCTCGGCGCGGAGCCAGAACCGCTGGCCCTCGCTCGCCCTGGACGCGCTGGCGATCAACGACGCGGTCAAGCCGCTCCTGCCCGCCGGGTTCTACTACAAGACGTTCATGTGGCCCCGCTCCGCCTGGGACAGGCTCTACGAGCCGCTCATCCGCCGGGCGGCCGGGCTGGGACGGCCGCCCGAGGCGGAGGATCCCGATCACTACGCCGCGCGCCACCTCCATGCGGACGTGCTCGTGGTGGGCGGCGGCCCGGCGGGGCTCGCCGCCGCGCTGGCCGCGGCGCGGGCGGGCGCGCGGGTG
>CAZWWR010000304.1:0-2954 GCA_964637265.1 uncultured Jannaschia sp.
CTGGTCGTTCCCCCGTCGGGTCCGGCCCGGTGGTGGGGGGCCGATGCGGGTCGGGCTCAGTCGCCCCGGGCTGCCTCCGCGCGAGCTGCAGCGGGATGGTCCTGCGCGCGGGGGGCGGCGAATGAAGGCGGGCGCGCTACTGCGCGAGCCGCTGCTGCACTTCCTCGTGCTCGGAGCCCTCCTGTTCGGGCTCTTCGGCCTGCTCGACGACACGCCCCCGCCCGCCCCGGCCGAGCGCATCGTCGTCACGGAGGCGGAGGCGGAGCGGCTCGCCGGCCGGTTCGAGGCGACCTGGCGCCGTCCGCCCGACGCGGCCGAGCGGGCGCGGCTCCTCGAGCGATACGTCGAGGAGGAGGTACTGGTCCGCGAGGCCCGGACGCTCGGGCTCGATCGGGGCGACGCGGTCGTCCGTCAGCGCCTGGCGCAAAAGATGGGCTTCCTCATCGAGAGCGGGGCCGAGGCGGCGGAGCCCACCGACGCCGTCCTCCGGTCCCATATGGAGAGCCATCCCGACCGGTTCCGCGTGCCCGCGCGGGTGGCCTTCGAGCAGGTGCCACTCGGGGAGGACGGCGCGGGCCCGGTTCTCGCCGCGCTCGACGCCGGCGCGTCGCCCGGGGCGGTGGGCGGGCGGAGCCTCTTGCCGGCCTTCGTGCCTCCCAGTCCGCGCCAGGCGGTCGACGGCACCTTCGGCGAGGGCTTCTTCGACGCCGTGGCGGCGCTGCCGCCGGGCGAATGGGCAGGCCCCGTCGCCAGCGGCTACGGCGGCCACGTCGTGCGCCTTGGCGAGCACCGCCCCGCACGCCTCCCGCCGCTCGAGGAGGTCCGCGGTGAGGTGGAGCGCGACTGGCGGGCGGAGACGCGCGTGCGCCTCGCCGGGGAGAGGCTCGACGCGCTGCTCGATCGCTACGAGATCGTGCTGCCCGACGTGGCCGGGACGAACGAGGCGGGGCCAGACGAGGCGGAGGACGCGGCCGCGGAGACCGGTGCGGTCGGCGGGGCGGAGGCCGCGGAGCGATGATCCGGCTCGCGGCGGCGCTTGCGCTCCTCCTCGCGCTCCTGCCCAGGCCGGCGGCCGCCCACGCGCTCGAGCCCGGCTTCCTCGAGCTCGTCCCGATCGGCGAGGCGGACTGGCGCGTAACCTGGCGCAAGCCCCAGGTGCAGGGCAGCCCCATGCCCATCGACGCGCTGCTCCTCGAAACCTGCGAGCCCCGCCGCGGCGGCCCGCCGGTCTTCGACGGCCGCGCCTTCGTCGCCGCCTGGGTCGCGACCTGCCCGGAGGGGCTCGAGGGGGGAGCCATCCGCATCGAGGGGCTCGAGGACACCCGCACCGACGTGCTCGTGCGCTACGTGCTCGCCCCCGGCGGCGCCGTGCAGACGGAGCGCCTGACGGCCGCCGCCACCGCCTTCGTCGTGCCGGCGCCGCAGAACGCGCTTGCGGTGTTCGGCGACTACTTCCGCCTCGGAGTCGACCACATCCTCGCGGGGCTCGACCACCTGCTCTTCGTGCTCGCCCTGCTCCTCCTGATCCGCAGGCCGCGGCCGCTGATCGCCGCGATCACCGCCTTCACCGTGGCGCACAGCGTGTCGCTCGGGGCGGCGACGCTTGGCTGGATCGTCGTGCCCGCGCCGCCCGTGGAGGCGGTGGTCGCGCTCTCGATCGTGGTGCTCGCCGCCGAGCTCGCCCAGCCGCCAGGGCGCGGCCTCCGCCTGACCGAGCGGTATCCCTGGAGCGTGGCCTTCGGGTTCGGCCTGCTCCACGGGCTGGGCTTCGCGCGGGCGCTGCTCGAGCTCGGCCTGCCGGAGGGCGACGTGCCGCTCGCCCTGCTGGCGTTCAACCTCGGCGTGGAGGCGGGCCAGCTGCTGTTCATCGCCGTCGTGCTCACGGCGGGCGCGCTCCTCGCGCGGCTCCTGCGTCGGGACGCGCTGCTCGCCCCGGGGAGCGCCGGGCTGCGCGCGACGGCCTACGCCATCGGGACGCTGGCCAGCGTCTGGATGTTCGACCGTATCGCAGGGTTCGCCGCATGACGAAGCGGCCAGAAAGGGAGACGCAGATGCATCCGAGAACCGCCGCCTGGGCCGTAGTGCCCATCCTCCTCCTCGCGCTTCCCGCGCTCGCCCATACCGGACACGGGGAAGGCGTCGCCGGCGGGTTCGCGAGCGGCTTCGCCCATCCCATCCTCGGGTGGGACCACGTCGCCGCGATGGTCGCCGTCGGACTCTGGGGCGCCTTCCTCGGCGCGCCGGCGATCTGGCTGCTGCCGATCGTCTTCCCGCTGGCGATGGCGCTGGCCGCCGCGGCGGGGGTGGCCGGGCTGCCGCTGCCCTTCGTCGAGGCGGGGATCGCGGGGTCAGCGGTGGTGATCGGACTGATGATCGCCTTCGCCGTGCGCCCGCCGCTCTGGGTCGCGGCCGTCGTCGTGGGGGCGTTCGCGGTCTTCCACGGGTATGCCCACGGGGCGGAGCTTCCGGCGGCGGCGAACCCGTTCGCCTATGCGGTGGGCTTCGTGCTGTCGACGGGGCTGCTCCACGGCTTGGGGATCGCGCTCGGCCTGCTCGTGCTCCTGCCCCAGGGCAAGCTCGCGGTGCGGGGCGGCGGCGGGCTGATCTCGCTGGCCGGGCTGGGATTCCTGTTCGGGGTGATCTGAGCGGATGCGTCCGGCCGCCCGGGCGCTCCTGGCGCCCCTCGCGGCCGTGGCCGGCGCCCCGGCCGCCGCGCACAGCCCCCTGCCGGGAGTCGAGGGCCTATATGCCGGGCTCGTCCACCCGCTCGCCTCGCCGCCGCAACTCCTCGCGATCCTCGGCGCGGCCCTGTTGCTGGGGAGCCACGGGCTCGCGCGGATCGGTCCGGCCTTCGCGTGCCTCGGGGCGGGGCTTCTCGGCGGGCTCGCGCTGCTGCCGCCCGAGGGCAACTCGGAGCCGTGGCTCCTCGGCCTCGCCGCGGCGTCCGCCGGGGC
>CAZWWR010000305.1:0-2946 GCA_964637265.1 uncultured Jannaschia sp.
CCCGCCGCGCCGCCGTCCGCCGTCGCCCGCGTCGTCCCCGCGCAGGAGGCGGGCGCCCAGGAGGAGCGGCACGAGGCCGAAGGCGGCGAGCCAGCCCAGATCCCACCAGATCGGGTCGCCCGCGTCGGTGCGGATGCGGTGGAGGCCCAGCAGCCAGTGCGAGAGCAGGGCGTCGACCACGTGCCAGGCGCCGAAGCCCACGAGGCCCCAACCGATCGCGGCGCGCGCCGGGGAGGCGGCCAGCGCCGCGCGGCGGCGCCAGAGGAGCCACAGCCCGACGGCGGCGACCGCGTACATCGCGGCGTGGAACCAGCCGTCGGCCACCACCTGGAAGCGGAGGTCGCCGCCGAGCGCGCCGAGGAGGTGGTGCCACTGGAGGATCTGGTGGAGCACGATCCCGTCGAAGAAGCCGCTGAGCGCGAAGCCCAGGAGCGCGGCGGGAAGGGCCAGGGCGCGGGACGGGCTCGGGGGCGTGTCGGGCTGCGGGACGGTCATGGCGGACCATCGCGCGCGGGGGGACGATGGTTCCGCCCGTCGACCTTGCCGGGCGGCCCCGCTCGATGGCGACCCCGTCCGGGCCGGCCCCGCCCGGTGGCGGCTGTGCCCCGCGCCCCGGTCGGGCGCCCGGGGCGCACCCGGGTCAGGAGTAGACGTCCTCCTTCCCGAAATGCTTCGTCAGCAGGTAGTAGAACACCGCGCGGTACTTGGTCCGGTTGGAGCGGCCGTACTTCTCGGTCACGGCCTCGATGCCGGCGTCGAGGTCGTCGCCCTCGGTGAGGCCGAGCTTGCCCATGAGGAAGCGGGTCTTGACGGTCTCCATCTCGCCGGGGGAGCCGGTGGAGACGGTCTCGCTGTCGCGGTTGTAGATGGACGGGCCGAGCCCCTCGGTGACCTTGCGGAGCAGCGCCATGTCCGGCTCCTCGTCCAGCTTGGAGCGGATGTCCCCCGCGTACTTCCCGATCAGCTCGTCTCGCTTGCTCATGTCTCCCCCCTCGGGCTCGCGCGGCCTCGCCGGCCGCGGCCCATGATCCCCGCCCGGGCGCCGCAAGGGAAGCCCGGAACGAAGGAGGCCCCGCGCGGGGCGGGGCCTCTCCGGAGCCGGACCGTCTCGCGGCCCGGCGTCTGGGGGTGTCGCGGCTCAGTAGGCCTCGTTCACCATCACGTCGAGCTCGAGCGGCTCGCCCATGGTCTCGTCGAACTCGGGCATCGACTCGAGCTCTTCCTCGGTCATGGCGTTGATGATCATCTCGTCGCCGGTGAACTGGAAGCGGTCGAGCGGCACGGCCACGCTGTGCTCGCCGAGGCCCAGGAAGCCGCCGACGCCGACGATTGCCATCACCTCGCCGCCGGTCGCGATCAGGCGGTCGATCTCGCCCACGTCCTCGCCGTTCTCCGACAGGACGTTCATGCCCACGAGGTCGGCCACGCGCGCATCGGCGAAGGCCGCGTAGAGGCCGCCGGTCGCGGCGAGCTCGGTCTCCTCGGTGGTCACGGCGGTCGCTTCGGCCGTCGCGGTCTCCTCGACGATCTCGACGTTCGGATCGGCCTCCTCGACGACGACCTCGGCCTCGGCCTGCTCGACCTCGACCTGCGCCTCGCCGGCCTGCTCGAGGTTCACCACGGGCTCGGCCTCGGTGACCTGGACGTCGGCGCCTTCGGTCTGCTCGACCTGAACGTCGGCCTCGGCCTGCTCGACGAGCACCTCGGCGTTCTGGGCGCGCTGGACGTTCACCTGCGCCTCGGCCTGCTGCACGTTCACGCGCGGCTCGGCCTCCTCGACCACTATCTGCGGCTCGGGGCGCACGAAGCGGACGATCGGCTCGGGCTGCTGCACGGCCACCTCGGGCTGCGCGGTGGCCACGTTCACGTCGGGCTCGGGCATGCGCACGGTGACCACGGGCTCGGGGATCTCGACCGTGACGATCGGCTGGGCCTGCTCGACGGTGATGATCGGGGCCTGGGTCTCGACGTTGATCGTCGGCTCAGGAACCTGCACGCGGACGATCGGCTGGGCCTGCTCGACGAGGACCTCGGGCTGGGCCTGATCCACCGTCACGGAGGGCTCGGCCACGGTGACCTCGACCTCGGCGTCCGGCTGCTCGACCACGATCTGCCCGCCGCCGACCGCGCCGGCGGTCGCCGTCGAGCCCTCGAGCTGCATCGTCGTGGTGTCGCCCTCGAGCTCGGCCTCGCCCTCGGCGACGAGCGCCTCGGCCTCTGCCTCGAGCTCCTCCGCGCCGGCCTCGGCCTCGGCGGTCATCTCCTCGACGGCGCCCTCGACGGTCGCCTCGGCTTCGGCGGCCTCGGTGGCCAGCGTCTCTTCCTCGGCGGTCGCCTCCTGAGCGTAGGCGGCGGGCACGAACATCAGCGCGGCGGCGGCCACGCTGCTGAGAAGCAGCTTTTGCGTGGTCATGGAATTCCTCTCCAAAGTTGCAGGTCCTTGGTGCCTCCTCAACCGCATGGGGGGGGTGGGTCGTTCCCGGATTCAGAAAGAAAAATCGCGGCGGAACATCGGATTGTCCGACGCGTTGGACCTCTCGCCGTCCGGGCCGGGCCGCCCGCCGGACCTGACGGGCGGCCCTTCCGCGGTGGCGCGGCGTGCGGTCGGGACACCCTAAACCGCGTGCGGGGACCGCCCGAGGCGGGCTACGGCGCGATCTCCACGGCGCCCCCTGCGGTGGACGTAGGGCGGCATGGCGGGGCGGTCCATTCTTCCGGTGCGAGGCGCGGTGCCGGGCGTCGCCCCGGCGCAACGGACGGGCGGCCGGGAACGGCGCCTCGTCGTCGATGGCGGGCCGGGTCGTCCGATGGCGCCATCCGCCGGTCGCGGGCTCGGCGCCGTGCGGGCGGGATCCGCTCCGCGCACCGTCCGCCAGGGTTCAGGCGGACGCGGGCATCGGGAGCATCGCCGGCGGTCTCGCCCCGGCCCGGTGTGAAGGAGCGTCG
>CAZWWR010000306.1:0-2939 GCA_964637265.1 uncultured Jannaschia sp.
CCCGCTCGCCGCGGCGGCCGCCTCCCTCGTCGCCGCGGAGGTCATCCGCGCGGGCGAGCGCGTCACCGCCGACAGGCTCTCCGTCTCCCCCGCCGACGCGGCCGGGGCGCTCGTCTCGCCGGACCAGGCCGTCGGCCTCGAGGCCCGCGTGCACCTCTACCCGGGCCGTCCGATCCGTCCGGAGGACTTGGCGAGCCCCGTGGTGGTGCGCCGGAACGCCCCCGTGACCCTCGTGTTCCGGCGCGGGCCGCTCCGCATCACCGCCGAGGGGCGCGCCCTCTCCGCGGCCGCGGCGGGCGAGCCCGTGCGCGCGCTCAACCTTTCCTCCCGCTCCACCGTGGGCGGCACTGCCATGGAGGACGGCTCCGTTGTCGTCGACTGATGCCCTCGCCCCGTTCCGCCCCGCGCTGTTCCTCTTCTTCGCGCTGATCGCCCTGCTGACCCTGGCCTCCTGCGGGCGGATCGAGGACGTCGGCAAGCGGCCGGACTTCCAGCCCGTCGCCGGGGGCAACGAGCACTTCGCGATGGCGGCCGGCCCGCTGGCCGAGACGCTGCCGGCGCTGTCCGAGCCGAAGCCGCCGCAGGCGGCGGCCTCGCTCTGGGAGGGCGGCCCGCGCTCGCTCCTCGGCGACCGCCGCGCCAGCGACCGGGGCGACATCGTCACGGTTGTGATCTCGATCGACGAGCGGGCCGAGTTCGAGAACAGCTCCGACCGCTCCCGCCGCGGCTCCGAATCGATGGCCGTGCCCGGGCTCTTCGGGCTGCCCCAGAGCCTCGACCGCAGGCTCCCGGAGGGCGCCAGCTCGGCCGAGGCCGTCGACCTCGAGGGCCGGGCGCGCTACGCGGGCGAGGGCGCCATCAGCCGGCGCGAGCGCCTCGCGCTGCGGGTCGCGGCGACGGTGGTCGAGGTGCTGCCGAACGGCGCCCTCCGCATCGAGGGCCGGCAGGAGGTGCGGCTCAACTTCGAGCTCCGGGAGCTCATGGTCTCGGGCTACGTGCGCCCCGAGGACATCAGCCGCCGCAACGAGATCACTTACGACAAGATCGCCTCCGCCCGGATCTCCTATGGCGGCCGCGGCCAGATCACCGACGTTCAGCAGCCCCGCTACGGCCAGCAGATCGCCGACATCATCCTGCCGTTCTGAGGCCCCGCCATGCTCCGCCTGCTCCTCTTCGCCGTGCTCGCCCTCGGGTCCGCCGCCGCCGGCGGGGCCGCGGGCATCGCGCTCCGCGGGCCCCTCCCCCCCTCCGCCGGGGCCGAGGAGGAGGCCGTGGAGTCGGAGCACGTGAGCCTGCCCGGACAGTTCGTCATCCCGCTGATCGAGAACGGGAGGGTCACGGGCCACATGGTGCTGACGCTGGGCCTCTCCTACGACGGCGCCTTCGAGCACATCCACGCGATGGCCCCCCGGCTGCGCGACGCCTTCAACGAGGCGCTGCTGATCCATGCCGGCCGCGGCCACTTCCGGGGCGACTTCACCGAGCACCTGCGGATGAACCAGTTGCGCAGCCGGCTCAACGACGCCGCGCGCGTGGCCCTGGGCGACGCCGCCCGGGGCGTCCTGATCGAGCAGATCCTCCGGCGCGACCTCTGAGGCCCCGTCGCGCGCCCCCGCGCCCCCCGCCCGCGGCGCGGCGGCGGCCTCACGACCGGCCCCCATCGGGCGCTGGCCGCCCCCGCCCCCCGGGGCGGCGCCCGCGCCCGGCCTTCGCGGGCGTGGTGTCGCAGTCCCGTCCCGAGGCGCCCTTTTCCGCTGCGCTCCGGGCCGCGCGTGCTAGCGTCCGGGCCGGGGATGGTGCGGGAGAAGACGGATGTGGGCATCATGGTTCGCGGTCGCCGGTGCGGTGCTGGCACTCTCCTTGACGGCCCCGACGGCCTCCGCGCAACAGGATGACCGCTGCCAGGTCGTGCGCAGCTCCGGCGACGTCCGGCTCGGTCGCGGGGCGACGGAGGTCGCCGCCGTTCCGGGCCAGATCCTCGCGCGGGACGACCGGCTCCGGACGGGGTCGGACGGCAGGGCGACCGTGCGCTGCGGCGAGGGGCTCGAGATGCTCGTCGGCCCCGACACGCGGATCGTCCTCGATCGGATGATGGGGCCGGGCGACACGTTTCCCGGCATAGGCCTCCTCGAGGGCATCGCCGGCTTCCTCATGCCGCGGCCGAGGCGTGGGGGCTTCGTGGTGCGCACGCCCTCGGCCGTCGCCGCCGTGCGCTCCACGGAATGGTCGATCGAGGTCGAGGACCGGGCGACGGCGGCCTTCGTGCGGCAGGGCCGGGTCGAGGTCGCCACCGTGGGCCGCGTCGTCCTGCTGACCGCGGGGGAGGGCGTCGACGTCACGCCCAGGGGGATCGCGGGCGAGACGAAGCGCTGGGGTGCCCCCCGCGTCGAGGGACTGGCGGGTCGCCTCGGCCCCGACTGGTAGGCCGACGGCGTGCTCTCCGCCGTCCGGCGCCGGGCGCTCGCCGTCCTCGCCGCGGCGGTCGCGCTTCTCGCCGTCGTCTCGCACCCGGGGGAGGGGGACGGGTTCTGGGGCGCCGTCGAGGGAAGGCTCCTCGACCTGCGCTTCGCGCTGCGCGGACCGCTGCCGCCGCCGGACGGCGTCGCCGTCGTCCTGATCGACGACGCGGACATCTCCCGCCTGGGCGCCTACCCGCCGCCGCGCGAGGCCCTGGCGGAGGCCGTCACGGCCATCCTCGGGCGGGGTGCCTCGGCCGTGGCGCTCGATCTCCTCCTCGTCGACGCCCTGCCCGGGGACGCCGCCCTCGCCTCCGCGCTCTCCGGGGGGGACAGGGCGATCCTTGCCGTCGCGATGGGGAGCGGGGCGCCGGCCGCCGCGGCCGCCCCGCAGGACGGCGGCTTCGAACGCGCCCTCGGGCGCAGCGGCTTCGACGTGGTGGTCGACGCGCCGCCGGCCTTCGTCGTCCCCCCGATCGGCCC
>CAZWWR010000307.1:0-2932 GCA_964637265.1 uncultured Jannaschia sp.
CTGCCCGGGGCCCGACGCTCCCGCCTGCGTTCGCCGACCTGCGCAGGGGGATGCCCGGCATGATCCGAGCCCACACGCGAAGGACACGTCCGCTGCCCTCCGATCCGCTCCGCCCGCCCGGCCTCCGGGGGCCGATCCGCGCGCCCGCCCCGGGGCGCCGCCGACCCGTCGGTGAGCGAAAGCAGGCGGGCGCCCCGAGGGGGCGGGGACGGGTGCTAGCGCGGCACCGGCGTCCCGCCCCGGAGCACGGTCGCCATCCAGTCGGCGTCGATGTTGCCGCCGCACAGGATCACGGCCGCCTTGCGGCCCCGCATCCGCTCCCGCTCCTGCATGAGCCCCGCGAGGGGGGCCGCGCCGGCGCCCTCGGCGAGGTTGTGGGTGGCGGTGTGGTAGAGGCGGATCGCGTCGGCCACCTCATCGTCGGAGACGGCGAGGATGCGCGCGGCGCCCCGGCCGTAGATCGCCATCGCCTCGGGCACGGGCACGCGGACGGCCATGCCGTCGGCGAAGGTGCGGGCGGAGTTCGTCGCCACCGGGCGCCCCGCCTCGACCGAGAGCCTGGCCGTGGGCGCCTCGGTACTGACCACGCCGACCACCTCCGCCCGCGCGCCCAGCGCGTCGCGGGCCATGATCGTGCCGCAGATCCCCGAGCCGCAGCCGATGGGGACGTAGATCGCCTCGAGGTCGGGGACGGCCGTCAGCAGCTCCCAGGCGTAGGTGGCCACGCCGCGCACGAGCTCGGGGTCGAAGGGCGGCACAACCGTGAGCCCCTCCGCCTCGGCGACGCGGAAGGCTTCCTCGCGGGCGGTGTCGAAATCCTCCCCGTGCTCGACGAGCTCGGCGCCCCAGGAGCGCATGGCGGCGTTCTTCTCGGGGCTGTTGCCGTGGGGGACGTAGACGAGCGCGCGGAGCCCGGCCGCGGTGGCCGCGCGGGCCTGGGACTGCCCGTGGTTGCCGCGGGTGGCGGTGCAGATGCCGGGGCTCCCGGGATGGGCCCGGCGGAGCCAGTCCATGAAGGTGATCCCGCCGCGGACCTTGAAGGCGCCGGTGGGGGCGTGGTTCTCGTGCTTGACCCAGACCTCGCAGCCCGCCGCCTCCGCCAGCAGGGGCCAGACCATCTGGGGGGTCGGCGCCATGCTCCCGTGGACGAGCGCGGCGGCGGCTTCGAGGTCGGCGCGGGTGAGGGGCGTCATGGGCGGCTCCCGGTTGGCGGGGCGACGGGCGTCGTGACCCGGGTCGTGACATGCGTCGTGACGTCGGTCGTGACGTCCGGGGCGCGGCTTCGGCACGGCCGGCGGCCGGGCCGGGAGCGGCCACCCCCGAAGGGCCGGCCCCGCCCCCCCCGAGGCGGCGCGGCCTACTCCGTCCAGCGCACGGCCGTGAGGTCGTTGGCCTGGGTCGGCGCGTTCTCCCACAGGCCCTCGATCCGCGCGTCGGCCACGCCCGTCTTGGCGAGCTGGAACAGGTAGGCGTTCACGTCGTCCTGGGCGATGAGCTCCTGCGCCTGGCGCAGCAGCGCCGAGCGCGCCTCCGGGTTCGCCTCCGCGGCGAGCTGGTCCATCAGCGCCCGGAACGCCTCGCTGTCATAGGCGAAGTAGTAGTCCGGCCGGGCGTAGATGTTGATGTCGGCGGGCTCGGTATGACTGACGATGGTGAGGTCGAAGTCGCGCCCCTGGAACACCTGCTCCAGCCACTGCGCCCATTCGAGGTTCTGGATCTCGGTCTCGATGCCGACCGCGCGGAGCTGGCTGGCCACGATCTCGCCGCCGCGCCGCGCGTAGGAGGGCGGCGGCAGCATCAGCGTGAGCGCGCGTCCGTCGTAGTCCGACTCGGCCAGCAGCGCCTCGGCGCGCTCGGGGTCGTGGGCCGACTCCCCGGTCAGGTCCACGTAGTCGGGGCTGTGGGGCGCGTAGTGGCTGCCGATCGGCGTGCCGTAGCCGAACATGGCCCCGTCGATGATGGCCTGCCGGTCGACGGCGTGGGTGATGGCGCCGCGCAGCGCCGGGTCGAGCCGCTCGTTGTTCATGGCGAGGATGGTCTCGCCCTCGGTGGAGCCGACGATCACCGAGAAGCGCGGGTCGTTCTCGAAGGCGGCGAGCGTCTCGGGGGCGGGGAAGTTGGGGAAGGCGTCCACGTCGCCGGCCATCATCGCGGCGAAGGCGGCGTTTGGGTCGGCGATGAAGCGGAAGGTGGCGCGCTCCAGCGCGGGCGCCTCGCCCCAGTAGTCGGGGTTGGCCACGAGCTCCACCCGGTCGCCCTGCGCCCAGTCGGCCACGCGGAAGGGGCCGGTGCCGACGGGCTCGGTCGCGTTCGTGTCGGCGCTCTCGGGCGCCACGATCACGGCGTCGCCCCAGGCGAGGTTGAAGGGCAGGTTGCCCTCGGGGCGCGACAGCGTGATCCGGACGGTGGCCGGATCGACCGCCTCGACCGACTCGATGGCCTCGAACAGGACCTTCTGGGCGTTGGTCGACTCCTCGGCGCGGGCCCGGTCGAGGGTGAAGACGACGTCGTCGGCGTCCATCGCCGTGCCGTCGTGGAAGGTGACGCCCTCGCGCAGCCGGAACGTCCAGGCGAGGCCGTCCTCGCTCGTCTCCCAGCTCTCTGCCAGGCCCGGCTGCACCGAGCCGTCGGGGCCGAAGCGGGTGAGCCCCTCGAACACGTTGGCGTAGACCACCTCGTCGATGGCCGCCGCGGCACCCGCCGTCGGGTCGAGGTTGGGGGGCTCGAGCACCATGCCGAGGGTGAGGTCGGTGCGCTGGGCCTGCGCGGCGGAGGCGGCCAGCAGCAGGGCCGCGGCGGCGATGATCGGTCTCATGGGTCCCCTCCCGTCGGGTCGTGGGGGGATAATCCCGATGGGGCCGGGGAGCGCAAGGCGGGCAGATCCGACGGGACGGCCCCACGGCCTGCCGGCAGGCGCCCCGCGCCCGGGGCG
>CAZWWR010000308.1:0-2918 GCA_964637265.1 uncultured Jannaschia sp.
GCCAGCCCGCGGCGGCGAGGCAGCAGGCGGCGGCGAGCCCGGCGGGGCCCGCGCCGGCGATCAGGATGTCGGGAGGGGATGCGTCGCTCATGGGCGGCGAGCTAGGCGCGTCCGGCCCCGCTTCCACCCGGGGCCACCCCGCGCAGGAACGCCGCGAGGTCGTGCGCGTGGTGCTGGACATGCGCGCCCCCGGCCCGCCTGGGCGCCACGTGCACCGTCACGAGCCCCATCCGCGCCGGCACGAAGAGGTTGCGCGCGTCGTCCTCGAACATCGCCGCGCGGGCCGGGTCGAGCCCGTCGCGACCGAACACCGTGCGGAAGGCCCTCTCCTCGGGCTTGGGGTGATGGTCCGCGTGCTCCACGCCGTAGAACGCCTCGAACAGGTCCTCGATCCCCCGGGCCGCGGTCACCCGCCGCGCATAGGGCGCCGTGCCGTTGGTGTAGACGATCCGGCGCCCCGGCAGCGCCGCGATGGCGCCCCGCAGCTCCGGGTCGGGCGCGAGCGGCGAGAAGTCGATGTCGTGCACGTCCTCGAGGAAGGCGTCGGGCTCCACCCCGTGCTCGCGCATCAGCCCGGCGAGCGTCGTGCCGTGCTGGTCCCACCATCGCAGGCGCAGCCGGTCGGCCTCCTCGGCGGGCACGCCGAGCTCGCGCATCACCCAGCCGTTCATCTTCGCCTCGATCTGGTCGAACAGGCGGATCGAGGGCGGGTAGAGGGTGTTGTCGAGGTCGAACACCCAGGTCTCGACATGGGCGAAGGCGTCGGGGGAGGACATGCGGCGCGGCTACCGGCGGCGCGCCCCGGGCGCAAGGCTTGCACGGCGCGGCGCGGCGGCGCTAGCAAGGCGGGGCCCCAGCCCCGGAACCCCCATGACCGCGAGACCCCAGCCCGCCGCCGCCGAGATCGGACCCCGCGAGGCCCGCGACGCGCACGGCCTCATCCTCGACGCGATCGACCGGGGCGACTACCGCCCCGGCGACAGGCTGGTGGAATCCGAGCTCGCGGAGCGCTTCGGTATGTCGCGCACCCCGATCCGCGAGGCGCTGCAGCGGCTGGAGACGCAGAGCCTGCTCACGCGGGACGGCCGCTCCCTCATCGTCGCCTCGCTGAGCCACGACCAGATCTCGGAGCTCTACGTGGTGCGCACCGAGCTCGAGGGCCTCGCCGCCCGCCTCGCGGCGCAGCACGCCGCCCCTGAGGAGATCCGCGTGCTGCGGCAGATGGTCGAGGAGGACAGGTCCCGCGTCCACGACCCCAAGGCGCTCGCCCGGGCGAACCGCCGCTTCCACGCGCAGATCCACCTCGCCTCGCACAACCGCTACCTCGTGCAGCAGCTCGACCTCGTGTACCGCTCCATGGCGCTGATGGCGACGACCTCGCTCGCGGCGCCCGGCCGGGGGGAGGTGGCGCTGGCCGAGCACGCGGCCATCGTCGACGCCATCGCCGACCGGGACGCCGAGCGCGCCGCCCGTACCCTGCGCGACCATCTCTCGGTCGCCTTCGAGGTGCGCCTCTCCGAGGAGGCCCGCCGCCTGCACGGGATGTGACGCCGCGGGCCGGGGCTCACTCCGGGCCGGCGAAGCGCCCGATCCCCCCGGCCCCGATGCCGCGCGGCAGCAGGTCGAGCCCGGGCGGGCCGTTCGAGACCGCGTCCTCCTCGCAGCCCCCGTAGGCGCCGTGATCCGTCTTGTCCCAGTGGAAGGGCTTCGCCGTCAGCTCCACGAGGCCCTTCCAGATGGCAAGGGTCGCCAGCGGGAAGTACAGCTCCAGCAGGCACGTCCAGGGCCGCAGCGGCCGGTGCGCGGGGGCCCGGCACGCCGCGACGGCGACCGCCATGTTGGCCAGCGCCATCCCGAACAGCGCCGCGGCGGCCCAGGGCAGCGCGCCCTCGGGCAGCCAGCCGGCGATCGGGTGGGGCAGGCCGAACGCCATCACCAGCGGCGACCATGCGAAGGGCAGCAGGAACGCGTTGAGCACCGCCCCCCCGAAGAGCCACTGCACCCCGAGGAACCGCCACGCCCCCAACTCGCGCCAGAGCCGCCGCGGGCTGCGCATGTGCACCGCCCAAGTCATCACGTAGCCCTTCAGCCAGCGCGAGCGCTGCTTGATCCAGGGCAGGGCGGCGGCCGTGGCCTCCTCCAGCGTGGTGGTGTCGATCACCTCCGTCCGGTATCCCGCCCGCGCGAGCCGCACGCCGAGGTCGGCGTCCTCGGTCACGTTGTGCGCGTCCCAGGCCCCGATCCGCTCCAGCGCCTCGCGCCGGAAGAAGAGCGTCGTGCCCCCGAGCGGAATGGTCAGCCCCATCCGCTCGATCCCGGGCAGCAGGAGGCGGAACCACGTCGCGTACTCGATGGCGAAGCAGCGCGAGAGCCAGTTCCGCCCGGCGTTGTAGTAGTCGAGCTTGCCCTGCAGGCAGGCCACCTCGGGCGGCGCCACCATCAGCCGCCGTGCCACCATGCGGAGCTGGTCGGGGGCCGGCGCGTCCTCCGCGTCCCAGACCCCGACCACCGAGCCGCGGGCGAAGTTGAGCGCGTAGTTCATCGCCCGCGGCTTCGTGCGCGGCTCCCCGGCAGGCACCGGCACGACCCGGATCCAGTGGGGCAGGGGTGCGGCGGCCAGCGCGTCGAGGGTCGCCGTGTCGTCCGCCTCGACCACGAGCGCCACGTCGAGCAGGGCGCGGGGGTAGTCGACCCGCGACAGGCGCGCGAGCAGCGGCCGGGCGATGTCCGGCTCGCGGTGCATCGGAACGAGCATGGTGATCGTGGGCAGCTTGCGCCGCCGCCCGGGCGGAGCCCGCCGCGAGGCGAAGGCGGGCCCGTCCGCGGCCGGGTGCCGCCGGAGCGCCAGCAGCGCAAGCGCGCGGAGCAGCAGGTTCGCCGCCGCCACCGCGAAGGCCGCCGCGGTCAGCGCGGCCACC
>CAZWWR010000309.1:0-2913 GCA_964637265.1 uncultured Jannaschia sp.
GCCGGAGGCGGGCCCGCGCGCCCCGGACCCGGCCTCCTCCCCGACCGCGCCGCCGGAACCATCGCCCTGCCCCGCGATCGCGCGGCGGCCGGTGTCGGATTCCACGAGGGTCGAGACGGCGTTCTCGAAATCCAGGGTGATGATCGTGCCCGCCCGGGTGGAGACCACGTTGAACTCCCCGCCGAGGCCCGTGGCGAGGCCTCGCACGATGCGGGCGCCGAGATTGCCCTTGCCGGGCCACTCGTCCTCGCCCATCCCGACGCCGTCATCCGACACCGTGAGGCGCACGCGGCGGCCGCCCAGCTCCTTCAGCCGGACCTCCACCACCCCCTCCTCGCGATCCGCGAAGGCGTGCTGGAGCGTGTTCGAGATCAGCTCCGAGACGAGCAGCCCGAGCTGGGCGGCCTGCTCCGTGCGCATGTAGACGTTGTCCACCTCGACGTTGAGCCGCACCGACTTCCGCCCGTCGAGCGCGCCCACGGTGGCGGCGACCCGGCTGACGTAGCCGCCCGCGGCGACCACGTCGTAGCGCGTCCCGGAGTCCGGGCCGGCGCCGGTGCCGGAGAACTCGTCGTAGAGCAGGCTCAGCGCCTCCACCCGGCGCGACAGGAGCCCGTAGGACGCGGCCGGATCGTCGGCGGCCGACTGCATCCGGATCATCGAGGAGACCATCTGCAGGTGGTTCTTCACCCGGTGCTGCATCTCCCGGAGCATGTCGCCCTCGGCCGAGCCGTCCTCGGCGATGGGCGCGGACGGCCCGAGGGGAAGGGAGAAGGCGTCGGCCACGTCCTCGGCCACCTCGAGCTGGATGCCGAGGAACGCGAAGAGGTCGCCCTCGTCGTCCTCGACCGGGGCCACGATCAGCCGGTTCGTGAAGGGCGTCCCGTCGGCGCGGTAGTTGCGCACCGCGACGGACACGGATCGGCGCGCGGCGATCCCCTCGCGCAGCGCCCGGACGCCCGGCTGGTCCCTGTCCTCGCCCTGCAGGAAGCGGCAGTTCCGCCCGATCACCGCGGAGGCGGCGTAGCCCGTCATCTGCTCGAACGCCCGGTTCACGTAGACGATCGGGTTGTCGTCCTGATGCGGGTCCGTGAGGACCATCGCCAGGGGAAGGTTCGTGACGAGATGCCGCCCGGCCTCGCCCACGAACGCACGCGCGTCTCGACCCGCCTCGATCGGGCGGCCCGTATGGTCGTCCATCATGTCTCGTCCGCGATTGGTCTGGAGTGGTCTTCGGTCCGATCTTGGACCCGTCAGTTAGGCCTATGTCATCCGACGTAAAGTCCGGGCGCCCGGAGCTTGCCGCTTTCCGCCGGGGCCGCGGGCCGCTAGAGGGCCGGCGCCGGGGAATGCGGGCGGCACGGAACGGCATGGCCGGGGGGTCGACCGGGGGCGGCGGAGGGCACGGATGGATCACTTCCTGTATCGCGGCGGCGCGCTCCATGCCGAGGACGTGCCGCTCTCGGAGATCGCGGAGGCCGTGGGCACGCCCGCCTACGTCTACTCCGCGGCCACGCTGCTGCGGCACTACCGCCTGTTCGACGCCGCCCTCGACCCGCTGCCCCACCTCGTCTGCTACGCCGTGAAGGCCGCCTCCAACGTGGCGATCCTGCGGCTCCTCGGCGAGGCGGGCGCGGGGATGGACGTGGTGAGCGAGGGCGAGTACCGCCGCGCCCGCGCCGCGGGCGTGCCGGGCGAGCGCATCGTGTTCTCGGGCGTCGGCAAGACCCGGGCCGAGATGGCCCACGCGCTGCGCGAGGGCGTGCGCCAGATCAACCTCGAGTCCGAGAACGAGATGCGCGCGCTCTCGGAGGTGGCCGTCTCGCTCGGGCGGGAGGTGCCCGTGACGCTCCGGGTGAACCCGGACGTGGACGCCCGCACCCACGAGAAGATCGCCACCGGCAAGGCCGAGAACAAGTTCGGCGTGCCCATCGCCGAGGCGATGCGCGTCTACGGCGAGATGCGCGCCCTGCCCGGCCTGCGGGTGATCGGCGCGGACGTCCACATCGGCTCCCAGCTCACGGACCTCGAGCCCTTCCGCGAGGCCTACGCCAAGGTCGCCGGCCTCGTGCGGGCGCTGCGCGCGGAGGGCCACGCCATCGAGCGGCTCGACCTCGGCGGCGGCCTCGGCATCCCCTACGCCCGCTCCAACCTCGCCCCGCCCGTGCCGGAGGAGTACGGCCGCGTCGTGAAGGAGACGGTCGGCGATCTGGGCTGCGAGATCGAGATCGAGCCCGGCCGGCTCATCGCAGGCAACGCGGGTGTGCTGCTCTCGCGGGTCGTCTACCTCAAGCGCGGACAGGGCCGCGGCTTCCTGATCCTCGACGCGGCGATGAACGACCTCGTCCGCCCCGCCATGTACGGCGCGCATCACGACATCGTCCCCCTCGCCGAGCCCGCCCCCGGCGCCGCGGGCGAGGCGTGGGACGTGGTCGGTCCGGTCTGCGAGACGGGTGACACGTTCGCCCGCGCCCGCGAGATGCCACCCCTCGCGGAGGGCGAGGTCGTCGCGTTCCGCTCGGCCGGGGCCTACGGCGCGGTGATGGCCTCGGAGTACAACTCTCGCCCGCTCGTGCCCGAGGTTCTCGTGCAGGGCGACCGATGGGCGGTGATCCGCCCGCGCCCGAGCTTTGACGAGATGATCGGACGGGATACCATACCGGAGTGGATGTCCGCCTGAGAGCGGCCCCGGGGCGCGCCGCCTCCGCACCCGACGGGGGGCGTCGCGGCCCGGGCGGGCCGACCGGGGTGGCGCCGGGCGGGAAATTCCCCATATCTGCCGGGGCGCGTCGAGCGGCGCGGGCCGTGCGACGCGGAAGGACGGAGGGACGATGGACGACCAGACCGCCCCCGAGCAGGCCGCAGGCCGGCGCCCCGCCGACGATCCGGCGCCGCATCGCGCCCTGCCCGAGG
>CAZWWR010000310.1:0-2886 GCA_964637265.1 uncultured Jannaschia sp.
CGGACGACACCCGCCCGCCCCCCGCCGGGGAGGCCGGCCCCGCCCGGCAGGAGGACATCGACGCATGCCGCACGTCCGGACCCTGATCGCGCTCTGCCTGCTCGCCCTGGCGGCCGCCACCTCCGCGTCCGCCCAGGGGGCGCCCGAAGGCGCGGGGGAGGAGGCGGCCGCGCTTCGGGTGGCCACCTACGAATGCCCCCCCTTCGCATACCGGGACGAGGCGGGCGGCTGGGGCGGGCTCGGCATAGAGCTCTGGGAGGAGGTGGCCGACCGGCTCGACCTCTCCTTCGCCTTCGAGGAGCTCCAGCTCGCCGACATGCTCTCGGCGGCGGAGGCGGGCCGGATCGACATCGGCGTCTCCTGCGTCTCGATCACCACCGAGCGCGAGGAGCGGGTCGACTTCTCCCACGCGATCTACCAGACCCACCTCGCCATCGCGGTGCGCGAGAACTCCGTCTGGCGCGCCATCGCCAACGTCCTCACCGACCGGGAGACGCTCTACATCCTCGGCATCGTAGTGGCGGTGGCGAGCGTGGTGGGCGGCATCTACTACCTGCTCGAGCACCGCATCAATCCGAAGCTCTACTCGCGCAAGACGCTGGCCGGAAAGCTCGTCGAGGGCTTCGTGCTCGGCCTCCTCTTCATCACCCGGGGGCCGTTCAACTACTACGAATTCCAGACCCTGACCGGCCGGGTGATGACCGTCCTGCTCGCGGTGGCGACGACGATCTTCGTGGCGAGCTTCACCGCCGTCCTGGCCAGCGCCTTCACCGTGGACAGGCTGCGATCCGACGTCACCGGCCCCGCCGACCTCCCGGGGCTGGCCGTCGGGGTGAAGGCGGACGCCACCTCGGGGCGCTACCTCGACGGGCTCGGCATCGGGTACGCGGCGTTCGACACGGTGCGCGAGATGCTCGACGCGCTCGAGGCCGGGACGCTCGACGCCGTGGTGGCCGACGATCCGGTGCTCCGCTACGAGATCAAGCTCGGGCAGGAGGCCGGCCGCTACGAGCCGCTCACGGTGCTGCCCTACCAGTTCGAGCGCCAGAGCTACGGGCTGGTGATGCGGGAGGATCCGGAGTTCCTCGAGGAGATGGACCGCACGCTCCTCGCCGTCCGCGAGGGCGACGTCTGGGCGGAGCGGGTCGGCCGCTACCTCGGCGTGGCCAACTGACGGGGAGCCCGTGCGGCTTCGCGTCGGATGCGGGGCTTCGGGAGGGGCGCTTCCGCCCTCCGGGCGCATGGGTGGCCGGACCCGTGCGAGCCGGGCGGTGGCCCTTCGGTGCGGGGCCGGGCCCCGACCGATCCGCGCCGGCCCTCGTCCCCGTGCTCCCCGCATATCTGCCGCGGACCTCTGCCGCGGGGCGTCGCGCGGCTCGGCGCGGCCGTCGGGCCGACGGGCGTCACCACGCCCCGTTCGAAGGGTCCCGCCGCCGAGCGTCGCCCGCCCTCGGAGCCCCGGTCAGGTGCGTGGGGGGAGACGGGCCAGCGGCTCTGGCGGGGACGGTCGACATCGCCGGTCCGTCCGCCGTCCCGCGCATTCCGCGTCCTGCCTGGGCCACAGGCAGCCCCTTGCCCGCGTCGGGCCGCGGGAAGTCCCTGTGCGTCGGCACTGACCGAGCCGGATGCGCTGGCTTGGACCCCCGGTCGGCGCCGGAGGATCGGGCGCGCGGAGGGCGCAGGCGAACTCCCGGAACCGGGCCGTGAGCGAGGATCTCCGTCGCCGATCGGGGTGTCCGCCGGATGGGTCTCTCGGACCTGTCCGACGCCGGCGCGGGGTCTGCGATCCTGCGTCCATCGTCCAGGCGCGCCGGGACGACGGTCGGATCCCGCCGGGCGGATCGATGCGTGGTCGCGAGGGGAGACGCCTGTCCGGGCGGGCGGGCCCCGCACGGGGCACGGCGGCGGGGCAGGGCGCTCCGGCGGCCGGCCGGCGCCCGCACGGTTGATGCGGGCGGCCCCGCCCTGTTTAGCTTCACCGGCCTACGGGAGGACCATGAATGCCAAGCACCGACAGCATCTCCATCGGCGTCGAGGAGGAGTACCTGCTCCTCGACGCGGAGACCCACGAACTCGCGGTCCGGCCTCCCAAGGCCTTCATGGAGGCCTGCAAGGAGGTGCTTGGCGACCGCGTGATGCACGAGTTCCTGCAGTGCCAGGTCGAGATCGGCACGGGGGTCTGCGAGACCGTCGCCGACGCGCGGGCCGAGCTGCGCGAGCTGCGCACCACCATCGCCGACTGCGCGTCGCGGCACGGGATGCGCATGATCGCGGCCTCGACCCACCCCTGGGCCCACTGGGCGAGCCAGGAGCCCACCGACATGGACCGCTACCGCATCCTCGGGGCGGAGCACGGCTCGATTGCGCGGCGCATGGCGATCTGCGGGATGCACGTCCACGCGGGCGTGCCCGACGAGGACCTGCGCGTCGAGATGATGAGCCAGGTGAGCTACTTCATGCCCCACCTGCTCGCGCTCTCGGCCTCCTCGCCCTTCTGGGAGGGCATGGACACGGGGCTCAAGGCGTTCCGCCCGGTCATCGTGGGCGACCTGCCGCGCTCGGGCTTCCCCGAGATCTTCGACAGCTGGAGCGACTGGATGGAGATGCTCGCGGACCTGAAGGCCGTGGGCATGCTCGACGATCCGTCGAGGATCTGGTGGGACATCCGGCCCTCGGTGAAGCACCCGACGCTCGAGATCCGCATCTGCGACATCTGCACCCGGCTGGAGGACGGGCTGTCCATCGCGGCGCTCTACCAGTCGATCCTGGCCTACCTCCACGACCTGCGGCACTCGAACGTGCAGCGGCGGCGCTACCGGCGGATCCTGCTGGCCGAGAACAAGTGGCGGGCGATGCGCTACGGCGCGGAGGCGAAGCTGGGCGATT
>CAZWWR010000311.1:0-2882 GCA_964637265.1 uncultured Jannaschia sp.
GCCGACAGCCCGCTCCGGCCGAGACCCAGCACCGCCAAGGTGGCCCCGGAGAGGCCGCGAACGGGGATCACGGCCCGGACCCCCGAGACGTCCCGGCCCGGCGCTCCGGCCAGCCTTCGAGGGCCTCCACGCGGCGGGTCTTCCCGGTTCCCCCCGCGAGCGGGTCGGCGCGGCCGGTCTCGGGCAGCTCGGGTCGGAACGGCGGGGGCGGGGCGCTCGTGTCGTCCGCAAGAGGACAGAGGGGCGGGACACCGCCGGTACGGGCGGCGCCCCAACGCTGGGGGGCGGTGCGGGAACGGCCGGGAGGGACGAGACCGCGCGACCGATCGCGTCGGACGTCCGACCGTTCGAGGCCCCAGATCGCCGACGGGGCGCGACCCTCGCTCCCCCGCGGGACCGAAGGGGACACAAAGCGGCCCTGCGATGGGCGGACTGGGTATTGTGCTGTCCGCACCCGCCGCGGAAGAGGGCCCGTCCTGGACGGCGCCGGGGGGCCACGTTGCGGGCGGTCGATCCCGACGTGGGACGCGTGGTCACGGGTCGCCAGCGCAGAGCGTCGCATCGCGGCGGCGCTCACCACCGGATCGGCCGCCGGTCGCGGAAGAAGCCGCCCGACGGCCCGTCCTCGGGCAGGGTGGCGAGCCAAATCGCGGTGTCGGCCCCCTCCTCCGGCGCGCGGGCGGCGGACGCGCCGCCCATGCGCGTCCGCACCCAGCCGGGACACATGGCGTTGACCTTGACGCCTCGCGGCGCCTGGGCCGCGGCGCGCACCGTGAGCGCGTTGAGCGCCGCCTTCGCGGGCCCGTAGGCGCCGCCGCCGCCGATGCCCTCGGCGAAGGAGCCCCAGCCCGAGGAGACGTTGACGACGCGGCCCCGGCCCCGCGCGCCCATGCCGGGCAGCACCGCGCGCATCAGCAGGTAGGGCGCGCGGACCATGACCGCGAATGAGGCGTCGAAATGGGCCGGATCGTCCCACAGCCCCTCGTCCCAGAGGACGCCGGCGTTGTTCACCAGCACGTCCGGATCGCCCGCCTCCGCGAGCCCGGCGGCGATCGAGGCCTCGTCCTGCAGATCCATCTCGACCGCGCGGCAGCCGAGCGCCCCGGCCGCCTCCGCCCCGCCGGAGCGCGCCGCGATCGTCACCTCGTGGCCGCGCTCGACCAGCCCGGCCGCGATGGCCCGGCCGATGCCGCGGTTTCCGCCCGTCACCAGCGCCCGTTCCATCGCTTCTCCCCCTCCCGCATCGCGCCGTGCCCCCGCGAGGGACCGGCGCATGGCCTCCGGCAGGCCGGCTACCGGACCTTGAGCGTCGCGAGCCCGATCAGCGCCAGGATCAGCGCGATGATCCAGAAGCGGATCACGACCTGGGGCTCGGCCCAGCCCTTCTTCTCGTAGTGGTGGTGGATCGGCGCCATGAGGAACACCCGCCGTCCGGTGGACTTGAAGTAGGCGACCTGGATGATCACCGAGAGCGCCTCGGCCACGAAGACACCGCCGATCACGGCCCAGACGAGTTCGTGCTTCGTCACCACCGCGACCGTGCCGAGCGCGCCGCCCAGCGCGAGGCTCCCGGTGTCGCCCATGAACACCGCCGCGGGCGGCGCATTGTACCACAGGAAGCCCAGGCCGCCGCCGATCAGCCCGGCCGCGAAGATGAACAGCTCCCCGGTGCCGGGGACGTAGTGGACGTCGAGATAGTCGGTGAAGTCGACCCGGCCGACCGCGTAGGCGATCACGCCCAGAGTGCCGGCGGCGATCATCACCGGCATGATCGCCAGCCCGTCGAGACCGTCGGTGAGGTTCACGGCGTTGGCGCTGCCGACGATGACGAGCATCACGAAGGGGACGTAGAACCAGGCGAGGTTCACGAGCACGTCCTTCCAGATCGGCACGGCGAGCTGCGCGGCGAGCTCGGGCGGGTGGACCGCGGCGGCGACGAGCCCGGCCACGGCCGCGATCACGAAGCCCAGCAGCAGGCGCACGCGCCCGGGCACCCCCTTGGTGTTGCCGTTGGAGACCTTCGCGTAGTCGTCCACGAAGCCGATGGCGCCGAAGGCGATGGTGACGAAGAGGACGAGCCAGACATAGGGATTGTCGAGCCGCGCGAAGAGCAGCGTGGCGACCGTGACGGCGCCGAGGATCAGCACGCCGCCCATCGTCGGCGTGCCGGCCTTCGCGAAGTGCGTCGCCGGCCCGTCCTCGCGGATCGGCTGGCCCTTGCCCTGGCGCCGGCGCAGCAGGTCGATGAGCGGGCGGCCAAACAGGAAGCCGAAGACGAGCGCCGTGAAAAAGGCCAGCCCCGCCCGGACGGTGATGTAGCGGAACAGGTTGAAGACGTCGCCCCCGTCGGAGAACTCGGTCAGCCAGTAGAGCACGTCACGTCTCCTCGGTGGGGGGCGCGGGCGGAGCGTGCCCGGGGGGCGGGCGGCGGTCCGCCAGCGCCCGGACCCCCTCCACCACGGCGGCCATCCGCATCGACAGGGAGCCCTTCACGAGCACCGCGTCGCCGGGGCCGAACATCCCCGGGAGGGCCTGCGCCAGCGCCTCCGCCGTCGCCTCGAGGCGGCCGCGGCGCTCGGGCGGCAGGGCCTCGTGAAGCGCCGCCATGAGCGGGCCGACGCAGTGGACGGTGTCGATCCGGTCCATCGCCGGGTGGCGGGCCAGCATGCGGTGGAGCTCCTCGCCGGTGGGGCCGAGCTCCTTCATGTCGCCCAGGATCGCGACCCGGCGGGCGCGGGGCGGCACGGCGACGTCGGCCAGCAGCGCGAGCGCCGCCCCGACCGAGGCGGGATTGGCGTTGTAGGCGTCGTCGATCAGGTCGAGCGGGGGCAGGTCGGGCCCCAGCGGGACGGCGTGCCGGCGCCCGCGGCCGTCAGGCGGCC
>CAZWWR010000312.1:0-2880 GCA_964637265.1 uncultured Jannaschia sp.
CGCCGCGCTGGCCGCCCTGCCCCGGCCCCCGGAGGAGGCGCCCGCGCCCCACGCCGACGCCGCGCCCGCCATGTCCGTGCGCGGGCTGGGCCACGTCTATCCCGACGGCACGGCCGCGCTGGGCCACGTGGATCTCGACGTGGCGCGCGGCGGCTTCGTCGGCATCGTCGGGCCCAACGGCTCCGGCAAGTCCACGCTCGTCAAGCACTTCATCAAGGTTCTCGCCCCCACCCGCGGCCATGTGGAGGTCGACGGCGCCGACATCGCCGGTCTCTCGGTGGCGGGCCTCGCCCAGCGGATCGGCTACGTCGCCCAGAACGCCCACCAGCAACTCTTCTGCGGCTCGGTGCGCGAGGAGGTGGGCTTCGCGCTGCGTTACCGGAGCCGGCGGCAGACGCTTCCGCAGGAGGAGATCGACCGCAAGGTGGACGCGGCGCTCGACGCGATGGACCTGCGCGACGTCGCCGAGCGGCATCCCGTGGCGCTCAGCCGGGGCGACCAGCTCCGCACGGTGATCGCCGCGATCCTCGCGCTCGACCCCGAGATCCTGATCTTCGACGAGCCCACCACCGGGCAGGACTGGCGCGGCGCGCTGGCCATCCTCGACGTGCTCCGCAGGCTCAACGGCCGGGGCAAGACGGTGGTGCTGATCACCCACCACCTCTACCTGCTGCACGGCTACGTCGACCGGCTGGTGGTGATGTGCGAGGGCGGCGTGCGCCTCGACGGGCCGCTGCGGGACGTGCTCTACGACGAGGCCGCGCTCTCGGCCGCGGGGCTCGCCCCGCCCCAGACGGTGCAGCTCGCCCGCGGCCTGCCCTGGCTCGAAGACCTCCGCCCGGTGAACGCGGCCGACATCCGCGAGGCGCTGGCCTCGCACGGCCCCGCCAAGGGCCCGTCGACTGGCCCGTCGGCCGGCCCGGAGACTGGGGAGGACGCGGCATGAGCGCCTCGCTCGCCCCCGCCGAGGGCCATCGCGCCACGCCCGTCTCCGAGGCCGACGTCCGGGTGAAGTTCGCGGTGCTCGTCGTGGCGAGCCTGCTCATCTTCGTATGGAACTCCATCGCGCTGCAGGCGGCACTCTTCGCCGCGATGCTGGCGCTGCTCGTCGCGAGCGGGCTGGGCGCGCGGCCCATCGCGCGGCTGATGAAGCTCCTGATCCCGGCCGTGATCCTCATCATGATCATCCAGGGGCTCTGGTCGCCCTTCGGGGTGACGCCCGTCTTCGTGCTGCCCGAGGCGGTGCCCTGGCTCGGCGGGGCGACGGTGTTCCGCTGGGAGGGGCTGCTCTTCGGGCTGGTCGTGTGCTGCCGCATCGCGGTGCCGCTGATGGCGTTCCAGTACCTCTTCGCCACCTCGACGCCGAACCAGATCGTGCTGGGCCTCGTGCGGATCGGGGTGCCCTACAAGGTCGCGTTCCTCGTCTCCACCACGTTCCGCTTCGTGCCCTTCCTGCTCGAGGAGTACACCGCCATCCGCGATGCCCAGCGCCTTCGCGGCATCGATCTCGACAGCCTCGGCCTCGCCAAGAAGCTCGTGGCCACCGCGCGGCTCCTCGTGCCGCTGCTGGTGAACTGCCTCAACAAGGCCCAGCAGCTCGAGATCGCGCTGCAGGCGCGCGGCTTCACGGACGAGGGGGAGCGCACCTATCTCGATCCGGGCCGCGCCCGGATGACGACGCTGGAGCGGGCGGTCGTGGCGCTCCTCTTCGGCGGTCTGGCGCTGGCGATCGGGCTGCGGCTGGGCCTCGGGCTCGGGGCCGAGGTGCTGTGAGCGGCGGCGCGGCCCCGGCGCCCGGCGCGGAGGCAGCCGGCCTCCTTGCGCCGGACGCCCGGATCGACTGCCCCGCGCCCGTGCTGGACCTGATCCTGCGGCAGGCGCGGGCCTGGATCGCGGGCGACCTCGCCCTCGCCGCGCCCGACTGGAGCCCCCGCGGCGTGCTCACGGCGCCCGGCGCCGTCGTCCCCTTCGACCGCCTCGGCCGGGCGATCGAGGAGTTCCACGAGGGCTACCGCGACCTGCGGATCACCGTCACCTCCGCCTTCGCCGCGCCCGGCGGCACGCTGGCCTGCCTCGAATGGCTCTGGGCCACGACCCGGCGCTCGGACGGCGCGCGCTCGGTCACCGCGGACGCCATCGTGGTGGAGATCGAGGAGGGACGGATCCTCGCGTGGCGGGAGTATTTCGACACCGCGGGCTCGGTCGAGGCGCATCACGACGAGCCCCGCGCGTGAGCGCCGCCGCGCCCCGCTCGCTGCTCGTCCACTGCCACCCGGACCCGGAGAGCCTGAGCGCGGCGATCCGCGACGCGGTGCACGAGGCCGCGGCGGCTCGGGGAAGCTGCGAGCTCCTCGACCTCTACGCCGAGGGGTTCGACCCGGTGATGCGCCGGCCCGAATGGCGCGCCTACCACGACGAGGCGGCGAACCTCGCCCCCGTGCGCGACCATGCCGAGCGCGTGGCCGCGGCCGACACGCTGCTTTTCACCTACCCGACCTGGTGGTTCGGCCTTCCCGCGATGCTGAAGGGCTGGCTCGACCGGGTGCTGGTGCCCGGCTTCGCCTTCGGGATGCCGGGGCCGGATCACGGCCCCCGCCCCGGGCTCACCCACATCCGCCGCGTCGGGGTGTTCACGACCTGCGGAGCGAGCTGGACGATGTCGCAGCTGATGGGGATGCCGGGCCGGAGGACGCTGCTGCGCGGGCTCCGGGCCAACTGCCACCCCGGCGCGCGCACCTGCTACCACGCGCTCTACCAGATCGACAGCGCCCCGGCCGCGGCGCGTGCCGCCTTCCTCGAGCGGATCCCCGCCCGCGTCGAGCGGCTGCTCGGCCGCCCCTCCGGCCCCGCCTCCTCGCTCGCCCGCCGCCGCCTCCGCCG
>CAZWWR010000313.1:0-2848 GCA_964637265.1 uncultured Jannaschia sp.
CCCGCGGCTCCGTCCGCCCCGACATAGGACATCCGGATCCGCGGATCACCCCGGCCCCGCGCGGCGGGCCGCCGGCCGCCCCACGCGGGGCGGCCTCCCGCCCATCGGGCCTTCGGGCCGGGCGCTCAGAAGGTGAAGTCGGCCGGGTCGAGATCGGCCACGCGCACGCCGAGCAGCGTGATCGTGTTGCCGCCGCCCGCGTCGATCACCGCGTTGTTGCCCTGCTGGCGCAGGTGGTTGGCGGAGAGGTCGGCGAAGTTGGTGATCGACGACACGTCCTCCAGGTCGATCCGCTCGAAGTCGTTGCGCGACTCGAAGCCCACGATCGTGTCGCGCCCGAAGCCGTTCTGGAACACGAACTGGTCGGCGTTGAGGTCGCCCTGCAGCCGGTCGTTGCCCGTCCCGCCCACGAGCACGTCGAAGCCCGCGCCGCCGAACAGCCGGTCGTTGCCGGCGTTGCCGATCAGCGTGTCGTTGCCGAACTCGCCGAACAGCGCGTCGCCGCCGCCGCCGCCCACCATCACGTCGTTGCCCAGCCCGCCGAACAGCCGGTCGAACCCGCCCCCGCCGTCGAGCCGGTCGTTGCCGACCCCGCCGAAGATGTTGTCGGCCTGGGCGCCGCCGAAGAGCCGGTCGTTGCCCGCCTCGCCCGAGAGCAGGTCGAAGCCCGCGCCGCCGGACACCCGGTCGCCGCCCGCGCCGGCGAAGAGACGGTCGTTGCCGTCCTCGCCCGAGAGGATGTCGCTGCCCTCGCCGCCCTCGATGCGGTCGTTGCCCGCCCCGCCCGAGATGTCGTCCGCGCCGTTCTGCCCCGACAGCAGGTCGGCCTGCGCGCCGCCGCGGATCTCGTCCTCGCCGTTGCCGCCGAAGATCGTGTCGAAGCCCGCGTCGCCGAAGAGCTTGTCGTCGCCGACGCCGCCCGAGATGCGGTCGTTGTCGGTGCCGCCGCGGATCACGTCGTTGCCGCCCTCGCCGTTGAGCACGTCGAAGCCCGAATCGCCGCGGATGATGTCGCTGCCGCGGCCGCCGTTGATGATGTCGCCGCCCGCGCCGCCGTTGAGGAAGTCGCGCACCAGCCCGCCGAAGATCCGGTCGTTGCCGCCCAGCCCGTTCACCGTCTGGCCGGTGGCGTAGCCGCGGAAGTCGATGAAGTCGTTGCCCCCCGTCGGCGGCGGCGGCGGCACGTCGGTGTCGAGGATGGTGATCGTGGCGACCGAGGCGCCGGCGTAGAACACCGAGGGCGAGAGCGACAGCAGGAAGGATTCCTGGCTCTCCTGCTCACGGTCGCCGACGATCGGGATGTTGAACGCGAACTCCTGCTGGCCCGGGGCGACGTCGATCGTGCCGTTGGTGGCAACATAATCCTGGCCCGCGCGTGCGGAGCCGTTCGACTGGGTCGCGTAGTTGATCTGGAACGATTCCGTCGCCGGGCGCGACAGCGAGACCTTGACCGCGGCCGAGCTCGTGCCGCCGTCGCCCTCGACCACGGTGGGGCTGGTGATGCCGATGGCGGGTTGGCCCGTGCCGTCGTCGTCGAGCACCCAGACGATGGCCTGGTCGACGGGGCGGTTGCCCGCGATGCGCGCGTTGTTGGTCACGGTGTTCTGGATGAAGGTCTCGAGGATCGCGAACTCGTCGGCTTCGGCGGTGTCGTCGACGATGGTGCGGAGCCGGATCGTCTCGGACTGCTCGCCGATGCCGAAGGTAACGGAGCGGTTAGAACCGGGGTTCACGATGTCCGTTCCCACCTGCGCCGTGCCCGACACGAGGCGGTAGCCGACTTGGGTGGAGGCGGTGGCGGGGCCGCTCAGGTTGATGGCCACGAGCGGCTCGCTGTAGTTGAACGAGCTTCCCGATCCCTCGAAGGCGGAGCCACCCTGGGCGCTGACCGAGGGGCCGTTGGGCGCGGTGTCGTCGTCGAGGATGGTGGCCGCGCCGACCGAGACCTCGCCGAAGCCGCCCGGCGGCGTGAAGCGGATCGTGAACTGCTCGTCGGGCTCCACCGTCTCGTCGCCCAGCACCTGCACGCCGATCGTGGCGCGCTGCTGGCCGGTGACGAAGCTCAGCGTGCCGGAGGCGGCGGTGAAGTCCTCGCCCGGCGTGGCGCTGCCCGCCTGCGTGCTCCAGGGGATGGAGAAGCCGCTGGAGGCCGGGCGCGACAGGCTGACCTCGAAATTGGCGGTCTGCGTGCCCCCGTCGCCCTCCGTCAGCACCGGGCGGGACACGAAGATGGCTTCGGGCGTGGTCTGGCCGTCGTCGTCGAGCACGAACACGGTGGCCCGGCCTACCGGGGCGTCACCGGGGAAGTTGGCATTGCCCGAGATTACGAAGGCCTCAAAGATCAGCGCCTCGTCGAACTCGGTGACGTTGTCGACGATGGTGCGCAGCGAGATGCTCTTGGACTGTTCGCCGGCCTGGAAGGTGACCGAGCGCGAGCCCGTACCGACCATGTCCGTGTCCGCCTGCCCGGTGCCCGACAGCAGCCGGTAGCCCACCTGCACCGGCGCCGTCGCCGGCGAACTCAGATTGATC
Source organism: uncultured Jannaschia sp. (assembly GCA_964637265.1). Lineage (GTDB taxonomy): Bacteria > Pseudomonadota > Alphaproteobacteria > Rhodobacterales > Rhodobacteraceae > Jannaschia. The sequence goes on from CAZWWR010000313.1 coordinate 2,533, forward strand.
GAGACGACCGGCTCGTTGTAGTTGAAAGAACTTCCCGAGCCCTCTTCTGCCGAAGCGCCCGTCACCGTGACAATGGCCATGTCCTGTATCCCCCATTAAAACGTTGCATCGCCGAAACGCGTCCGCCGGCCCGATGCCGGGAGGCTTCGAATCCGGTCGATCGCCGGGCCTCGGCGGAATGGTTAATGAAGGGTTAACGCAGAGGCAACTGGGAAGCGGGGGCGCCGCGCGGCTCCGCCCGCCGCCGGGCGCGGACGCGACGGGCGGGTGAGGACGGGCGGGTGAGCACGGGCGGCGGCGGCCGTCGCGCCTCAGG
>CAZWWR010000314.1:0-2843 GCA_964637265.1 uncultured Jannaschia sp.
GGGAGCCTGCCTCGAACGGCGCCCGCCCCGACCAGGCCCCTCGCGAGGAGATCGGCCGCAGCGCCAGAGCGCAGCGCTCCGAGGCCCGGGCGGCCCAGCGCGTCCAGGGCGCGCGTGCGAGGCCCGCGGCCGCGGCTTCCTCCGAGGACCAGGCGGCCAGGATCACGGCGACGCCGGTGTCGGGGGCCGGGCGGAAGCCCGAGCCGGAGCCCGAGCCGCACAGCTTCCAGAAGTCGAGGCCCGGCATCCGCATCAGCGGCAGCCGCGCCTCGCCCATCTGCCACAGCGCCCAGAGGCGGGCCGCCCCCTCGAACCGATGCGCATGGAGGGTGACGACGCGTGCCATGACGACGATCACGCACCGCCCCAAGGCGATTGTCAACCGAGCCTGACAGTCCTACTGTCTCGTCATGGAACACGCCCCCATCCCCGCCCCCTCCCGTGCCCCCGATCGAGCCGTGGTGATCGGCGCCGGAATCGGGGGCCTCGCGGCCGCCATGCGGCTCGGCGCCATGGGCCATTCGGTGACGGTGCTGGACCGGCTCGACACCCCCGGGGGTCGCGGCTCCGCCATCGAGCGGGACGGCCACCGCTTCGACCTCGGCCCCACCATCGTGACGGTCCCGCAGACCCTGCGCGACCTCTGGGCCGCCACGGGCCGGGACTTCGACGCCGACGTCGACCTGCGCCCGCTCGACCCGTTCTACGAGCTGCGCTGGCCCGACGGCTCGCGCCTGGCGGTGCGGGCGGATCTCGACGAGATGCGCGAGGAGGTGCGGCGCCTGTCGCCGACCGACGTCCCCGGCTGGGAGCGGTTCCTCGCGGACGCGAAGCGCCGCTACCATGTGGGGTTCGAGGATCTCGGCCGGCGCCCGATGCACCGGCTGGCGGACACGATCCGCGTCCTGCCGACCTTCGCGCGGCTGCGCGCCGACCGCTCGGTCGCGGCCCATGCCGCGAGCCGGGTGCGCGATCCGCGGCTGCAGATGGCGCTGTCGTTCCATCCGCTCTTCATCGGGGGCGACCCGTTCCGCGTGACGTCGATGTACGCGCTCGTCAGCCATCTGGAGGCGACCTACGGCGTCCACTACGCCATGGGCGGGGTCGCCGCGATCGCCAAGGCGATGGTCCGCGTGATCGAGGGGCAGGGCGGGCGCGTTCGGCTCGGCGCCGAGGTCTCCGAGATCACGGTGGAGGCGGGCCGCGCCGCGGGCGTGCGGGTCGGCGAGGAGCGCATCCCGGCGGAGGTGGTCGTCTCGAACGCCGATGCGGGGCACACCTACGAGCGGCTCCTGCCCGGGCGCCGCCGCCGCTGGACGCCCAAGCGGCTCGCGCGGACGCGCTGGTCGATGGGGCTCTACGTCCTCTATTTCGGGACGAAGGGCACCCGCGCGATGTGGCGCGACGTGGGCCACCACACGATCCTCAACGGCCCCCGCTACGGCGGGCTGGTGCGCGACATCTTCCGCCGCGGGGTGCTGGCGGAGGACATGAGCGTCTACCTCCACCGCCCCACCGTGACGGAGCCCGGCGCCGCCCCTCCGGGGGACGACACGTTCTACGCCCTCGTCCCGGTGCCGCATCTGGGCCACCGCAACCCCGTCGACTGGGGCGCCATGCGCGCGCCCTTCCGCGAGCGGGTGCTCTCGGTGCTGGAGACGGCGCTGCCGGGCCTGCGCGACCGGATGGGGCCCGAGATCGCCTTCACGCCGGAGGACTTCCGCGACCGCTACCTCTCCCCGCATGGCTGCGGCTTCTCCATCGAGCCGCGGATCCTGCAATCGGCCTGGTTCCGGCCGCACAACGTCTCCGAGGAGCTGCCGGGGCTCTACCTCGTGGGCGCGGGCACCCATCCGGGCGCGGGGCTGCCGGGCGTGATATGCTCGGCCGAGGTGCTGGGCTCGGTCGTGCCGCGGCCCGTCGCGCAGCCCCTCCCGGTGGCCGCCGAATGAGGGCGGCGGCCCAGGTCGCGCCCTCGGATCTCGAGGCCTGCCGGGCGGCGATCCGGGCGGGGTCGCTGTCCTTCCACGCGGCCTCGCGGCTCCTGCCGGCGGCGGTGCGCGACCCCGCGCTGGTGCTCTACGCCTTCTGCCGGCTCGCCGACGACGCCGTGGACCACGCCGCGGCCCCCACCGGCGCGGTGCTCCGCCTGTCGGACCGGCTCGAGGCGGTCTATGCCGGGCGCCCCGCCAACGCGCCCGCCGACCGGGCCTTCGCTGCCGTCGTCGAGGCGACGGAGATGCCGCGCGCGCTGCCCGAGGCGCTTCTGGAGGGGCTGGCCTGGGACGCCGACGGGCGGCGCTACGAGACGCTGTCGGAGCTGCTGGACTACGCCGCGCGCGTCGCGGCCTCCGTGGGGGCCATGATGTGCGTGCTGATGGGGGTGCGCGACGCCTCCGCGCTCGCGCGGGCCTGCGACCTCGGACTGGCGATGCAGCTCACCAACGTCGCCCGCGACGTCGGCGAGGACGCGGGGATGGGGCGCATCTACCTGCCGCGCGCCTGGCTCGCCGAGGCGGGGGTGGACCCGCATCGGCTGGTCGCGGAGCCCGCGGCCTCCCCGGCGCTGACCTCGGTGGTCTCGCGCCTGCTGCGGGAGGCGGAGCGGCTCTACGCCCGCTCGGAACCCGGCATCGGCGCCCTGCCGGTCGCCGCCCAGCCCGGGATCTGGGCCGCGCGGTCGATCTATGCCGGCATCGGGCGCGAGGTGCTGCGGGCGGGGTGCGATCCGACCCGGCGCGCGCGCACCACGGCCGGCTTCAAGATGGCCCGCCTGACGCTCGCCTACGCCCGCCCGCTCGCCGTCTGGACCGGCCCCATGGACGCCCCCCCGGCGCCCGAGG
>CAZWWR010000315.1:0-2807 GCA_964637265.1 uncultured Jannaschia sp.
GAAGATGCGCCCGCGGGACGCGGCCTCGGAGCGGGGCCCAGGCGAGGAGCGGGCCGCTTCGCGAACGACCCGGGCCGCACCCGCCCGCCGCCGGAAGCGGCATCGCGCGCCGATGGGCCTTGCCCCCGGCGCCGCGGCGCGCTTTCTCTGCGGCGGGAGGAGCCGCCATGTACCGCCTCTACGGCACCGTGAAGAGCCGGGCCATGCGCCCGCTCTGGCTCCTGGAGGAGCTCGGGGCACCCTACGAGCTCGTGGAGGCCCCGCCCCGCTCGGAGGCCGCCCGCGCCGTGAACCCCACGGGCAAGATCCCCGCGCTCGGGCTTCCGGAGGCGGAGGGCGGGGCCGTGCTCACCGACTCGGTGGCGATCATGCACTTCCTCGCCGACCGGCACGGCGGCTTCGCCCATCCGCCCGGCACCCCCGCCCGCGCCCGGCAGGACGCCGTGACGATGGCCACGCTCGAGCTGCTCGACGCGCCGCTCTGGGCCTACGCGCAGCACAGCTTCGCGCTTCCGGAGGCGCGGCGGGTCGGCGCGGTGAAGGACACGCTCCGCTGGCAGATCGGCCTGGGCATGGCGACGCTGGGCGAGATGCTGGAGGGGGAGTTCGCCGTGGGCGAGACGCCGACGCTGGCCGACATCCTGCTGGCGCATTGCTGCGGCTGGGCGGCCGGGCTGAAGATGAGCCCGGAAGGGCCGCTCCGGGCGCACATGACCCGGATGCGCGCGCGCCCCGCCTTCCGCCGCGCCCTCGCCGCCGGGACCGCCCCCGCCGCCTCCGCCGCCCCCGCCGACCATGCCGAGTGAGGAGGCGCTGCTGCGCGAGCGGCTCTGCCGGCTCGCCGCCTCGCTCTTCGCGCGCGGGCTGACCCACGGGACCACCGGCAACATCTCGGCCCGCACCGCCGACGGAGGGCTCCTCGTCTCGCCCACCGGCACCAGCTTCGGCTCGCTCGACCCGGGGCGTCTGGCGCGGTTCGACGCGGGGGGGCGGCACGTGGACGGCGACAGGCCCACCAAGGAGATGCCGCTCCACGCCGCCTTCTACGACACCCGCGCCACGGCGGGGGCGGTGGTCCACCTCCATTCGGCCCATTCGGTGGCGCTGTCGCTGCTGCCGGACGCCGACCCGGAGGACTTCGTGCCGCCCTTCACGCCCTACGCGGTGATGCAGCTCGGCCGGGTGAAGCTCCTGCCGGTGTTCCTGCCGGGCGACCCGGCGATGGGCGAGGCGGTCCGCGGGCTGGCCGGGCGCCGCTCGGCGGTGATGCTCGCCCATCACGGGCCGGTGGTGGCGGGCCGCGATCCGGAGGCGGCCTGCGCCGCGGTGGAGGAGCTCGAGGCGACGGCGCGCCTCGCGCTGCTGACGCGGGGGATGGGCGCGCGGACGCTCGACGCAAGCACGGTGGCGCGCGTGGTGGAGCGGTTCGACGTGGACTGGGACGACGGGCCGGGCGGCCGCGGCGACGGGGGGGGTGCGCGATGAGGTTCTCGGCCAATCTGGGATTCCTGTGGGCCGACCGCCCGCTGCCCGACGCGATCCGCGCGGCCAAGCGGGCGGGCTTCGACGCGGTGGAGTTCCACTGGCCCTACGACGTGCCCCCCGAGGAGGTCGGCGCCGCGTTGGCCGAGACGGGGCTGCCCTGCCTCGGCCTCAACACCCGCCGGGGCGACCCGGGCGAGAACGGCCTCGCGGCGCTTCCGGGCCGGGAGGCCGAGGCGAGGGGCGCCATCGAGGAGGCGGCGGCCTATGCCCGCATCGTCGGCGCGGAGGCGATCCACGTGATGGCGGGCACGCTGCCGCCGGGCGCGGAGGAGGCCGAGGCGCTCGAGATCTTCGCGCGCAACCTGATCCACGCCTGCGACACGGCGCCCGAGCACACGATCCTGATCGAGCCGCTCAACGCCTACGACGCCCCGGGCTACTTCCTCGAGACGACGCAGGGCGCGGCGGCGGTGATCCAGCGGGTGGCGCGCCCGAACCTGCGGCTGATGTTCGACTGCTACCACGTGCAGGTCACGGAGGGGGATCTCTCGCGCCGGCTCCGGGCGCTGCTGCCGCTGATCGGCCACGTCCAGTTCGCGGCCGTGCCCAACCGGGGGGCGCCCGACGCGGCCCTCGGCGGGGGCGAGGTGAACTACGCGTATCTGTTCCGCCTGCTCGCCGGGCTCGGCTGGAGCCGGCCCCTGGGCGCCGAGTACAAGCCCGGCGGCGACACCGACGGCACGCTCGACTGGCTGGACGCCGCGCGGGGCGTCTGAGGCTTCGGGCCCTCCGTCGGCGGAGGGCGGGGCCGGAATCCCGGCGGGGGCCGCCGGTGCGCCACCCTGCTCCGGCGCGTGCCGGTCGGGGGCCGGGACGTTCCCTCCAGCCGCGCCCGCCGCCGTCGCGCATCGGCCATGCCGGAGCGGCCGGCCCGCGAGACTTGGCGGAAGCGCCCCGGGTGAGGCCAAGCCGGCCATCCGCACTCCGGGCTCCCTCGCGCGGAGGCAGGATCGGGGGCGTCCCCTCGCCCCGTGCCGGTCGGACCCGGACGGCCCGTAAGCCTTGATGCCGGTGCATCCGCCCACCTGCGGTCGCGCGTGCTCGCCCCGGTGATGGGGCGCATGACCGACCGGGGGGCGCCCGGCGGATGCCACGAAGCCGCACTCGTCCCGGGTCGCCTTGCTGGTCCCGCGGGTCGGCACGCCGGACGCCCGGCGGGACCGATTCCGCACGGCGGCATCCCCACCACCGATCGCCGCTGCGCCGCGCCCGAAAGGCCCCCGCCCGCGCCGCCCCGGCGATGGGCCTGGCCCGTCGCGCCG
>CAZWWR010000316.1:0-2806 GCA_964637265.1 uncultured Jannaschia sp.
CGCAGCGGCGGGGGCCGCGTCCGGGCCTTCCACCTCGGCCTTGAACCGGTCGAAGAACTCGTTCGCCATCTTGCGGGCGAAGCCGTCCACCACGCGGCCGCCGAGCTGCGCGATCTTGCCGCCCACCTTGGCCTTCGCGTCGTAGGTCAGCAGCGTGCCGCCGGCCTCCGGGGCGAGCGTGATGTCGGCGCCGCCCTTGGCGAAGCCCGCCGCGCCGCCCTTGCCCTCGCCGGCCAGGTGGCAGCCCTCGCCGGGGCGCACGTCAGACATGGTGACGTGGCCCTTGAAGGTCGCCTTCACCGGGCCGACCTTCTGCACCACCGTCGCGTCGTAGCCCTCCTCCGGCGTCCCGGTCAGCTCCTGGCATCCCGGGATGCACGCCTTCAGCACCTCCGGATCGACGAGATGCGACCACACCACGTCGGGCGGCGCGGCGATCTGGCGGCTCTCAGACAACTCCATTGCGGTCCTCCCCTAAGGTCTCGCTGCACCCTAGCGTGCGCGAAGGGCCGCCGTCACGTAATTCACCGAAAGGTCGCGGTCCGACAGGCTCCAGGACCACGTGACCGGGTTGAACACGTAGCCCGTCCGGTCGACGGGCTCGAGGCCGGCCTTCCGGAGCAGGTCGAACAGCTCGTCCGGGGTGATGAACTTCGACCACTCGTGGGTGCCCTTGGGCAGCCAGCGCATCACGTACTCCGCGCCGATGATCGCCATGACGTAGGAGCGGGGGTTGCGGTTGATGGTCGAGCAGAGGTGCAGGCCGCCGGGCCTGAGCAGCTCCCGGCAGGCGGTGAGGTAGGCGAGCGGATCGGCGACGTGCTCCACCACCTCCATGTTCAGCACCACGTCGAAGGGCGCCTCGCCGCTCTCGACCAGCGCCTCGGCGGTGGTGTGGCGGTAGTCGATCTCGAGCCCGGACTGGCGGGCGTGGGTCTCGGCCACCGGGATGTTGCGCGCGGCGGCGTCGACGCCCACCACCTCGGCGCCCAGACGGGCCATCGGCTCGCAGAGGAGCCCGCCGCCGCAGCCGATGTCGAGGAACCGCAGCCCCGCGAAGGGCCGCTCCCCGGAGAGGTCGCGGTCGAACTCCGAGGAGACCTGCGCGGTGATGTAGTCCAGCCGCGTGGGGTTGAGCATGTGCAGCGGCTTGAACTTGCCCTGCGGATCCCACCACTCGGCGGCCATCGCCTCGAACTTGGCGATCTCGGCGTCGTCTACGGTACTTGCCACGGCCCACCTCGCGCGAAAAAACCCTCCGGCGGCATTCCTGCGTGCCGCCGCGCCGCTATATAGGGCAGCGATGGACCGAAGCACCCGCGCCACGACCGCCCCCAAGCTGCACCCGCCGATCGACCCCTTCGATCAGCGGATGCTCGACGTGGGCGACGGCCACACGCTCTACGTGGAGCAGTGCGGGAGCCCCAAGGGCCTGCCGGTCGTGGTGCTGCACGGCGGGCCGGGGGGCGGATGCTCGCCGATGATGCGGCGCTTCTTCGATCCGGAGCGGTGGCGGATCGTGCTGTTCGACCAGCGCGGCTGCGGCCGCTCCCGCCCGCATGCCAGCGTCGAGGACAACACGACCTGGCATCTGGTGGAGGACATCGAGCGGATCCGCCGCGCGCTGGGCATCGACGCCTGGGCGGTGTTCGGCGGATCCTGGGGGGCGACGCTCGGCCTGATCTACGCGATCACGCATCCCTCCTGCGTCATGCACCTGATCCTGCGCGGCGTGTTCCTGATGGAGCGGCGCGAGCTCGACTGGTTCTACGGCGGCGGGGCGGGGATGTTCTGGCCCGAGCAGTGGCGCCGCTTCACCGGGCTGATCCCGCCGGAGGAGCGCGGCGACCTCATCGCCGCCTACCACCGCCGCCTGTTCGGCCGCCCCCCCCACGAGCAGGTGCGCTTCGCGCGCGCCTGGGCGGCCTGGGAGAACGCGCTCGCCTCGATGTCCTCCCAGGGCCACGGGGGCGAGAGCCAGGGCGACTACGCCCGCGCCTTCGCCCGGCTCGAGAACCACTACTTCACCCATGCGGGCTTCCTCGAGCACGACGGCTGGATCCGGGCCAATCTCGGGCGCCTCGCGCGGGTGCCCGGCACGATCGTGCAGGGCCGCTACGACATGATCTGCCCGCCGCTCTCGGCGCAGCTCCTGGCCGACGGGTGGTCCGCCGCGCGGCTGCACATGGTCCCCTTCGCGGGCCACGCCCTGAGCGAGCCCGGCATCGCCGAGCAGCTCGTGCGCACCATGAACGGCCTGACCCGGCGGCCGGTGGCCTAGGCGTCACCCCCGGACGACGCTGGCGGGGGCCTGCCGCTCCGGGTGGCGGGTCGGGGCGCGTTCGGGCTCATAGCTCATCGGGCAGGGTTCACCGGGCGCTCATCCGGGCGGACGCGTGACTCCACGGCTCCTCCATGGATGCACGTTCGATGGTGCCCGGTGCGCCGGACCGGAGGATGGCTGGCCGGCAGCGGCGGGCGGGCCGGACGCGCGCCTCAGGCCGCGCGCTGGCGTCCGCCCATCGCCCGGTTGCGCACCCGCGGGTCGGCGTCGAACAGGGCGGCGAGCTGCTCGGTGATCGCGCCGGCGAGCTGCTCCACGTCGGTGATGGTGACGGCCCGCTCGTAGTAGCGCGTGACGTCGTGGCCGATGCCGATGGCCAGCAGCTCGACGGCCTTGCGGCGCTCGACCATCGCGATGACGTCGCGCAGGTGCTTCTCGAGGTAGTTGGCCGGGTTGACCGAAAGGGTCGAGTCGTCGACCGGGGCGCCGTCGGAGATCACCATCAGGATCTTGCGGACCTCG
>CAZWWR010000317.1:0-2803 GCA_964637265.1 uncultured Jannaschia sp.
CGGCTCGTGCACCAACGGCCGGATCGAGGATCTGCGCGCCGCCGCCGCCGTGCTGCGCGGGCGCAGGTTGGCGCCCGGCGTGCGCGGCATGGTGGTGCCGGGCTCGGGCCTCGTGCGCGCCCAGGCCGAGGAGGAGGGGCTCGACGCGGTGTTCATCGAGGCTGGCGCCGAGTGGCGCATGGCCGGCTGCTCGATGTGCCTCGCCATGAACCCCGACCAGCTCGCTCCCGGCGAGCGCTGCGCGGCCACCTCCAACCGCAACTTCGAGGGCCGGCAGGGCCGGGGCGGCCGGACCCACCTCATGTCCCCCGCGATGGCCGCCGCCGCCGCGGTGACGGGTCGGCTCACGGACGTCCGCGAGCTCGGCCCCGGGGCGCGCGCGGTGCCCGAGCCGGCCTGAGGGGCGGACCGGAGGGCCCTCCCCGGATTGTGCATTCGGGGATCGGGCCCTCCGGGAGTTGCCCCGTTTCGTACGAAACCGCCCCGGGGCCGCCCCCCCCGGCCCGAAGTCTCGCCGCGCCGCGGCGAAGGAGCCGCGATGCCCGCCCACACCCTGACGCTCGCCTGCGAGGACCGGCCCGGCATCGTCGCCGAGGTCGCCGGGCACCTGGCCCGCGCGGGGGGGAACATCTCCGAGGCGCAGCAGTTCGACGACCCCGACACGGGCCGGTTCTTCATGCGGGTGGAGTTCGCGGCCGACGCGGACTCCGCCGATCTCGCCGCCCGCTTCCGGGAGGAGGTGGCCGGCCCCTGGGGCATGGAGGCCGCCATCCGGCCCACGGGCGCGCCCCGCAAGGTACTGATCCTGGTGTCGAAGTTCGACCACTGCGCCGTCGACCTCGTCTACCGGCACCGCATCGGCGAGCTGCGGATGGAGCCCGTGGGGGTGATCTCGAACCACCCGCTGAAGGCGCTCACCCTCGATCCGGGCCGGGACATCCCGTTCCACCACTTCCCCGTCACGCCCGAGACGAAGCCCCAGCAGGAGGCGCGGATCCGCGAGGTGATCGACGACACCGGCGCCGAGCTGATCGTGCTGGCGCGCTACATGCAGGTCCTCTCGCCGGAACTTTCCGCCGATCTGTCAGGGCGTTGCATCAACATCCACCACTCCTTCCTTCCCGGCTTCAAGGGCGCCAGGCCCTACCATCAGGCCCACGCCCAGGGGGTGAAGATGATCGGGGCGACGGCCCATCTGGTGACCTCCGACCTCGACGAGGGGCCGATCATCGCCCAGGACGTCGAGCGCGTGACCCATGCCGACCGGCCCGACGACTTCGTCGCCAAGGGGCGGGATATCGAGCGGCGCGTGCTCGGCCGGGCCGTCTCCTGGTGGCTCGAGGACCGGGTGTTCCTGAACGGCGCCAAGACGGTGGTGTTCGACCGCTAGGCGCGCCGCCTCGGGGGCCCCGGGGCGCCCGTCAGGCGTCCGAGGCCCCTCCCGCGCCTGCCCGGCCGTCCACCGGGATCGAGGCGGACCCGGACCCTTGCGCACACGGCGCAGGGACGACCGGATACCGCCCACCACCGGGCATCCCAGAGGGCCGCACCGGCATCGGGGGCTGGGCGATGGAGCACCGCGCTCACCGATCCGCGGTAGCGTCCGGCATCCTCGGGCGCCGCGGGCACGGCCCCCGGTGTCCGAGCGGTCGCCGGTCCGAAGCGTCCGGCCCGGCCCTCGGACCGAGACCGGTCGGAGCGACCATGCGAGAAGACGCGCACTGAACGGGGCCGCCGGACGAATGCGGCGGCGGGGGAGGGCCGTCCTGCCCGCTTCCCGCCGGGCTCCGGTCCGCCCCTCTGCGAGTTCCACGACGGGGAGCCGCGGGGGCGCCCCATTCGCGCCCCCGCATCGCCGGGGCCCCGCTGGCAGACGGTTGGCCCCGGCCCGTACCCCCGGCACCTTCGCGGCGGGGACGTTCCGAAGCCGGCCCTCGGGCCGGTCGGCGCCCCCCCGCGCCGGTGGGGCTACATCGCGGGGGAATGAGGCGAATCCGTGGAGCCCGCCCGACCCTTCTGGGCCGTGCCCCCGACGGGCGTGCAGCGGGGCAACACGCCCCCGGGGGGGCATGACCGGGCGGACGTGCAGGCCTCCATGGTGCTGCGCGACGGGGCGGATTCCGCCCGGCCCGCGCGCACCCTCGACGGGGGCGATCCGCACGGAGGGAGCCACCGCACCGGGCGAGGCGCGGACGAGCCACCCGAGCGGGCGGGGTGCTTGCCGATCGCCGGGCGCCGCACGCCCGGTCGGGCTCGGACGGGGAGGGACGGACGGTTTCTGCGAGGCCATCCGTGCCTCGCCCAAGGCATGGTGGGAGAACGCCCGCACCCTGCCGGGCCGACCGTCAAGGCGTTCGGCGGAACGGTCAGTTGAGGACGTGCTGCGGCACAGGGGTGAGGAGCGTCGTCCCGCCGTGCCGACGCCGGACCAGCCCCATGGACCGGCGCTCCTGCGACGGTGGCCCCGGGCGGAACGGTTCTCCGGTTGTGAGAGGCACAACCTGCGGGGAACAGGCACCGCTACGCCAAGCTCGGTCCGACGCCAGCGCGGCCGGCCGCCGCGTGTGAAACGCTTCGGGTTCCTCTCGATGCTCTCCGAGGCGGCGGGGGCGGGGACCGGACGGGGACCATCAGCTCCGAGAGCCGGCGACCGCCCGCCCCGGCCTCCGGGATGCCTGCCGGGCTCCACCGGACCCCTGCGGAGCAGCGCGACGGGGCCGGCGCGAGCGGGACGCCCGCAGGCGTGTTCGGGCCGGTGGGCGCCGGGCATGCGGGCGAGGCCGCCTCATGCCCCGCCGCCCCG
>CAZWWR010000318.1:0-2794 GCA_964637265.1 uncultured Jannaschia sp.
AGGCGCTCGACCGCGCCGGCCGGGCGATGGACGAGGCCGCGCGCGACCTCGACCGCGGCGATCTCGGCGGCGCGATCGACGATCAGGCGCAGGCCATGGACGCGCTGCGCGACGGGATGCAGGCGCTTGGCCGGGCGCTGGCCGACGCCCAGCCGCAGGGCGAGGGACAGCAGGGAGGTCCCGGTCAGGCCAACGGGCTCGGCGCCGCCACCCGGGATCCGCTGGGCCGCGAGGCCGGCAACGGCGCGCGGATCGGCACCGACGAGTCGATGCTCACCGGCCCCGACGCCGCCGCCCGGGCGCGCGAGCTCCTCGACGAGCTTCGCCGCCGCTCCGGCGAGCGCGAGCGTCCCGAACTGGAGCTCGACTACCTGCGCCGCCTGCTCGAGCGCTTCTGACGCCGCCCCCGGCCCGTCCCCGGCCCACGCGTCGGAGGTGGTCACGTCGGCTTCTTGACGGTGGTGGTGTCCGTCCCGACCGGGTATCCTCGCACCGGGCCTACGGACAAACCCATCGGCAAGCGCCCGCGCCCGCGCCGGTCGCCCCTCGAGGCCACCTGCCGCTGCCACCCTGGGCGCCGCCCGACCGCCCTCAGAGCCCTGGAGGGCGTGGCCGCGGATGGAGCCCGTGCTGCGATCCGTAAGGCACGACGACGCCCCGCCGCAGCCGGAGGGGCGGACATTGTCGGATCGCGGGTCTGTCAGCGCCCTGACCGACGCCCGGCGACGCGTCGATGCGCGACCCCGCTGCCGGAGCTTGGTGACACAGAACCTGGATCGACCCGAAGCCCGTCCGCGATCAGGACTGCCGGTCGCGCCACGGACGCAGAATGCCACCTCCGCAACCCCGGCAGGGTTCGGCCGTTACCCCCGGCAGCCATTGCGCCATTCCAAGCAACATCCGGCACCAAGACCGCCCGGACAGCTCGACCGCCATACGCCGCACCGTGTCCCAGTTCACCCCGGAACTCCCCCGCCCGGCCCGCTCTGCTGCCGGCGGACAGGACGTGTTGCCAGGCGGCGGATGACCTCGTGGCCAAAACCCCCGCTGCCCGCCCCGCCCTCTCGCCGGCCGGTGCCTCTCCAACTGGGAGCCGCCGACGCGACAGGTTCCCGCCCATCCCCCTCCACTAGCGAGGCGGCCGACCTACCACACCGGATGACGGACGCCCCGGCCGGGCCGGCGCCTGCGTCCCGCGCGCGGCCCGTGGGGCGGGGCCTGCCGCCCCTCAGGCGCCGACGATCATGCCGCCGTTGGGGTGGAGGGTCTGGCCGGTGAAGTAGCTGCCGTCGTCGGAGGCGAGGAACAGGAACGCCGTGGCCACCTCCCAGGGCTGGCCCGCGCGCCCCATCGGCGTCTGCGAGCCGAAATCCTCCACCATCTCGGGCGGCATGGAGCCGGGGATGAACGGCGTCCAGATCGGCCCCGGCGCCACCGCGTTGACCCGGATGCCGCGCGGCGCGAGGTTCGAGGCCATCGCGCGCGTGAAGGCGAGGCTCGCGCCGCGGGTCACGGTGTAGGTGACCAGCGCGTCGTTGCCCTTGAACGCGTTGACCGAGGTGGTGTTCACGATCGCCGCCCCCTCCTTCAGGTGCGGCAGCGCGGCCTGCGTGCAGAACATGTAGGAGAGCACGTTGCTCTCCATCATCGCGCGCAGCTTGTCCTCCTCGAGCTCGGCGAAATCCTGGTCCATCCACTGCCGCGCCGCGTTGTTCACGAGGATGTCGAGCCCCCCGAACCGGGCCACCGTCTTCTCGATGGCCTCCTCGGCGCGGGCCTTCTCCCCCAGGTCGCCGGGCAGCAGCAGCGCCTCCGACCCCTCGGCCTCCACGAGGCGCCCGGTCTCCTCCGCGTCGCGGTCCTCGTTGAGGTAGGCGATGGCCACCCGCGCGCCCTCGCGCGCGAACAGCACCGAGACGGCCCGCCCGATGCCGCTGTCGCCGCCCGAGACGAAGGCCACCTTGCCGCGCAGCTTGCCGACCCCGGCATGGCGCGGCACGTAGTCGGGGGCAGGCTGCATCGAGTGCTCGTGCGCCGGCATCTCGTCCTGGCTCTGCGGGGGAATCTTCGGGGCGTCCATGGTCTCTCTCCTCCCACGATCCAGTGCGGGTGGAGAACGGATGGCGGGGCGGCGGGGTTCCGGTCCCCCGCCGGCATCGGCCGATCCGGCCGCAGGGGCGGGGGGGTGCACCCCGCGCCCGCCCCTCGGCGCCGTCAGCCGCTCACGGCCGCCAGGTCGGCCCCGCCGGATCGTCGGTGGCGATCACGCGGTAGAGCGCGGCCTGCCCCGTCATCGAGGGCACCGCCCCGTGGCGCAGGCCAGCGGGCACCAGCGCCGTGTCGCCGGCCGCGATCACCTCCTCGCCGCGGCCGTTCCCGTCCTCCCAGAAGAGCCGCCAGTGCCCCGAGACCGGCATCAGCACCGAGGGCCGGTCGTGGGCGTGCATCTCCTCGGAGGCCGAGCCCCGCGTCACGAAGGCCACCTCGAAGCCGGGCCGGTCGCGCAGCACGCCGCCCTCGCCGATCACCGTGGCGGGCCGCCGGTCGGCCAGCGCCACGAGATCCCAGTAGCGCGCCACGTAGCCGGGGATCACCTCCGCCGTGGCGGGCTCGGGGAAGCCCTCCAGCTCCTCCTCCGTGAGCAGCGGCATCGGCTCCACCCCGTCGGGCAGGCCCTCGCCCTTCTTGCTGTCGTAGAGGCGCCCGTTCTCGCCCAGCACCAGCCCGTGGTCGCGCGCGTCCTCGATCACCTGCGGCGCCCAGATCACGCCGCCGCCCGCGTCGTCGCCGCCGA
>CAZWWR010000319.1:0-2792 GCA_964637265.1 uncultured Jannaschia sp.
AGAGCGCGGGACGCGTGGTCGCCCGCCCGGCCAGGAGCCGTTCCAGCCCGGCGCGCAGGGCCGCCTCCGGCCCCTCGCGGAGCCGGTCGACCTCCCGCGCGAGCGCCCCGTCGTGCCCGGTGGCCGCCACGCCGCGGAGGAAGTCGGCGACGAAGAGCGTCCGCACCCGTCCGTCGCGCAGCATCCCGCCGGCGCGGCGGAGATCCTCCTCGAGCGCAAGCCTGTCGGGCTCGACCCTGTCGCCGCAGACGAGGCGGGGGCCGGCCGGGCCGTCCCCGCTCGGCAGGCGCGACAGGACGGCCGACTGGAACGCGCCCAGGCTCTCCACCGGCTTGCCGAGGAAGCCGTCCGCGCCCGCCTCGAGCGCCTCGCCCTCCGCCTCGGGCGCCCCCGAGGTGGCCAGCAGGACCCGCGGCCGCCACTCGCCCGCTGACAGCGCCCGGATCAGCTCGAGGCCGGAGCCGTCGGGCAGGCCGAGATCGACGATCACCACGTCGGGCCGGTAGGCCCCGAGGTGCCGCCCCGCGGAGGCGAGGCAGTCGGCCCGCCGGATGCGCGCCCCCGAGCGCAGCGCCAGCAGGCGGATCGCCTCGGAGGCGAAGCGGCTGTCCTCGACCACCAGGAGCGTCTGGCCCAGGAGCGGGCGGGCCGCCGTGGGCCGGGGGCGGGCGTGCAACGCGAGCTCGTCCATCGGGAATCACCTCGGTAACAGGAACTGCCCGGACACTGTCCCCGACGTGCCTAACGGCCGGTAAACGTGGGCTTCCGGCCTTGCCCGCGCCGGTCCGCGCCCGCATATCGGACGCGGATCGCAGGAGGCCCCCATGATCGGCAAGCTCAACCACGTCGCCATCGCCGTCCCCGACCTCGACGCCGCCGCCGCCCAGTACCGCGACACGCTGGGCGCGAAGGTGGGCGCGCCGCAGGACGAGCCCGACCACGGCGTGACGGTGATCTTCATCGAGCTGCCGAACACCAAGATCGAGCTGCTGCATCCGCTTGGCGAAGACTCCCCGATCCAGGGCTTCCTCGACAAGAACCCCTCCGGCGGGATCCACCACGTCTGCTACGAGGTCGACGACATCATCGCCGCCCGCGACCGCCTGCGCGAGACGGGCGCCCGCGTGCTCGGCACGGGCGAGCCCAGGATCGGCGCCCACGGCAAGCCCGTCCTGTTCCTGCACCCGAAGGACTTCACCGGCACGCTCGTCGAGCTTGAGCAGGTCTGATGGGCTGGTTCTCCGCCCTCGTGGTGCTCGCCATGGTCTGGTCGATGGTGATGCTGGTGCTCCTCCAGATCGGCCTGACGACGCAGGGCGACCGCGGCGCGCGGCTCCACGGCACCCACGCCTCCTCGCCCGAGGGCTTCCGCCTCGCCCCCCGCCTGTGGCTCGCCACCGCCATCGCGGTCCCGATCTGGGCGCTCCTCGTGTGGCTCATCACCTCGGGCCTCGTGACGATCGACACGCTGCGCTGGCTCACCGGCTACGAGGACAGGTTCGGCCGCTAGGGCCGCGCCACCGGCCGACGGCGTCGCGGGCGCGAGGGTCCGGGCGACCCTCGCGGCGCCGCGGCGCTCCGGGCGGGGAGGCGATGCCCGCCCGTGACTCGGGTCCCGTGCCTCAGGTCGCGCGGTCGCCCTCGATCCGGTGGAACAGGTGCGTGAAGGCCGCGGCCCCGACAACGGGGACGAGCAGGTTCACCACCGGGATGCTGAGCGGCATCGCCATCAGCACGCCGAGCCCCCAGATGCGCGCCCGGTTGCGCCGCCGCCAGTCCGCCGCGTCGGCCGCGGGCATCCGGCGCGCTGCCACCATCTGCCCGTACTCCCGGCCGAGCAGGAAGCCGTTCACCGCCCAGAAGATCGGGAGCGCGAGGGGCGCGAGGAAGATGTAGGCCACCAGCGCCACGAGGTTCACCGCGATCACCAGCACGAGGAACCCCGCCGATTCCCGCAGCGTCTCGAGGATCCCCTGGTCGCGGGCGGGCCCGAGGGCGGGATAGTGCCTGTCCTCCACCGCCTGCGCGATGCGGTCGAGGAAGAATCCGGTGAAGGCCGACGCCACGGGGACCATCAGGAACACGCTCGCCACGAGCACCACCGGCACCAGGGCGAAGCCCGCCGCCTCGTCGAGCCACGTCACCTGCCCGAGCCAGGGCAGCGTCACCGAGGGGCCCACCAGCGCCCGCGCGCCCCAGATCAGCGCCGTCGAGAACGCCGCGAGCAGCGCCGCGGACAGGCCCACCCCCGTCAGCAGCACGCCGCGGAAGCGCGGATCGCCCAGCTGCGACAGGGCGCGCACCGCGTCGCCGATCATGCGCGCCACTCCACCTTCGCCGCGAGGTCGGGGCGGGGGCGCTCCGGCGGCGGCGCGCCCTCCGTGCCGAGGATCACGAAGCCCGCCACGAACTCCTGCGGTCCGCAGCCCAGCCCGTCGTCGAGCCAGGTCCGGTCGGTGGCCATCCAGCCGGTGAGCCAGTTGGCGCCCCAGCCCGCCGCCTGCGCCGCGTTGACCAGCCCGAGGCACACGGCGCCGGCGCTCATCACCTGCTCGAGCTCGGGGATCTTGGCCGACTCCACCGGCGAGGCCACCACCGCCACCGCGCAGGGCGCGTCGGCGAACTGCGCCTGCGCCTTGGCGAGCGCGTCCGGGTCCATCTCCCGCTCGGTGCCCAGCCGCGCCGTCAGCCCGGCGAGCCCGTCGAGCGCCTCGCGCCCCAGCACCACGAGCCGCCAGGGCTCGAGCTTGCCGTGGTCGGGCACCCGCAACGCGGCGGCGAGCAGGGGCTCC
>CAZWWR010000320.1:0-2780 GCA_964637265.1 uncultured Jannaschia sp.
TCGACAAGTCGCGCTTCGCCATCTCCACCGAGGAGACGCGCTACTACCTCAACGGGGTCTACATGCACGTGGCCGACGGGGCGGACGGGCGCACGCTGCGCTGTGTGGCGACCGACGGGCACCGCCTCGCCCGGGTCGACGCGGAGCTGCCCGACGGCGCGGAGGGGATGCCGGGCGTGATCGTGCCGCGCAAGACGGTGCTGGAGCTGCGCAAGCTGGTGGAGGACGACGAGGCGGTGATCCAGGTCTCCGTGTCCGAGACGAAGATCCGCTTCGCGACGCCCGACATCACGCTCACGAGCAAGGTGATCGACGGGACGTTCCCCGACTACGCCCGCGTCATCCCGCAGTCGAACCAGCGCACGCTCACCGTGGACGCGGCCGAGTTCGCCCGCGCCGTCGACCGCGTCGCCACCGTGTCGTCCGAGCGGTCGCGCGCCGTGAAGATGTCGCTCGACGAGGACCGGCTCACGCTCTCGGTCAACGGGCAGGACGCGGGCCAGGCCGAGGAGGAGCTGGCGGTGGCCTATGCGGACGACCGGCTGGAGATCGGCTTCAACGCGAAGTACCTCCTCGAGATCGCCGCCCAGGTGGACCGGGAGAACGCGGTCTTCCTGTTCAACGACGCGGGCGATCCGACGCTCATGCGCGAGGGCGACGACCTGTCGGCGATCTACGTCGTGATGCCGATGCGCGTGTGACGCCCCAGCGGTGATCACCGTCCGGCGCGTCGCGCTCTCGCATTTCCGCTCCCACCGCGCCACGCGGCTCGACTTCCCGCACCCCATCACGGCCCTCCACGGGCCGAACGGGGCCGGCAAGACGAACCTGCTCGAGGCGCTGTCGCTGCTTTCGCCGGGGCGCGGGATGCGCCGGGCGGCGGCCGACGAGATCGTGCGCCGGCCGGAGGCGATCGGCTGGCGGGTCGCCGCCGAGGTGGCGGGACCGGACGGGACGGGGGGCCTGCCCCGAGAGGTGGAGCTGCGCTCGGAGCCGGGCCAGCCGCGCGCGACCGCCGTTGACGGCAAGCCGGTGCCGCAGGTGTCGCTGTCGCGCCTCCTCCGCGTGCTGTGGCTGACCCCGGCGATGGACCGGCTCTGGACGGAGGGGGCGGAGGCGCGGCGGCGGTTCCTCGACCGCGCGACGCTGAGCTTCGAGCCTTCGCATGGCGAGGGCGTGCTGGCCTACGAGAAGGCGATGCGGGATCGGAACCGCCTGCTCCGGGACAGTCGGGACGATCCGCGCTGGTTCGACGCGCTCGAGGCGCAGATGGCGCGCGAGGGCGCGGCGCTCACCTCCCGGCGGCTGGCCGCGATCGACCGTCTCGCCGCCGCGCAGGACGGGGCGGAGACCGCGTTCCCGGCGGCCCGGCTGAGGCTCGTCGACCCCGAGGGCGGCGGCGATGCCGGGACGGAGGGAGGAGCCCCTTCGGAGGCCGATCTGGCGGCGGCCTTCGCCCGCTCGCGGGGGCGGGACTTCGCGGCCGGGCGCACGACGGTGGGGCCGCACCGGGCGGACCTGGAGGCCATCTACGTCGAGAAGGACGTGCCCGCACGGCTCTGCTCGACCGGGGAGCAGAAGGCGCTGCTGGTCAGCCTCGTGCTGGCGAACGCCCGGGCGCTTGCGCGGGGGGACGCCGGGGCCGGCGACGCGGGCGGGCGCGGCGCGTCCCATGGCGATGCCCGGGCCGCGGGCCTGCTGCTCCTGCTCGACGAGGTCGCCGCGCATCTCGACTCCGCCCGGCGGGCCTCCCTCTACGCCGAGTTGCGGGCCTTGCCCGCGCAGGTGATGCTGACCGGCACGGGGCCGGAACTCTTCGAGGAGCTCGGCGCGGCGGCGCTCCACGTCCGGATCGAGGACGCCGGGAGCGAGAGCCGGACGGTGCCGCTTCCCGCCCCCGGCGGAGAGGGTGCCGCACCGTGACATCGGCGGCTCGAATGCCTATATCCGGGTCAACTCATGGGGATGGAACGACATGGCTGAAGACGCCCCCGCGGCGAACGGCTACGGCGCGGATTCGATCAAGGTTCTCAAGGGCCTCGAGGCGGTGCGCAAGCGTCCCGGGATGTACATCGGCGACACCGACGACGGGTCGGGCCTGCACCACATGGTCTACGAGGTCGTTGACAACGGAATCGACGAGGCGCTGGCCGGGCATGCCGACGCGGTGACCGTCACGATCCATGCCGATTCCAGCGTCTCGGTGCGCGACAACGGGCGCGGCATCCCGGTGGATCTCCACGCCGAGGAGGGCGTGAGCGCCGCCGAGGTCATCATGACCCAGCTCCACGCGGGCGGGAAGTTCGACCAGAACTCCTACAAGGTGTCGGGCGGTCTCCACGGCGTGGGCGTCTCCGTGGTCAACGCGCTCTCCGACTGGCTGGAGCTGCGCGTCTGGCGCGACGGGCGGGAGCACGTGGCCCGGTTCGAGGGCGGCGAGACGGTCGAGCACCTGCGCGTCGTCGGCGATGCAGGCGAGACCGGGACGGAAGTGCGGTTCCTCGCGTCGACGGACACGTTCTCGGACCTCGACTACTCCTTCAAGATCCTTGAGACGCGCCTGCGCGAGCTGGCCTTCCTGAACTCCGGCGTGCGGATCGTTCTGGAGGACCTGCGCCCCACCGAGCCGCTGCGCACGGAGCTCCACTACGACGGCGGCGTGCGCGAGTTCGTCCGTTGGATCGACCGCTCCAAGACCTCCGTCATGGACGAGCCCATCCACATCGACGGCGAGCGCGACGGCATCGGCGTCGAGGTCGCGATGTGGTGGAACGACGGCT
>CAZWWR010000321.1:0-2767 GCA_964637265.1 uncultured Jannaschia sp.
TGAGGATGGTGAAGACGTAGGCCTGGATCGCCGAGACCAGCACCTCGAGCCCGTAGACGGCCACCACCGCGAGGATCGAGAGCGGCGCGATGGCCGCCACCGCGGCGAAGCCCGCGAACACCTTGATCACGGCGTGGCCGGCCATGAGGTTGCCCGCGAGACGGATGGAGTGGCTGACCGGCCGGACGAAGTAGCTGATGACCTCGATGATGGCGAGGATGGGCCGCAGCGCGAGCGGCGCGGACTGGACCCAGAACAGCGACAGGAAGTCCTTGCCGTTCTTCACGAAGCCCAGCACCGTCACCGCCACGAACACCGCGAGCGCCAGCACGGCCGTCACCGCGATGTGGCTCGTGGTGGTGAACGAGCCGGGCAGCAGGCCGAGGAAGTTCGCGAACAGGATGAACAGGAACAGCGTGAAGATGTAGGGGAAGTAGCGCAGCGCCTCCTTGCCCGCGACGTCCTCCACCATCTTGTAGATGAAGCCGTAGACCAGCTCGGCGATGGACTGGATGCGCGAGGGGATCACCGCGCGGCCGCGGGTGCCCACCACCAGCAGCAGGAAGATGCCCAGCACCGCGAGCGCCATCCAGAAGGTGGCGTTGGTGATGGTGTACCAGTGGACCGGATCGCCGGCCTCGCCGAAGAGCGGACGGACGATGAACTGGTCCATCGGGTGGAACACGAGGCTGCTCTCGCCGCCATGCGCGGCCTCGGCGCCGTGCTCCGCGACCTCCACGGCGTCGACCGCCTGCTCGGTCTCGACGGGGGGGACGGCGGTGACGTCGTCGGTGGTCTCTGGTTCCATCGCCTCAGCGGCCCCCATCCTTGCTCGCGTCCCGCGGCGCGGGCCCGGTCGCGTCCCGGGCCGTGCGCGCCTCGTGCGCCTTCTGGATCTCCTCCGCCGAGGAGATCACCGTCTTCACCCCGGCCGCGAAGCCGAGAAGCGTGAACACGATCAGGAGCCAGGGGCCGCTTCCGAGCAGCCAGTCCAGACCGTATCCTATGCCGGCGCCCAGGCAGAGGCCTGCCACCAGCTCGATCACCATGCGCCAGGCGTGCTGCGCCTGGGTGTAGTGGCTCTCCATGTGGTGCGCCTCGGGCGGCCCCTTCAGCGCGTCGATCCGGCGGCGCAGGGCGTCGAGACGCTCGCTCTCGTCGGGCTCCGTCATCGGGCGCACCCCATGGATGTCGCCAAGGGTGGTAGGGGGCGCACCCCCGGGAGTCAATCGGCGCGCCGGGTGGTGCAGGGCATTGATAACGCTGGACATCCGTGCGCCGCGTCGGGATGGCGCACCCGGCCCGCGGGGCCCGGGACGTTCAACGCCGCGGTTGACTATCCCCCGCCCGCCCCGCAACAGGCCGCCATGCGCGACCCCCGCCTCGACGCCGTGTTCGCCGCGCTCGCCGATCCGACGCGGCGGGCGATCCTCGCGATGCTCCTCGAGGACGACATGGCGGTGACCGACGTCGCCGCGCCGCTGCCGGTGTCGCTCGCCGCGGTGAGCAAGCACCTGATGGCCCTCGAGCGGGCCGGACTGATCGTCCGGGAGCGGCGCGGGCGGGTCGTCTGGTGCAAGCTGGAGCCCGACGCGCTCCGGGAGGCGTCGGCCTGGATGCAGGGCTTCGGCGGCTTCGATCCGGTCGATCTCGACGCGCTCGAGGCGCTGCTCGGGGAGGCCCGCGCGGAGGCCGGTCCGGAGGCCGACGCGCGCGCTTGACGGCCCCGGACGGGTGCCGTATCCGCCGCCGCCAGTGGCGGTGTAGCTCAGTCGGTTAGAGCAGAGGAATCATAATCCTTGTGTCCGGGGTTCGAGTCCCTGCACCGCCACCATCCCCGCCTGCCCGCCCGGCGACCGTCCGGTGACCCGTCGGATGCGCCGCCCGCTGGACCGGCGCCCGCCATCCGACTATCTGCAGGGCCGGAGGGGCCATGACCGACCGTGAACCGAAACCCGCAGGCGACGCGCGCGCCGTCTCGCCCGGCGTGAAGAGCGCGCTGGAGCTGGGGCCCGTGCTGGTCTTCTTCGTCGCCTACCTCTTCGTGCGCGACCGGAGCTTCGTGATCGGCGGCACGGCGTATGACGGTTTCATCGTGGTGACGGCGGCCTTCGTGCCGCTGATCCTCGCGACGACGGCGATCCTCTGGGCGCTGACCGGCCGGCTGAGCCACATGCAGGTGGCGACGGCGGCGCTGGTGACGGTGTTCGGCGGGCTGTCGGTGTGGCTCAACGACGAGCGGTTCTTCAAGGCGAAGCCCACGATCATCTACGCGCTGTTCGCGGCCGTGCTCTTTTTCGGGCTGTGGCGGGGGCGCAGCTACCTGTCGCTCGTCCTGTCCGAGGCGCTGCCGCTCGACGAGGCGGGCTGGCTGATCCTGACGCGGCGGCTGGCCTGGTTCTTCGTGGGGCTCGCGCTGGCCAACGAGGCGGTCTGGCGGCTGATGAGCACGGATGCCTGGGTGAACTTCAAGACGTTCGGCCTTACGGCGGCGCTCTTCGCGTTCTTCTTCGCGCAGGCGGGCCTGATCCGGCGTCACGGGCCCGGCGGGGCTGAGTAGCCGGGCGGCGCCGGCGCCGGGTAGCGCCGGATCCGGGTCTCAGACCGGATCGCCCTCGCCGCCGCCCTCGTCAGGGCGGCGGATCGGCTTGCCGGGCGCCTTCTTCGGCTTCGAGACCGCGCGGCCGCGCTGGCCGCCCTTCCGCAGCGACACGGAGCTGTCGGCCCGCATGGCGGCCCGGCGGGCGGACTTCGTCGGCCGCGCGGG
>CAZWWR010000322.1:0-2743 GCA_964637265.1 uncultured Jannaschia sp.
CTCCAGTGGTCGAATGATCGGGTCTGCTCTGTTTTCCGCGGCTTGAAGAGGGACGTTCCGGTTGCTGACGGCGATCACATTGCCTCCCGGATCGAGTATGATCCAACCGCCATCTCGGCCGGTTAGGCGCGTGATACTTTCTCCCCTCGGTCCGCAGCAGGTCCTATTGTCTGTCACCGGTCGAAGTCGCTGGTGTCCATGTCTAGAGCCTCGACCAACGTTTGAACTTCTTCGGGCAAGAGGATGCCCGGGTGGCGGCGGTTCTCGACATAGACCCCTTCCAGCGCGAGTTCGAACTCGCCGACCTCGAAGAACTGTCGATCCCCCCGCATGTCGACGCCCGCGTTCTCGAGCGCCGCGATCTGCTTCTCGAGCAAGCTGATCATGTCTCTTTCGCTCATGGTCATCTCGGATTCCTCACCACGCCTGTGCCACGGACAGGATATGCGGTCCGCACTTCGCCGGTAGGTCGCACGACGACCTCTATCGTTACACCCTCCACCTCGCCGACAATGACGAGTTCGCCGGGACGGCGTGCAGGCCGGTCGGCGATTCCGGTTCCTGCGACCTCCCGGACCGCATCGAGGATGCGGTCGTCGGACCAGGTGGCGGGAAACTCGGTCTTGCCAGGTCGTCCCGTTCCGGAACGGTGGCCACCGCCACCATCGTCCCCATCCAGAATATGACGCGCGCGGTTCTCAGGGACCGAGACTCCTTCGACAGAATGAGGATTGTCCATCACGACGACGTCCGGCCCCGCCACGTCCGGGATCGGCGTCGAGATGATCGATCCGCTCGGATCGTCCGGCACCCCGCCCCCCGTTCGGTGCGGCAGGCCGAGCTCCTCGGCCGTGTAGCTCTCCAGCCACGCCTCGATGCGGGCCGGGGTCAAGCCGGGGAGCTGGCCCAGGCGCCGCTCGTCCTCAGTCAGTTCGGGCAGGACCTCGATCCAGCCATCGGCGAAATCCCCGTCCCGGACGCGAAGACGGCCTTGCGCATGGGCCGCGCCCGCGGCCTCGATGAACCGCTGGAGGGTGCGTTGCTTGGCACGGTCCCCGCCGGGCCCAGTCTCCAGGATCGTGCCGGGGTTCGCCAGCTCGTAGAGCGCCGCCGCCTCGCCTCCGATCCGCGCCGCCTCGGAATTCTTCGGCAGGACGGGATACCTGGCGCTCGCGATGCCCTCCTGCACGGCCGCGTAAGCGGTGGCAGCGAGACGGCCCTCGACCGTGGTCAGGTTGAGACCCAATCGAGCCCCCACCCTCTCCACGCGTCTGCCGCGCATGGCGCCGACCCACGCCTGCAAGACCTCGGAGGCGAGCAGCGCGGCCCCTGCCCCGGTCGCGGCGCGCAGGCCACGCAGGAAGTCTGCCGGGTCGATTCCGAAGAGATCGCCGAACGGGAGCGCGAAGTCCGCCAGCACGATATCTCGGGTTAGATCCTCGGGGACCGGCTCCGCGACGCATCGGCAGTTGTGATCCTGCCCCGGATGCCCACCCTCGGGCACGTCGTCCCAGCGGAACAGCCGTCCGCTCCTCGCCGCATGGGCGTCCCGGACCTTGCCGTCACCTCGCGTGCGCCAGACGTAGCCCTCGATCCCGAGAGCGCGCTGGCGCTCCTCGTTCAGCGCCCCCGCGAAGGCGCGCAGCAACCGCTCCTCCGCTGCATCTCGCCCGGCCTCGTCCTCGGCGGGACCGATCCATGCGTCCCATCGCTCCAGCACTTCGGCACGGAGGCCGGACGGATCGGCGAGGTCGCGCGGCGTCACGGCAGGCGGCGTGTCGGGCGCGTTCAGCACGCGCAGCAGCATGGCCTCGTTTTCGCGGGCGACCGCGTCGAGACGTCCGTCGAAGGCCGCCCGCCTCGCGGCGCGATCCGAAAGCCGACCGTCCTCGCGCAGCAGGACCGTGTACGCGCCGTTGCCGCCTCGCCGGATGAAGGTTTCGAAGTCCTGGATCATTGCCCGCCCGCTCGATGAAGGCTGGAAGATCTGTCTGAGCGATTAACGACCGGTTAACGCGATGGCCGGGCTGGATCGTTGGTGTTTGAGGCGCCCCGGACCCCCGACCGACGGCCGTTCCTAGGAGCCATGGAGGGAAGGGGGCCGACGGCCGCTCCCGGCGGCCGTTCCCGGCGCTCCGGTCACAACCCGAGGGACGGCCCCCGGTCCGAGGGCCGGTCGGCGATGTCCTCCGCCTCGATCTCGCGTTCACGCGCGCGGGCCAGTTCCTGTGCGATCTTGATCTCCGCCTGCCGTTCCTCGGCCTCGCGCCCGGCGGTCAGCTCGCCGACCCGCTCCGAGAACGCGCCCCGGTCGACGGAGGCGAAGGCGCTGCGGAGCCCGGCGGCGAGGCCCTGAGCCTCCTCCCGCACACGCCCTTCGCTTGGTGGCGAGGCGTCTACCTCCGGCTCCACCGCCCGTGTCTGCACGCCCTGCCGGGCTTCCCACGCCTCCCTGAGCCGCGTGGCGAGGTCACGCTTGTCCTCCGGCTCATCACGCCTCATGCCGCCCCAGCCAGCGCCAACTCGCCTTGGTGCTCCGTGCCCGACAGCCCGCGCACTCGCTCCGCCACGGACGCGGCCCGCTCGGCGATCCAGGCCCCCACCTCCCGCGCCAGCCCCGCCGCGATCGCGCGCACCTCCGCCGCTCGTTCCTTGGCCTCGCGCCAGGCCGCGACCCGCCCGACCTCGATGCCCCGCTCCTTCATCTGCCAGGCCCCGGGGGAGAACCATGGAATGGGGGGCC
>CAZWWR010000323.1:0-2742 GCA_964637265.1 uncultured Jannaschia sp.
TGGCGCGAGGGGGACGCGGTCTGCGCGCTGCTTCCCGGGGGCGGCTACGCCGAGGAGGCGGTCTGCCCGGCCGACCACGCGCTGCCGGTGCCGGAGGGGCTCGGCCTCGCCGAGGCGGCGGCGCTGCCCGAGACGTGCTTCACGGTGTGGACCAACGTGTTCGAACGGGGCCGGCTCGTGGCCGGAGAGCGCTTCCTCGTCCACGGCGGCTCCTCGGGGATCGGCACGACGGCGATCCAGCTCGCGACGGCCTTCGGGGCGCGGGTCTGGGCGACCGCGGGCTCGGCCGAGAAATGCGCCGCCTGCGAGCGGCTGGGGGCGACGGCGATCAACTACCACGAGGCCGACTTCGTGGAGGCGCTGAAGGCCGAGGGCGGGGCGGACGTGATCCTCGACATGGTCGGCGGCGACTACATCGCCCGCAACCTGCGCGCGCTCGCGGTGGAGGGGCGGCTGGTGCAGATCGCCTTCCTCGCGGGCCCGAAGGCGGAGATCAACTTCGCCCCCCTGATGATGCGGCGGCAGACGATCACCGGCTCGACGCTCAGGCCGCAGTCGGTGGAGGCGAAGGCGCGCATCGCCGAGGCGCTCGAGCGCGAGGTCTGGCCGCTGGTGGCCGCCGGGAGGGTGCGCCCCGTGATGGACCGCCGCTTCCCGCTGGAGGAGGCCGCGCGGGCTCACGAGCGGATGGAGGCGGGCACGCATATCGGCAAGATCGTCCTCGACGTGGCTCCGGCGGAGGCCTGACCCTTTCCGCGCCTCGCGGATGGGCAAAGGGCGCGCTCCGCGTTCCGTTGACCGTACGCGGAGGGCGACGACTCCGGAGGCGGGAGCAGGACCTTCGCCATGTGCCTCCCAAGCTCGGGACGGCCCGGTGGAGAAGCTCGTGTCGCGGGTTCGCCACGACGGGGCGCGGGGACGCGCCGGCTGCCCCGCCGCGGGACATGACGGGGCGCCGGCCGGCCGGCGAGCCGTTCGACCGGCGCGGCGGGACGACGCCGCGACTCCCACGCGGCCCGCGCTGGCGCGGCGGACGGGCTGGGGCTAGTCAGGCGCGGGAAGCGGGAGGGCGGACATGGTGGTGGGCAGGATCGCCGGCGCGGTGACGGACGCCGTGACGGGCGCGGTGGGCGGG
Source organism: uncultured Jannaschia sp. (assembly GCA_964637265.1). GTDB lineage: Bacteria > Pseudomonadota > Alphaproteobacteria > Rhodobacterales > Rhodobacteraceae > Jannaschia. The sequence continues at coordinate 1,136 of CAZWWR010000323.1, forward strand.
ATCGCCTCGGGCGTGGGCGACGCCTTCGACCCCTCCGTGCGCCTCGGGGTGACCGGGCTCTCTCGGGCCGGCAAGACGGTGTTCATCACCTCGCTCGTGGCCAACCTGCTCGACCGGGGGCGGATGCCGGGCCTCACCGCGGGCGACAGGATCGAGGCGGCCTTCCTCCAGCCCCAGCCCGACGACACCGTGCCGCGCTTCGACTACGAGGCGAACCTCGGCGCGCTGACCGGGCACCATCCCCGCTGGCCCGAGGGGACGCGCCACGTGAGCCAGCTGCGGGTGTCGTTCCGGGTCCGGCCGACGGGGCTCCTGGCGGGGGTCCAGCGGGCGCGCACCGTGCATCTCGACATCGTCGACTATCCCGGCGAGTGGCTCCTCGACCTCGCGCTCATCCCGCTTGAGTTCGCGGAGTGGTCCGAGCGCGCGCTCACGCGGCTGCGGCAGTGGGACGCCGCGGAGTACCTCTCGGCGCTGGCCGCGACGGACGCCGCCGCCCCGCACTCGGAGGCGGCGGCGCAGGCCCTCGCCGCGGCCTACACGAAGGCGCTCCGGACGGCGCGCGGGGCGGGCGCCTACGACGTGACGCCGGGACGCTTCCTGATGCCGGGCGAGATGGAGGGCTCTCCGGCGCTCACCTTCGCACCCCTGCCCCCGGGGAGCCGTCCGCGCGGCTCGCTGGGCCGGGAGATGGCGCGGCGCTTCGAGAGCTACAAGCGCGAAGTCGTGCGGCCCTTCTTCCGCGACCACTTCGCCCGGCTCGACCGGCAGGTGGTGCTCATGGACGTGCTGGGCGCCGTGCACAGCGGGCCGCGGGCGCTGGAGGAGATGCGCGCCGCGATGGCCGACCTGCTGGGCGCGTTCCGGCCGGGGCGGACGGGGTGGCTCCTGTCGCTGCTGGGCGCGCGGCGGGTCGACCGCGTGCTGTTCGCCGCGACGAAGGCGGATCACCTCCACCACACGCAGCACGGGCGGCTGACGGCGATCGTGGAGGCGATGGTGCGCGACGCCCGCGCGCGGGCCGAGTTCGCGGGCGCGCGGGTGGACGGGATGGCGCTCGCCGCCCTTCGCGCCACCGTCGAGGAGATGCGCGAGCACGGCGGGCGGGAGCTGCCCTGCGTGCGCGGCCGGCTCCTCGGCCCGGACGGGCGGCCGGGGCGCGAGGCCGCGTTCTACCCCGGCGAGCTGCCGGCCGATCCCTCCCACCTGCTGACGCCGGCGCGGGAGGGGGCCGAGGAATGGCTCGACGCGGATTACGAGATCATGGAGTTCGCGCCCGCGCCTCTGACGCTGCGCCCCGGCGAGGGGCCGCCGCATATCCGGCTCGACCGGGCGGCGGAGTTCCTGTTCGGCGACCGCCTCTAGGGCGGAAGGTTTGTCGCCGGGGCCGTTCGCCGAGCGGACGGGCGATCCCGTGGGGGGGGTGCCGCCCCGGGGCGCGACGCGCCCGGTCGCCCCGCCGGCCCGGCCGGCGGGAATCCCGCTTATGTCATGCAGACGCCGGGGGGCCGGGCCGTCAGCCGCCGGCGATGCCGGCCACGACCGCCGCGCAATCGCCAAGCGCGACGAGGCCCGGGAAGTGCCGCGCCGCGAGCAGTCCCTCGTGG
>CAZWWR010000324.1:0-2726 GCA_964637265.1 uncultured Jannaschia sp.
CCGTCACTCCCTCCGCCGCAGGCGAAGACACACGCAACGGGGACGTGCGGCCGACGTGGGGCCGGTTTTGCCTCCCGTCCCGATGGGTGCGCATGGCAATTTCCTGCGGGAGGGGCCGGCCGGCCCGCTCGAAGCGCCTACCCGTCGCGCAGGATCTCGAGGAAGGCGGGGCCGAAGCGCTCCATGGCGCGGGGGCCGAGCACCCGGGCGACCTGGGCCTCCTCCGGTGCCGCGCGGGCGACGCGCGCCAGCACCGCCGCCGGAAGGCTCATCGGCTTGCCCGCGCCATCCTCGCCCCGCACCAGCCGGGCCTGCGCCTCGAGCAGACGGTCGAACACCGCACCCTCCGTCGCCCCCGCGAGCCGACGCCGCGCGGGATGGGCCTCGGGCGGTGGCGCATTGCCTTCGGCCCCGGCGATCACCTCGAGGAACTCCCGTCCGTACGTCTCGAGCTTGCGGGCGCCCACCCCCGAGACGCCGGCCATCGCGTCGAGCGTGGCGGGCCTCCGCTCGGCCATCTCAATCAGCGTCCGGTCGTTGAACACGACGTAGGCGGGCACCCCCTGCGCCTCCGCCAGGGCGCGGCGCTTCGCCTTCAGAGCCGAGAGGAGCGGTGCGTCCTCCTCGGAGACGAGCGCGCGCACCTTCGGCCGCCGCTCGGCCGCCGACAGCACCTCGCGCCGGAGCGTCACGCGCTCCTCGCCGCGGAGCACCGGGCGCGCGCCCTGCGTCATGCGCAGCGCCCCGTGCCGGGAGGGGTCGGGGCGCAGCAGGTCGAGTCCCATCATCTGCCGGATCACGGCCCCCCACTGGGCGCGTCCCATCTCCCGGCCGACGCCGAAGGTGGGGAGCCCGTCATGGCCGAAGCGGCGCACCTTGTCGGTCTCGTTGCCCACGAGCACGTCGACGAGGTGCCCGGCGCCGAACCGCTCCTCCGTCCGGAGCGCCGCCGAGAGCACCTTGCGCACGGCCTCCGTTCCGTCGAACAGCTCCGGCGGCCGCTCGCAGGTGTCGCAGTTGCCGCAGGGCTCCGCCCGCTCGCCGAAATACCCGAGCAGCACCCGCCGCCGGCAACCCTGCGCCTCGGCCAGCCCCATCAGGGCGTTGAGCCGCCCGTGCTCCGCCTGCTTCACCTCCGGAGGGGCCAGCCCCTCGTCGATCTGCTGGCGCCGGAAGCGCACGTCGTCCGCCCCGTAGAGCGTCAGCGTGTCCGCAGGCGCCCCGTCGCGCCCCGCGCGTCCGATCTCCTGGTAGTAGGCCTCGACCGACTTCGGCAGGTCCGCATGCGCCACCCACCGGATGTCCGGCTTGTCCACGCCCATCCCGAAGGCCACCGTCGCGCAGACGATCAGGTCGTCCTCCCGCTGGAACCGCGCCTCCACGACGCGCCGGTCCTCGGCCGCCATGCCGCCATGGTAGTGGCAGGCCGCGTGCCCCGCCTCGCGCAGCGCGCCCGCCAGCCCTTCCGTCTTGGCCCGCGTCCCGCAATAGACGATCCCGCACTGCCCCTTCCGCGCCGCCGCGAAGGAGAGGATCTGCGCCCGGGGCCCGTTCTTCGGCTGGAAGGCCAGCGCCAGGTTCGGCCGGTCGAAGCCGTGGAGGAACACCTCCGGCGGCGCGGCCGGCGGCGCGGGGAAGAGCCGTCCCACGATCTCCTCGCGCGTCTCGGCATCCGCCGTCGCCGTGAAGGCCGCGAGCGGCACGCCGAGCGCCTCGCGCAGCGGCCCGATGCGCAGGTAGTCGGGCCGGAAGTCGTGGCCCCACTGGCTCACGCAATGCGCCTCGTCGACCGCGATGAGCGCGCAGCCCGCGCGGCGCAGCATCCGCTCGGTCGCCCCCGAGGCGAGCCGCTCCGGCGCCATGTAGAGGAGCCTGAGCCGCCCGTCCTCCAGCGCCTGCCAGACCTCCTCCGTCTCCTCCTCCGTGTTCCCGGAGGTCAGCGCGCCCGCCTCGACGCCCGCCTCCCTGAGCCCCCGCACCTGATCCCGCATCAGCGCGATCAGCGGCGAGACGACCACCGTGAGCCCCTCGCGGCACAGCGCCGGCAGCTGGTAGCAGAGCGACTTGCCGCCCCCCGTCGGCATGATCGCGAGCACGTCGCGCCCCGCGCACACGGCCTCAACGATCTCCCGCTGGCCCGGGCGGAAGGCGTCGAATCCGAAGACATGGGCCAGGATGTGATCTGGGTCGGTCATGGGGGCGTCGCGGCTGGGAACGGGCTCCGTCTGAGCAGATGCGCGCAGGCCGCGCAAGGCGAAGGCTGTCGGCTGCTCCAGTCCGCGGTCGCCCCCAAGGACGGCCGGCACGGACGGCTGCAACTGGACGACGAAGGTCCGGTCAGAGCCCAAACCTCCTAACAAATTGAACCGCAGCGAATGTTGGCTCGGCAGCTTTCAATCTCGGACGGCAAAGCTTGCGATGAGTCGAATGAGCTCAACTTGACTGTTGACGCCAACTTTCTCGTAGACCCGCCTCAAATGCGTGCGGGCGGTGTTCTTAGTGATCTCAAGAGCCTCTGCCGCCGCGTCCAAGTCCAAACCTTGCGAAAATTTCTTGGCGATTTCAGTTTGCGACTTCGACAGCCCATAGATCCCTTGCACCATTTTCACTTGACTGGACAGGTCAAGCTCTTGACCAAACAGAACATAGACACGGCCGTCAGCCACTTTCACTGACCTGAGCCCCGACTTTCCTCCGGCTGTGGGGAGAGTCCTGGGGGTGATGTT
>CAZWWR010000325.1:0-2725 GCA_964637265.1 uncultured Jannaschia sp.
CGCCCGGAGGCGCCCGGCCGGCGCCGGCGGGGCCCGCCGCCGGCCGCAGCAGGCCCCATCCGGAGGCCGCCGCCCCATGAACGCCTGCCTCCAGACGATCTCCGACTACGCGCTCCGCTCGCTCGGCATCGGCGAGCGCCTCCTGCCCCGGACCGACATCACCCTGTGCGAGCAGATCACCCTCATCGGCTCGGGCCTGATCTGGAACGTCTACTTCGGCACGCTCGCGCTGCTCTCGGGCTTCGTGCTCGCCAACCTGCTGGCGGTGGGCAAGGCGGCGCGCTCGCCCTGGGCGCGCAAGCCGGCGGAGTGGTTCATCTTCGTGTTCCGCGGCTCGCCGCTCTTCATCCAGTTCTTCTTCGCCTACTTCGCCTTCCTGTCGCTGAAGGGCGTCTCCTCCGTCTTCGACCCGCTGACCTCCGCCGCGCTCGGCGCTCTGGTCGTGCTGTTCTGCAACACGGCCGCCTACTCGGGCGAGATCCTCTACGGCGCGCTGCGCTCGGTCCCGGTGGGAGAGCAGGAGGCGGCGGAGGCCTACGGTCTGACGGGCTTCGCCAAGTTCCGGCGCATCACGTGGCCCACGATGCTGCGCCTGGCCTGGCCCGCCTACACGAACGAGGCGATCCTGCTGTTCCAGGCGACGACGCTCGTGTTCTTCTCGGGCTTCCCGGCCTCGCAGCAGATGGGGGACGCGCTCTACTACGCCAACTACTTCGCGGACATGACCTTCAACCCCTTCGTCCCCTACCCGATCCTGGCGCTCTACTTCATCGGCCTGACCCTCGTGCTGATCGCGCTGATGGGCGCCGTGAACCGGCGGCTGAACCGGCACCTGCCCGAGGAGCGGCGGCGGCCGGTGCGCCTCGCGCGGCCCGCCATGCTGATGCGCTAGGGGCGGGGATGCGCAGCGGCGGCCGTCATCGTCCTTCCCCCGCCCCGCCGCGCGGCGGCCGGGGAGGCCCCGCATGACGGACTGGCTCGCCCAGCACCCCGGGATCCGCGCCATCCGCGCGGCCGCCTGCGACCTCAACGGCCAGCCGCGCGGCAAGCGCCTGCCCCGTGCCGCCGGGCCGAAGCTCGCCCGGGAGGGCACGCGCTTCCCCTTCTCGGTGCTCAACCTCGACATCTGGGGCGAGGACATCGACGAGTCCCCGCTCCTGTTCGAGACGGGCGACCGGGACGGGGTGCTGCTGCCGACCGAGCGGGGCTTCCTGCCGGTGCCCTGGCTCGACACGCCCACCGCGCTGCTGCCGCTCTGGATGTTCCACGAGGACGGCCGCCCCTTCGACGGCGACCCCCGGCAGGCGCTGGCCCGCGTGCTGGAGCGCTACGCCGCGCGGGGGCTGACCCCGGTCGTGGCCACCGAGCTCGAGTTCTACCTGATCGACGACAGCGCATCGCGCCTGCGCGCGCCGCCTTCTCCCCGCTCCGGCAAGCGCCGCCCCGGGGCCGAGACGCTCTCGATGCGGCAGCTCGACGCCTTCGACCGCTTCTTCACCGAGATCTACGACGGTGCGGAGGCGATGGGCGTGCCCGCCAACGCCGCGATCAGCGAGGCGGGGCTGGGCCAGTTCGAGATCGACATCTCCCACCAGTCGGACGCGCTGAAGGCGGCAGACGACGCCTGGCTGTTCAAGCTGCTGGTGCAGGGCCTCGCCCGCCGCCACGGCTTCGCCGCGTCGTTCATGGCCAAGCCCTACGCCGAGCATTCGGGCAACGGGATGCACGTGCATTTCTCGCTGCTCGACCGCGAGGGCCGCAACGTGCTCGACGACGGCGGGCCGCGCGGCACCAATCTGCTCGGGCACGCCGTGGCGGGGATCCTGGCGGCGGCGCCCGCCTCCACGCTCCTCTTCGCCCCGCACGCCAACAGCTACGACCGGCTGGTGCCCCACGCCCACGCGCCGACCGGCCTCGCCTGGGCCTACGAGAACCGCACCGCGGCCGTCCGCATCCCCTCCGGCGCGCCGGCCGCGCGGCGGATCGAGCACCGCATCTCCGGCGGCGACGTGAACCCCTACCTCCTCCTGGCGGCGATCCTCGGCGCGGCGCTGGGCGGGATCGAGGACGGGCGCGAGCCCCCGCCGCCGATCGAGGGCAACGCCTACGCGCTCGACCTGCCACGCATCCCCGGCAGCTGGTCGGACGCGGTGGACCGCTTCGAGGCCGACCCGTGGACGCCCCGCCTGCTGCCGCCGGAGCTGATCCGCAACATGGTGCTCACGAAGCGCCAGGAGATCCACTACATGGACGAGCTCGACGCCGAGGAGCGCACGGCCCTCTACCTCGACACGGTCTAGGCGGCATCGGAGGGCGGTGGGGGCGGTCCGATGCCTCGGTGACAGGCGCTGGGATCGGTGTGCAAGGGCCGGATCGCTCGCGGCGGGCCCGGACGGCCCTAGCAATAGGCGATCACCATCGCCCAGTAGCGCTTGCCCCCGGCGGCGTCGGCGTAGGCCACCGCCGCGCGCTCGGCCCGCGCGCGCAGGATGTTCGCGCGGTGCTTGGGCGAGGCCATCCACGCGCGCACCACCTGCTCGGGCGTGCGCCAGCCGTCGGCCACGTTCTCGTAGGTCTTGCAGCGGGGCGCCCCCGCGGTGGCGAGCCGGTCGTCCAGCCGGCTGCCCTGCGGGCCGACATGCGTCATCGTCCCGATCCCGGCCTGGTGGGCGGCCTGCACCTGCGCGGCTTCGGCGAGCGCGCGGCTCTCCGAGACGGGGCCGAG
>CAZWWR010000326.1:0-2707 GCA_964637265.1 uncultured Jannaschia sp.
GTGGTAGGAGCAGACGTTCATCGGGTTCCACTTGGGGATCTCCGAGTAGCAGTATTCGGCCACGTCGGCGATCATCCGGAGGCTCGGCCGGGGGGGCAGGACATAGGTGCCGCGGCTCAGGTACTCCTTGATGAGGTCGTTCTGAACCGTCCCCTGCAACTTGGAGACGTCCGCCCCCTGCTCCTCGGCCACCGCGACGTAGAGGGCGAGCAGCCAGGGCGCGGTCGCGTTGATCGTCATGGAGGTGTTCATCTGCTCCAGCGGGATGTCGCGGAACAGCGTGCGCATGTCGCCCAGATGCGCGACCGGCACGCCGACCTTGCCGACTTCGCCGCGCGCGAGGATGTGGTCGCTGTCGTAGCCCGTCTGCGTCGGCAGGTCGAAGGCGACCGAGAGCCCCGTCTGCCCCTTGGCCAGATTGCCGCGATAGAGCGCGTTCGACTTCTCCGCGGTCGAGTGGCCCGCATAGGTGCGGAACAGCCAGGGCCGGTCGCGCTGCGGGGCGGGCTGTGCGGCGGGCTCGCCCGCGCTCTGGATCGTCTCGCTCATCTCGGGCCTCCGGGAGGAATGCTGCGCCGCAACATAGATGACGGCCTCTCCGCCAGCAATAATCTTTCGCGTCGATCCCGTCCGGAGGCAATTAGCGTCGTCGGGTGCCGCCACGGACGGGCGCAGACGCCGCAGACATTCCGCACGGCGCCGCGCTACACTCCCCCGATGAGATTCGGCCGAGGCCATGCTGAGCACAGTTGAGATTCCCCTCTGGGCGCTGCTGCTGCTGACCGCCTTCGCCGCCGTCACATTCGCGTCGCATTTCCTATTTCCATCGGTCCGGTGGTTCTTCCGACGGCGGGCGCAATCGCTCGTGGCCCGGCTCAACGGGCGGCTCGTCAAGCCGATCGAGCCGTTCAAGCTCGCGCGGCGCACCGACACGATCCAGCGCCTCATCTACGACCCCCAGGTCGCCGAGGCTGTGGTGGAGCAGGCCCGGGCCGAGGGCATCCCCGAGGAGGTCGCCTTCGAGCAGGCCCGCCGCTACGCCCGCGAGATCGTGCCCGGCTTCTCGGCGATCCTGTATTTCGGCCTCGCCACCCGCCTGGCGCGCTGGCTTGCGCAGGCGCTGTTCCGGGTCCGGGTGTTCGGTCCGGGGCGCTCGCTCAAGGAGGCGGATCCGGACGCCACGGTGATCTTCGTGGCCAACCATCGCTCGAACATGGACTACGTGCTCATGACGTGGATCGCGGCGCGGGAGACGGCGCTCGCCTACGCCGTGGGCGAATGGGCGCGGCGCTGGCCGCTGCAGCCGCTGATCCGGGCGATGGGGGGCTACTTCATACGCAGGCGGGATCTCACCCCCCTCTATCGCCGCGTTCTCCAGCGATACGTGCAGCTCGCCACCGCGGGGGGCGTGACGCAGGGCGTGTTCCCGGAAGGCCGCCTCTCGGTGACGGGAGCGCTCGGAGAGCCGAAGCTGGGCATCCTGTCCTACGTGATCGGCGGTTTCGACCCGGCCGGGCGCGACGTGGCCTTCGTGCCGGTCGGGCTCAACTACGAGCGTGTGCTCGAGGACAACATCCTCGTCCGTGCGAAGGAGATGGGCCCCCGGGCGTTCCGCTTCTCGATGGCGTCGGTGGTGCGGCACGTGACCCGACACCTGTGGCGGAGGGCCACCGGCCGCTTCCACCGCAACGCGACCGCGGCGGTGGCCTTCGGGGCGCCTGTCTCGCTGCGGGAGTTCCTCGCGACGGAGCGGGCGGATCCGGCTGCGGATCTCGCGGCGGAGCTGATGCGTCGGATCGAGGCCACGCTGCCCGTGCTGCCGCTCGCCGTGATGGCGTCCGTCCTCGACGGGCGGGAGGAGATGCCGAGGGCCGAACTGGAAGAGACCTTCGCCGCCCGGATGCGAGACTGGCGGCGGACTCGCGCGCCCGTCCAGCTGCCGCGGGGCGGGGTGGAGCAGACCGACACGACGCTCGAGATGCTGGCGGCCCGGGGCACGGTGCGCCTCGCGGAGGGGCGGGTCGTGGTCCCGCCGGAGGGCCGCGCGCTCGTCAGCTACTATGCAGCCACCCTGCCGGGGATGGCCGTCCCGGCTGCGGCAGTGCGGCGAACAGATGAGACAGAAAATTTCGAGAAGGCGAAAGTCAGGGTTGGATAGTTGCGGCCATGTTGTTATCTGACGCTGCAGCGCAACATGGCGATCGCACGCCGGTAGTGAGGATTCGATGATGGCTCTCGACGCGAAGGCCCAGGCCGACATGCCGGCCAAGGACCTCTACGAGGTTGGGGAGATCCCGCCCCTGGGGCGCGTTCCGAAGCAGATGTACGCTTGGGCGATCCGCCGCGAGCGGCACGGCGAGCCCGATTCGGCGATGCAGCAGGAGGTCGTCGACGTGCCCGCGCTGGACAGCCACGAGGTGCTCGTCCTCGTGATGGCCGCCGGCGTCAACTACAACGGCGTCTGGGCCGCGCTGGGCCAGCCCATCAGCCCCTTCGACGGGCACGGGCAGCCCTACCACATCGCCGGGTCGGACGCGTCGGGCATCGTCTGGGCCGTGGGGGACAAGGTGAAGCGGTGGAAGGTGGGCGACGAGGTCGTGATCCACTGCAACCAAGACGACGGCGACGACGAGGAGTGCAACGGCGGCGACCCGATGTATTCCCCCAGCCAGCGGATCTGGGGCTACGAGACGCCCGACGGCTCCTT
>CAZWWR010000327.1:0-2702 GCA_964637265.1 uncultured Jannaschia sp.
CGTCCGGGCGCAGCCCGGCGCCGAGCCCGAGCAGCAGCAGCGCCGCGAGGGCGAGGGCGAGCGCCCGGCCGAGCCGCACCCCGCCCTACCTCCGCAGCAGCGAGAACGCGGCCGACGCGGCCCAGCCCGCGGCGATCGCGATGGCCAGCGAGAGCAGGCCGTAGATCAGCGGGCGCTCGTGGGCCAGCGCCCAGATCCAGCGCTCGAGCCCCACCTTCGACACGAAGATCACCGAGTCCTGCCGGTCGATCACAGTGCCGCCGCGGGTCAGGAACACGCGGACGGCGTAGTTGCCCTCGGTCAGGTTCGCCGGAAGCTCGATCTCGGTCGAGAACAGCGTGTCCTCCGCAAGCAGGACCCGGTCGCCGCCGAGCCCGTAGGCCCCCTCGCGCGTGCGGATCCGGATCAGCGCCTGCACGAAGGTCTCGGTCTCCGCCGAGCGCGTGTCGACGGCCCGGATGACGCGGGAGGGGGTGATCCTGTGGCGCTGGTCCTCGGTGCGGCTCAGCGCCTCCGAGAGCGGTGCGGAGGAGGCCACGGCGTAGAACGACGGCGCGGCGTCGACCTCCACCGCGTCGGCGTTGATCCAAATCCCCGCGATCCGCTCCTTGCGCCGCACGGTCACGGGCACGGGCGGCCCCGCCACCGTCACGATCACCGCGAGCGGGCCGAGCGGCGCGGGCGCCTCGCGGCTCACGGCGCCGAAGACGAGGATCTGGCTGCCGTCGAAGTTGGTGGTGATGGCGATGCGGTCCTGGCTGAGGCCCATCACGACCTCCTCGGCCCCCGCCCGCTGCGTCGCCCCGGCGATCAGAGCGGCGAGCAGGCCGAGCGTCGCGAGGAGGGCCGCCGGGCGGCGGGTCGGGCAAGGGGCCAGGCGGCGGGCCGGGCGGGCTGCGGGCGCGCGCCTCAATGCCCCGCGCCCCCGGCATCGAGGACGTAGCGCTCCGCGGGCTCGAGGATCAGCTCGGCGGCAAGCGTGCCGCATACGGCGAGCACCATCAGCGCGAGCAGGATGCGGAGCTGCTCCGCCCGGAGCCGCGTCCCGATCCGGGTGCCGATCTGCGCGCCGACGACGCCGCCCAGCAGGAGCAGCACGGCGAGGACCATGTCCACCGTGTAGTTCGTGGTGGCGTGCATCAGCGTGGCGAAGGCGGTCACGAAGATGATCTGGAACAGCGAGGTGCCGACCACGACCTTCGTGGGCATCCCCAGCAGGTAGATCATCGCCGGGACCATGATGAACCCGCCGCCCACGCCCATGATCGCCGCCAGGAGCCCCACGAAGAGCCCGACGAGGAGCGGCGGGATCACCGAGATGTAGAGGCCGCTGGCGCGGAAGCGCATCTTGAGGGGGAGGCGCTGGATCCAGCCCCGCTGCCGCCGCGCGGGGCGGGGCTGCGGCCCGGCGGCGCGGCTCCGGCGCAGGGCGCCGAGCGACTCCACGAACATCAGCGCGCCGATCACGCCGAGGAAGGCCACGTAGCATAGCCGCACGAGCAGGTCGACCTGGCCCATCTCGCGGAGCATCGTGAACACCTGCACCCCCACCGCGGCGCCCGCGAGCCCGCCCACGAGGAGCACCGTCCCCATCCGCAGGTCGACCGTCTTGCGGCGCAGGTGGGCCAGCACGCCCGAGAAGGAGGAGGCGACGATCTGGTTGGCCTCGGTCGCGACGGCCACGGCGGGGGGGATGCCGATGAAGAACAGGAGCGGCGTCATCAGGAAGCCGCCGCCCACCCCGAACATCCCCGAGAGCACCCCCACCAGCCCGCCCAGTCCGAGGAGCAGGAAGGCGTTCACCGAGACCTCGGCGATGGGGAGGTAGATCTGCATCCCGCGAGCATGGCCCGGGGGAGGGGCTGCGGCAACGGGGCATGAGGTCCCCTATGCGGCGGGCGCGGGGGGGGGTTCTGGGACATTTCGGGGCAACTCTGCGGGGGGCCGATCCCCGATTGCACGAAATGGGGCATTCGCAGCGGGCGGGGCCGACGTGCTCGACGGGGTCGCCGGCGCGGTGGTGCGGACGGGGGTGGGTCAGGCGACCAAGGCCGTGCGCCGGGTCGGCCGCCGTGGACTGCTCGGATGGGTGCGGTGATGCAGGATGTGTGGAGGGGAGTGAGCAGTGGCCGCGGTGGCGGGGCGGAGGCGGCCGGGGAGAACGCGCCGCCCCGGGTCGAGGGAGGCCCGGTCGGACGGCGTCTCGCGGTCCGCGATGACCCCGACGGATTCGTGGATGGCGTCAAGCCGGCGGGCGACCGACGGCGCGTCCGCCTCGGTGGCGCGATAGGGGCGACGGCTGGGCCGGCCCCGTTGAGGGGGCACGCCGGGGGGCGATGGAGAACCGGGGCTGCGGGCTCCGGGGGCCTGATCGGTCGTTCCTACGTGTCCGGGCGTGGTGCCGGCGGGCGTCAGGGCCGGATCGTGGCCTCGTGGGAGAGATGGGGCAGGGGGCGACGGGGCCGATCAGGGCATAGGCGGGAGCGCGATCACGAGCGGATGGGAATGCCGGTTTCCAATAGGGGCGGCGTCGGCCCCGGTCTCCCGGGTCCGCGGTGGTCCCGCCCGCGTGGCGCCTCATCTTCGCGGGGACGCTCGGGTCCGGGGTGCGTTCTGATGCGCACCTGCGCGGCCGGGTTCGTGCGCGGGCCGCCGCCATGCGGCGGCGGTGGCGGGCGGGGTGCGGCGCGGGGGTCGCGGAG
>CAZWWR010000328.1:0-2696 GCA_964637265.1 uncultured Jannaschia sp.
GCCCATGGCCGGCGCGTCCGGGCTCCCTCAGCGCCCCTCCAGCGCCGCCATCAGCTCCGCGTGGCGCGCGAGGAAGGCGGCGCGGGCCTCCGCGGGCGGGCGCAGGCGCAGCTCCAGCCCCGCGATCACGGCCGGATCGGGCGTGCCGAAGAAGCGGTCCGCCTCGTGCGGGGCGAAGCCGGCGATCGCCGTCGCCTCCAGCCATGCCGAGACGCGGTCGGCCCGCTTGATCGCCGCCTTGAGCCTCGCGGGCGTCCGCGCCGGAAGGCCGAAGCGGATGTGCACCGCCGCCTGCAGCCGCGCGTCGAGCGCGCCGTAGGCCGGGCCCACGGCCGCCTTCACGGGCGAGATCATGTCGCCGATCACGTATTCGGGCGCGTCGTGCAGCAGCGCGGTGAGCCGCTCGCGCGCCGTGGCGCCGGGCCGCGCGCGGGCGAGGATCTGCTCCACCAGCAGCGAGTGCTCGGCCACCGAATAGGGCCAGTCCCCGCGCGTCTGCCCGTTCCACCGCGCGACGAAGGCGAGCCCGTGGGCGATGTCCTCGATCTCCACGTCCACCGGCGAGGGGTCGAGCAGGTCGAGCCGCCGTCCCGAGAGCATCCGCTGCCAGGCGCGCGGCGCGCGCGGGGCGCGGACGGGCTTCGCCGGCCCCGTGGCACGCCCTGGCTTGGCCCGCTCTGGCGTGGCTCCCTCGGGCTTGGCCCGTCCGGACTTGGCCTGCTCGGGCGCGGCCCGCTCTGGCGAGCCCCGGCTAGGCAAGGATCGTCAGATCGGTCTCGAACCGATCGAGCAGGTCGCAGGTGGGGCCCAGCCCCGTCCAGTGCCGCCAGAGCGACTTGCGGAGCCAGCGGCGGTTGCGGTGGGGCGGGAGCGCCTCCGGCGGCGCGATCCCGAAATGCGCGGCGTCGAACTCCGCGAAGCTGCGCGACAGGCGCGGCGGGAACTGGCCCGACCGGGGCGCCCAAGGCTTCCGCGGCCCGATGAAGTGCAGGACGTTCGGATCGACCATCCCCGCGAGGAGGTTCGAGGCCCGCGTGTACTGCCAGTTCCAGGCCGGGTGCATCTCCGCCCAGTCGCCCCGCAGCACGGCGTTGAGCAGGTTCTGGTCGTGCCGGATCATCCGGTCGCGCTCGCGGCGCCCGAGCTCCACCGCCGCCTCGGTGATCCCGGCCGAGCGCCACCGCGCCGCATCGATCAGCATGACGCCCGCGTTGAAGTAGGGCGCTGCCGGCAGGCCCAGCCGGCGGAACTGCTCGGGCCGCCGCGTGGGTGTGCGCCACTGCATGTTGTCGCGCACCGCGGCCAGCGCGCGCGAGCCCAGATCGGCCCCCAGCAGCGCCGCGAAGTCCCCCCGCTCCACGAAGATGTCCGCGTCGAGGTAGAGCAGGCGCCGGTACTCGGCCGCGAAGGCCTCGGGGAGAAGCAGCCGCAGGTACACGACCACCGTCCGCCCGTCGTCGAGCCGCAGCCCCCCGAGCCGCCCGCCCGGGTCGAGCGCCACCGACCGGACGCCGAGGCGCTCGAGGCTCGGGGGGATGTCCTGGAGCTCGAGCCCGCAGAGCACGATGTCGAAACCGCGCTCCGGGGCCAGCGCGGCGATCTGGGAGGCGGCGTGCAGGGCGTAGCGGGCATAGGCGCCGTCGGCCGCGAAGACGATGGCGCGGTCGTGCGCGGCGGGTCGGGAGGCGGCGGAGATCATGCGCGCCTTCTCCGCACCGCCCACGATCCGGTCAACCCGTCCGCGGAAGCGCCTCGGGGGCGGGCAGGGCGCGCATCCCGTCCGCGGGCACGGGGGCGTGATGAAACCAAACCGGTCGGTTCGTGTTCCTTCCGCACGACCGACGCGACGACTTGTGAACCGGCGCCGCGCCCGTGCGGCGCCCCGAGCGGGAGATCCCCCCGATGCTAAGCCGCCTCGCCGCCGTTCTCGGCCTCGCCCTCCTCGTCCCCTCCCTCCCCCTGCCGGCCGCGGCCCAGGGCCTCAGCTGCGCCGAGCGGGACGTGGTGATCGGCAGGCTCGCGGAGACGTTCGGCGAGCGCTTCGGCGGCGGCGGCCTGCAGGATTCGAGCTCGGTCTTCGAGGTCTGGGTGTCCGAGACGTCGGGCACCTGGACGATCCTCAAGACCCAGGCCGACGGCACGACCTGCATCATGGCCGCGGGCACCGACTGGGAGAAGGGCCTCAGCCCCAGGTATCTCGGCATCGCCTCCTGATCCGGCCCCGCCCCTGACCGGACCCCGGCCGAGGCGCCCTCCCTGCGGTCGGCGGCCGCCCCCGGCCCGGGCGTCGGGCCGCGTTGCGCCTGCGGGGGGCAGGTGATACCCGCCGCCGCACCGGAACCCACGGAGCGGTGCAGTGCCCAAGGATCACGTCGTCAAGGATCTCTCCCTCGCCGAATGGGGGCGCACGGAGATCGCCATCGCCGAGACCGAGATGCCCGGCCTCATGGCGCTGCGCGAGCAGTACGGCGAGGACCGCCCGCTGGCCGGCGCGCGCATCGCGGGCTCGCTGCACATGACGGTGCAGACGGCCGTGCTGATCCGGACCCTCGAGGCGCTGGGCGCCGAGGTCCGCTGGGCGTCCTGCAACATCTTCTCCACGCAGGACCACGCCGCCGCCGCCATCGCCGAGGCCGGCACCCCCGTCTTCGCGATCAAGGGCGAGACGCTGCCCGAGTACTGGGACTACGCGGACC
>CAZWWR010000329.1:0-2690 GCA_964637265.1 uncultured Jannaschia sp.
GGCCCGCTGCCGCCCCGGCCTAGAGGCCGCCCTCCGCGCGGATGAACGCGGCCACCTCGCGCGCGCCGTGCCCCTGCCGGAGGGACGCCATCACGTAGGGCCGGCCGGACCGGGCGGCGTCGAGGTCGGCGCGGGCGCGGTCGAGGTCGACGCCCACATGCGGCGCGAGGTCGGTCTTGTTGAGGACCAGCAGGTCCGAGCGCGTGACGCCGGGGCCGCGCTTGCGGGGGATGTCCTGCCCCGCGGCGGTGTCGATCACGTAGATCGAGAGGTCGGCGAGCTCCGGCGAGAAGGTGGCCGCGAGGTTGTCGCCCCCCGACTCGATCAGCACGAGCTCGAGGCCGGGCAGGCGCGCGCGCAGGTCGGCGATGGCGGCGAGGTTGATGCTCGCGTCCTCGCGGATGGCCGTGTGGGGGCAGCCCCCCGTCTCGACGCCGCGGATCCGCTCCTCGGGCAGGGCCTGGGCGCGCAGGAGGAACTCGGCATCCTCGCGGGTGTAGATGTCGTTCGTGATCACGGCCATCGAGTGGTCCGGGGCGAGGATCCGGGAGAGCGCCTCCGTGAGCGTCGTCTTGCCCGCGCCCACGGGTCCGCCGATGCCGACGCGGAGGGGGCCGTTGGGGGAGGTCACTGCGCGACCTCGGCGACCCTCGTCGGCTCCACGTCCACCGTCAGTCGGGCATCGTCTAGTGTGACGCTCCGTATGCGGTACACGCCGATCCATCGATCGACGGTTCCGGACCCACCTGAGCCCGGCGCGCCCTTCCGGAGGGCGGTCAGGTTCCCGGGAGCGAGGAGCGCTTTCCATCCCGCGTGGCGCGCCTCGTTCCACCAGTCTGCCGGTCGGCCAGCCCCTAGCGAATGAGCTTCACCAACGTAGCGCCCCGCGGGGGCGTCGAAGCGCGCCGCCGTCTCGTCCCACACGCGCAGGATCGGGATTTCCTCCTGGCCGAGCCGTCGCGCGCGCGGATCGTTTGGGAGGGCAATCCAACTGCCCTGCTTGCTCTTCAGGGCAACGGTCAAGGGACGGCTCATGTTCTGAAGATCCTCGGCTGCAACGTCTCGTGCTCCATCGCGTCCATCTCCGCCGCCAGCGCGGCCTGGCCGGGGGGCTCGGGGGCGTCGCGGGCGGCGGTCTCGAGGATGACCGGGTGGAGCGCCGCCGTCACCCCCTGCGCCTCCGCCTGGCCCAGCGGCAGGTAGCGGGTGGCGGCGGAGACGAGCTGGGCGGCGAAGCCCTGCAGGTAGAGGGCGGCGACGGTGGCGGGAGGGGTGGCCATGTTTCGTGCGCGAAACCCCACGGCCACGGGCAGGGGGAGGTCGGGCATGGGCGGAAGGCCCATGGCGCGGGTCGTGGCGGCGAAGGCGGCGCCCTGGGCGCGGGTCTCCTCCCAACGCTCGGCGGAGCCGGCGCGCGCGCGGAGCGTCTCGGCAAGGGCGGCGGGCGGGTCGCCGGCCATGGCGCGGCGCAGGGCCCAGGCGTCGAGGGCGCCGGTGCCGTGGCGCAGGACGGCGGAGACCCAGCCCCGAAGCGCTTCCGCGCCGTCCACCCGGCCCCCGTCCATCGCCGCCTCAAGGCCGTGGCTGTAGGCGTAGCCGGAGAGCGGGAAGGCGGGCGAGAGCCACTGCGCGAGGCGCAGGAGGTCGGCGTCAGGGGTCGTCATGGGAGCGGGTCGGGGCCTTCGCGGACGGCGCCGGGCGGGCGTGACCGGCGTCGTGATCCCGGTCGTGACGTTGGTCGTGACCTACGTCGTGACGTCGGGCGTGGCCGTGCCCGTGGTCATGGTGGTGGTCGTGCCCGTCGTCGTGGCCATGCGCGTGCCCGTGGTCGTGCCCGTGGTCGTGGTCGTGGTCGTGGTCGTGCCCGTGGTCATGCGCGTGCGCGGGCCCGTGCGAGTGGCCCATCGTGCGGCCGTGGCCGTAGGCGCCGCCCTCGGGGCGGAAGGGGGCCTCCGCGGCCTCGACCCGCGCGCCGAGCCCCTCGAGCATCGCGCGCAGGACGTGGTCCTGGCGGATCACGAGGCGGTCGTCGTGGATCTCGCAGGGGGTGTGGCGGTTGCCGACGTGCCAGGCCAGCCGGGCGAGCGCGGCGTCCGGCCCGGCCCGGACCTCCAGCACCGGCTCGGGCGCGGCCTCGAGCGCGATCTCGGTCCCGTCCTCGAGCCGCAGGCCCGCATGGCGCCCGAGGTCGGTGAGCTGGGGCAGGTCGAGCAGGACGGAGCGCCCGCCCTCCGTCACAAGGCGCTTCCGGCGCAGGAGGCGGGCGTCGTAGCCGAGGCGGATGCGGTCGGCGGGGGCGTCGCCGAGGCGGTCGAGCAGCTGCACGGTCATGGGATGCGTTCATCTCTCGTTGGGAAGCTTTCCGCCACCGGACGGGCATGCCGCACCGCTCCGCCCCATCGGACATCGATTGCCCGGTCCGGCTCCCTGCCCCGATCGCGGATCCGCGTGCGGAGGAGGCGTCGCTGCGCGACCGGCTGCTGCGCCTGCTCGATGGCGACCATCGCGGGGCGAGCGGCACGTCGCGGATCGCGACGCAGCGGAGCCGCGGGCTCCAGCGGGCCGCGTTGCCGCCGGAGGTGCTGGAGGATCCGCGCTGCCGGGCGGTGGTGGAGACGCGGACGGTCCGCCTGCTGGCGGTGGAGGCGAGGCCCGCGCGCGGCGGGGCCGCCTGCCGCGCGGGACCGGAG
>CAZWWR010000330.1:0-2681 GCA_964637265.1 uncultured Jannaschia sp.
CGAAGGAGACGTCGCCGCCGCGCCGGAACACCGCCGAGATCATCCGCGTCAGCGCCACCGTCCAGGCGTAGTGCTCCATGTTGCGGCTGTTGACGAACACCTCGAAGGGCCGCCGCCGCCCGTCCTCGACGACGTCGTTGACGGTGACGTAGAGCGCGTGCTCGGAGAGCGGCCAGCGGAGCTTGTACGTCCGTCCCTCGAGCGCTTCGGGCCGCGGCGGCGGCGCGGAGTCGGGGCCGAGGGGCGGCCCTGTCCATGCCTCCCCGGCGGGCGGGGCGACGGAGCGGTCGACGGGCGGATCCCCGCCCGGGGCCTCCGCGGCGCCGGGCGACGGGTCATCCGGCGGGCCCTCCGACGGGGCGTCCGGCGGGGCGTCCGGCGGGGCGGCGGTGAGGACGGCGCCCGTCACCGGGTTGGGCCGGTAGGTGGTGCAGCCCTTGCAGCCCAGCCGCCACGCCGTCCGGTACACGTCGGCGAAATCGGCGAAGGAGATGTCCTCGGGCACGTTGATCGTCTTGGAGATGGAGCTGTCGATCCAGTCCTGCGCCGCCGCCTGCATCGCGACATGCGCCTCCGGCTCGAGCGTCTGGGCGGTGACGAAGGCCTCGGGCAGCGGCGCGTCGCCATGGAGGCGGCGCCACTCGGCCACGGCCCAGTCCTCCACGGTCTCCTCCCGCGGGGTCCCGTCCCGGTCGAGGACGCGCCGGGCGTAGGAGAGCGCGAAGATCGGCTCGATGCCCGAGCTCACGTTCCCGGCGAGCAGGCTGATCGTGCCGGTGGGGGCGATCGAGGTGAGCAGCGCGTTGCGCAGGCCGTGCGCGGCGATGGCCTCGCGCACCTCCGCGTCGAGCCTGCCCACCATCGGCGCGGCGAGGATGGCCTCGCGGTCGTAGAGGGGGAACGGCCCCTTCTCGGCGGCAAGCGCGGCGGAGGCGGCGTAGGCGCGGTTCGCCAGCAGCCGCAGCCATGCGCCGGTGCGGGACGCGGCCTCGGGCGTGCCGTAGCGCAGCCCGCACATGGCGAGCGCGTCGGCGAGCCCGGTCACGCCGAGGCCGATCCGGCGCTTGGCGCGCGCCTCGGCCTCCTGCGCGGGCAGCGGGAAGCGCGACACGTCCACCACGTCGTCCATCATCCGCACGGCCGTGGCCACGAGCTCGCCCAGCTCCTCCTCGTCGAGCCGCGCGTCCCCGGCGAACGGATCGCGCACGAGGCGGGCGAGGTTGATCGAGCCGAGCAGGCAGGCGCCGTAGGGCGGGAGGGGCTGCTCGCCGCAGGGGTTCGTGGCCTGGATCGTCTCGACGTAGCCGAGGTTGTTGAGGGTGTTCACCCGGTCGATGAAGATGACGCCGGGCTCCGCGTAGTCGTAGGTGGCGCGCATGATCGCGTCCCACAGGGCGCGGGCGGGGACGGTGCGGAAGGTGCGCCCCCCGAACACGAGCGGCCAGTCGGCGCCGGCCTCCACCGCCTCCATGAAGGCGTCGGTGACGAGGACCGAGAGGTTGAACATGCGCAGGCGGGCGGGGTCGCGCTTGGCGGCGACGAAGGCCTCCACGTCGGGATGGTCGCAGCGCAGCGTGGCCATCATCGCGCCCCGCCGGGAGCCCGCGGACATGATGGTGCGGCACATCGAATCCCACACGTCCATGAAGGAGAGCGGGCCGGACGCGTCCGATCCCACACCGTGGACGGGCGCGCCGCGCGGGCGGATCGTGGAGAAGTCGTAGCCGATGCCGCCGCCCTGCTGCAGCGTGAGGGCGGCCTCGCGGAGGGCGTCGAAGATGCCGCCCATGTCGTCGGGGATCTTGCCCATGACGTAGCAGTTGAACAGCGTCACCGCACGGCCCGTGCCGGCGCCCGCGAGGATGCGCCCCGCCGGAAGGAAGCGGAACCCCTCCAGCGCGGCGCGGAAGCGGGGCGTCCAGGCGGCCGGGTCGGGCTCCGCCTCGGCCAGCGCGCGGGCCACCCTGTCCCAGGTGGCGGGGAGGTCGCCGTCGAGCGGCGTTCCGTCGGGCGCCTTGAAGCGGTACTTCGCGTCCCATACCGAGGCGGCGATCGGGGCGTCGAAGGCCGGGCGGTGCGTGTCGGGCATCGGGAGCTACCTAGGGATCGTTGCGCGCGGGGGCGGACCCGCTAGATATACGATCCCGGGGCCGATCCGGCGAGGGGGCAGCGCATGGGCGTGCATCTGATCAAGCTGAGCGTGGGGACGCGGAGCGTGGAGGGCCTGGCGCGCTGGCAGCGCGGGGCGCGTGCGAAGGGCCCCGACGGAAACCCGCGCCACGTCACCCGCATGTGGCCGCGCCGGGCCGAGGAGCTGCTCGACGGCGGCTCGATCTACTGGGTGATCCGCGGCGTGGTGATGTGCCGGCAGCCGGTGCTGCGGCTCGACGAGGTGATGGGCGCGGACGGGGTGGCCCGCTGCGGGATCGTCCTGCGGCCCGGGCTGGTCCCGGTGGTGCCCGTGCCCCGCAAGGCGTTCCAGGGCTGGCGCTACCTCGCCCCGGGGGACGCTCCGTCGGATGCAGAGGGGAGCGAGGCCGGGGAGGCGCCGCTGCCGCCCCGCATGGCGGCGGCGCTTGCGGAGATCGGGGTGGTCTAGCGGGCCTTGGCGGGGATCCGCGGGGAACGGGGATGCGGCGGGCTGCGGGGCCGGCACCGGGGCGGGGCCCCGGCCCGGGGGC
>CAZWWR010000331.1:0-2678 GCA_964637265.1 uncultured Jannaschia sp.
ACCTCGCCCTGGGGCGTGAACGGCGGCGCGCCGGGGATGCGCTCGACCAAGCGCCTCGTGCGCGCCGACGGGACGCAGGAGAACATCCCCTCCAAGGCCGACCGCATCGCCGTGCGGCCGGGCGACGTGCTCCACTTCGACACCTGGGGCGGCGGCGGCTGGGGCGACCCGCTGGAGCGCGACCCCGCGCTCGTGCTCCGCGACGTCGGCCGCGGCCTGGTGACGGAGCAGGGCGCCCGCCGCTACGGCGTGGTGCTCGCAGGCGGCCGGGTGGACGAGCCGGCGACGGTCCGCCTCCGCCGCGAGATGGCCCAGGCCCGCGGCCCCGTGAAGCTCTTCGACCGCGGCTTCGAGAGCATCGAGGAGCTCAAGTCCCGCTGCGAGCGCGAGACCGGCTTCCCCCCGCCCCGCACGCCGGTGTTCCGGGCCGACTACGCGAGGGCGGCGGAATGAGGACGTCTCCGCCGAGCGTGCACGCCGCCGCACCGTCCCGCGGGAGGGGATCGAGGGCCGCCAGCCGGTCGGGCCGATGCTTCCGCAGAGGCGGCACCGAACGGAACGGGGGCGCGAAAGTCACGGCCGACAGGGCTGCCTTCGGAACCAGCCATGCCATACACGTCCGGCACGGACTCGAGGGCCGCAGGCCCGCCGTGCCGGCCCCGGACCGGCCCCACGGGCCGGCGCTCCTGCAACGTCGGCAACCAGCAGGGAGGCCGTCCCGGGGCGGCGCCACCAGGTGCCCCGCGCCACCGTCGCTGCGCCGCCCCCCGGCCCGGCGCCCGCACGGCTCCGCGCTCCGCCCGGCCGCATCGCAGGCCCTCGCGCCCGAAAGTCGCCCCTCATGACCGACCTCGACGCCAACTACGCCCGCGCCGGCTACCACGCCGCCCAGACCCGCGGCCGCCGCCCGGCCGTGCTCTTCATCGACTTCGCGCAGGCCTATTTCGACCCCGACGCCCCCCTCTACGGCGGCGAGGGCTGCCGCACCGCGCTCGGGAACGCCGCCCGCCTCGCCCCCGAGGCCCGCCGCCTCGGCATCCCCACGGTGTTCACGGAGGTGAGGTACCAGCCCGGCGGCGCCGACGGCGGCGCCTTCTACGCCAAGGTGCCCGCGCTCTCCTGCTTCGACGCCGGCCGCGACACGCAGCGCCTCGCCCCTCCGCTGGAATACGCACCCGAGGACGTCGTCGTCGTCAAGCAGTACCCGTCCGCCTTCTTCGGCACCTCGCTCGCGGCCACGCTGCACTGGCTGAAGGTCGACACCCTGCTCCTCACCGGCGTCACCACTTCGGGCTGCGTCCGCGCCACCTGCATCGACGCGATCAGCCACGGCTTCGTCACGCTCGTGGTCGAGGACGCCGTGGGCGACCGCGCCGACGGCCCCCACCGGGCCAACCTCTACGACATGAGCGCCAAGTACGCCGACCTCCTCTCGACGGACGACGCCCTCGCCTACCTCGCCGACGCGGCCCAGAAGAAGGACACCGCCCCATGAGACCGATCCTCGCCGCCCTCCCGTTCCTGCTGGCCACCCCGGCCGCCGCCGACCTGGACGCCGCCCGCGCGCTGATCGAGACGTACTCCCGGACACCCGTCTTCACGCCCCCGGGCGAGCCCTTCGACGCGCGGGCGTGCATGGCCGACAAGCGGATGTTCGTGATCCCGCTCACCAACGCCAACCCGTTCAACGCCGCCATCAGCCAGGGCTTCGTGGAGGCTGCCGCCATGGTCGGCTTCGAACTGCGCGACTGGGAGACGCAGATGGACCCGGCGGGCTGGATCCAGGGGATCAACACCGCCGTGGCCGAGGGCTACGACCTGATCGACCTGCAGGGCGGCCTGCCGCCCGAGTTCCTCGTCCCCCAGATCACGCAGGCCCGCGACGCCGGCACCCTCGTCACCGCCACCCACAACTGGGACGCCACCACCCAGGAGGTGCCGGACTTCATGGACGGCGCCGCCAACACCGACTATGTCACCATCGGCGAGATCATCGCCGCCTGGGCGATGGTCCAGACCGAGGGGCAGGTGAACGCCCTCGTCCTCGGCCCCGACGAGATCACCCCCACCGCGCCGCTCCGCGACGCCGTCATCGGCTATCTCGACCGGAACTGCCCCGACTGCACGACGCGCTACATCAACGTCCCCGTGAACGACTGGGCCACGCAGGGCCAGCCGGCGGTGCAGAACGCGCTGCTGCAGGACCCGTCGATCAACTACGTGCTGCCGGTCTACGACTCGATGTCCCAGTTCATCGCGCCCGCGATCCAGATCGCCGGGAGCGACGCCAAGATCGTGAGTTACAACGGCACGCCCTTCGTGCTCGACATGATGCGCGACGGCGACATGGTGGAGATGAACGTGGGCGAGAGCCTGGGCTGGGTCGGCATGGCCGGGACGGACGCGAACATGCGGCTCCTCTGCGGCCTCGAGCCCGTCGAGACGCTCAACACGCCCGCCTACATCTTCACCGACGAGAACGTGGAGAGCGCCGGCGTCCCCGCGACCTTCAACGACGGCTACGGCGACGTCCACATCGACGGCTTCCGCCAGCTCTGGGGCCTGAATTGACGCCACGCCCCGCCTCGCCCGCCCCGGCCCCGGGCCGGGGCCCCGCTCCGGCAGGCGGGAGGCGCCGCGGCGCCCCAGCGGCCGGCCTCGCGCCCCCCGGCCCGGCG
>CAZWWR010000332.1:0-2677 GCA_964637265.1 uncultured Jannaschia sp.
CGGGTCCGGCCGGGCGGGCATCGGGCCGGGGGGTGCGGCCCGGCGGGCCGTCAGCCCTCCGCGGGCCGGCGCGAGAAGCCGACCCGCTCGAGCAGGGCGGCGATCTTGCGCTCGTAGATCGGGCGGGCGTAGTCGCGCTCGAACAGCGCGCGGGCGTTCGCCGCGCGGCGGCGCGCCTCCTCCGGGTCGTCCAGCACCCGCAGCATGCCATTCGCGATGCTCTCCGGCGTGGGCTCCACGAGGAAGCAGACCTCCTCGTCGAGCACCTGGGTGTGGGACCAGATGTCGGTGGCGATCAGCGGCTTGCCGCTGGCCAGCTGCTCGTAGATCTTCAGAGGCGTGTTCGTGCCGTCGATCCGGGGCGAGAGAAGTACGTCGGCCTCGCGGTTGAGCCTGAGCGCCACCGCCTTGGGCACGCGTCCGGTGAAGACGCAGGCCTCGCCCAGCCCGGCCTCCTCCGCGACCTTCCGCATCGCCGCGACCTGCGCGTCGGTGCCGCCGGCGAGGATCAGCCGCGCATCGGGCCGCTCCCGGGACACGGCGGCGAAGGCCCTGACCACGCGGTCGATGCCCTGATACTTCTCGAAGGTGCCCGCGTAGACGAGCGTGGGGCCGTCATGGGGGGGGATCGCCGATCCCGTCTCCTCCTGCGCGCCGGTCTCCGTGGCGGGCTCCGTGTCGGTCTCCGTGGCGGGCCCGGTCACGGGCGCCGCCCCGCCCCCGGAGGCGGAGGCGGGCGGGGCGGCCAGCCGGACATCCTCGAAGATCGAGTTCTCGATCAGGAAGTGCCGGTCCTCCGGCACCCCCTGCGCCAGGGCGTAGTCGCGCAGGTCGGGGCAGATGGTGATCACCGCGTCGGCGGCCTTCAGGCAGCTGTCCTCCAGCCACTTGAAGGTGCCCACGATCAGCCGTGAATCGGTGAAGCCGAAATTGCCCAGCTGCTGGGGCAGGCTGGAATGCATGTCGTAGATCATCCGGAAGCGCAGCAGCGGCTTGAGCGCCCGGAGCCAGAACACGGCCTCCTCGTGCGCGTGCACCAGCCGGTAGCGGTGCCGGAGGAGGAGGCCCACGGTCCACAGCACCATCAGCACGTCGAGCAGCGCCTTCTTGCCCGAAGGGCCGACGGGGATCGGCTCGAGCGCCCGGATGCGCGGGATCCGCACGATCCGGCAGCCGGGGATGTCCACGTCCTGGCCGGTGCCGTAGGTCAGCAGGTCGATCCGCACCCCCGCCTCGGCCATCACCAGCGTGCGGTAGTAGACGGAGAAGGGCGTGCCGCGCGGCGTGAAGAACGGGTGCGGCGCCACCACGAGCATGTCGGCGGGCGCCTTTCCCGGCATCTCCTGCGGACGCGCGGCGGCGGCGGCGCCTGCCCGCGCCGGCGCCAGCGCCTCGCCGGTCCCTCCGGGCGCCTCCGCCCGCGGGGCCCTCACAGCCAGCCCTCCCGCCGGTACCAGTCGGCGAGATCGTCGATCCCGGTCTCGTTGCTGTAGCGGTTGGCGAACCCGGTGGAGCGCATCTTCGACGTGTCGAAGGCGCGGTCCTTGGTGAAGAACGCCACCCGCCGCCGGTAGATGGGCGGCTCGACGCCCAGCGGCTTGCAGACGGCCTCGCACAGGTCGCCCGCCCAGAAGAACGGCGTCACCGGCAGGCGCACGATCCGGGGGCCGGTGCCCAGGCGGGCGGCGATCCGGCCGATCATGTCGACCAGGCGGATCGGCTCGTCGGCGCCGCACAGATAGACTTGGCCCAGCGTGTCCTCGCGGACCGCGACATGCATCATGAACGCCACCAGGTCGCTCACGTGGACCAGGTGGTAGAGGTTCTTCGAGCCGACCCCCAGCACCGGGACCACGGGCCGCTTCGCCATGCGGAAGAGCTTGAGCAGCCGCCGGTCGCCGGGACCGTAGATCGCGCAGGGCCGCACCACCGTCAGCGGCAGGCCGCTCTCGCGGGCGAAGTCGCGCACCCAGGTCTCGGCCTCGACCTTGGTGCGCTGGTACTCGTCGCCCGGGGCGAAGGGGTACTCCTCGTCGGCGGGCGGATGCTCGATATGGCCGTGCACGCCCATCGTGGAGACGTGGACGAAGCGCCGGAAGCCCTCCTGCCCGGCCAGCGCGCGCGCCAGGTGCTGCGTGCTCTCGACGTGGACCCGCCAGTAGACGATGTCCTCGATCCTGGCCTCCCGGAAGGCCGCCGCCACGTGGAACACGTAGTGGACGCCCCGGGCCGCCTCCCGGCAGGTGGCCTCGTCGTAGACCTCGCCGCGGTGGAGGGTGACGGGAAGGCCCTCGAGCACGTCGAGGTTGGAGCTCTCCCGCACGATGGCGCGCACCTCCGCGCCGGCCGCGCAGAGCGCGCGCACGAGGTGGACGCCGGTGAAGCCCGTCGCGCCGGTGACGAGAACGACGTCGCCCGGGCCGATGCTGCCGTCGGTCATGAGCACACTCCGTCAAGCGAGGCGGCCAGCGTCCGCCGGTATGTCGAGGGTGCCAGCCGGGACAGCACCGCGCGCAGCTCCGCCGCCCGCCGCGTCTCCGACCAGTCGAACCGCGCGGCCAGCCCGTCGGCCAGCGCCGCGAGCTGCCGGGGGCCGAGGGCCCCGAGCATCAGGTCGCTCGTGCGGCGCAGCGCGACGTCCGAGAGGTGCCTGGCCTGGGTCCGGGCGGCGTGGCCG